>JAICLD010000265.1 GCA_025927595.1 Nocardioidaceae bacterium | reverse complement strand
TCGGCTTCACCGCGGGCCGGATCCCGGAGGTGAGGGTGAACCGGCTGCTGCTGGCCAACATCGACGTGCGCGGCGTGGGCTGGGGCGCCTACGCGATGGCTCGGCCCGGCTTCATGCGGGCCCAGTGGGACCGGCTGCTCGGGATGGTCGCCTCCGGCGTCGTGGACCCCCCGGTGGGATCGACGTACCCGGTCGAGCAGGTGGGCCGGGCGCTGGCGGACCTGGAGGCGCGCACGGTGCTGGGCAAGACCGTGCTCGTCCTGGGCTGACGCAGGACTGACGCCGGTCCCGGGCCGGTCCCGGGCCGGTCCCGGGGCCGCCCTCGGGTCAGGGCCGGACGAGCAGGTCGTCGTACTCCTGGTGCCGCTGGACGTACGCCGTGACGAAGGGGCACTGGGCGACCGCTCGCAGGCCGTCGTCGCGCACGGAGTCCAGCGCCGTGCGGGCCAGGGTGGACCCCACGCCCCGGCCCTCCGCCGCGTCGTCGACCTCGGTGTGGACCAGCACGACCCGGTCGCCGTCCCGCTGGTAGGTGAGGAACCCCAGCACCTCGTCCGAGGCCGGGTCGACCGCCTCGAACCGGTGCCGGGTGGGGACGTCGCGGACCTCGATGGAGGAGTCGGTGCTCATGTCCTCATGCTGCCAGTCCCGCGTCCAGACCGGCTGGACCCGTCCCCGGGCGGCTGTAGCCTGGCGCGCGTGACGATCCTCGACGACGCCCGTCCGGGCATGGACCCCGACATCCGACCGCAGGACGACCTCTTCCGGCACGTGAACGGCCGCTGGCTGGAGACCACCGAGATCCCGTCCGACCGGTCCGCGTGGGGCGCGTTCGTGATGCTGGCCGAGCAGTCCGAGGAGCGGGTGCGAGCGATCATCGAGGAGCTCGCGCAGGCGCCGCAGGAGCGGGGCTCGGACCCGCAGCGCATCGGCGACCTGTTCGCCAGCTTCATGGCCGAGGACCGCGTCGAGGAGCTCGGTGCGGACCCGGTCCGCGCCGACCTGGACGCGGTCGCCGCCGCCGCGGACCTGGCCGAGCTGACCCGGCTGGTGGGTGCGCTCGAGCGCCGGGGCGGCAGCGGCTTCTTCGGCGCCTACGTCAACACCGACGACCGCGACTCCGAGCGCTACCTGCTCAACTTCGTGCAGGGCGGCATCGGGCTGCCCGACGAGTCCTACTACCGCGAGGAGAAGTTCGCCGACGTCCGCACGGCCTACGTCGCCCACGTCGAGAAGATGCTGGCGCTCGCCGGGGTCCCGGACCCCGCGGACGCGGCCCGACGGGTGATGGAGGTCGAGACCCGGCTGGCTGCGGGCCACTGGGAGCGCGCCGCGACCCGTGACCGGCAGAAGACCTACAACCTCACCACGCTCGGCGGCCTGCGGACCCTCGTGCCGTCCTTCGACTGGGACGTCTGGGCGGAGGCGCTGGGCGCCGACGACCGGACCCTGGCCGAGACGATCGTGCGGGAGCCGTCGTTCCTCGAGCACCTCTCGACCGCGCTGAGCGAGGTGCCCTTGGAGGACTGGAAGGCGTGGCTCGCGATCCGCGTCGTCGGCGCCGCGGCGCCGTACCTGTCGGCCGCCTTCGTCGAGGAGAACTTCGAGTTCTACGGCCGCACCCTGCAGGGCACCCCCGAGCTGCGGGCCCGCTGGAAGCGCGGGGTCGCGTTCGTGGAGGGCTCCGTCGGCGAGGCCGTCGGCGCGGAGTACGTCGCCCGCTGGTTCCCTCCACGCGCGAAGGAGCAGATGCTCGAGCTGGTGGGGAACCTCCTCGAGGCCTACCGCCGCAACATCGCCGCGCTGGACTGGATGACCGACGAGACCAAGCAGCGGGCCTACCGCAAGCTCGAGACGTTCCGGCCGAAGATCGGCTACCCCGACCGGTTCCGCGACTACTCGGCGCTCGACGTCACGCCCGGAGACCTGCTCGCGAACGTCCGTGCCGTCGCGGCCTTCGAGACCGACCGCGAGCTGCGCAAGATCGGGTCGCCGGTCGACCGCGACGAGTGGTTCATGCTGCCCCAGCACGTCAATGCCTACTACAACCCGGGCATGAACGAGATCTGCTTCCCGGCCGGCATCCTCCAGCCGCCGTTCTTCGACCCCGACGCCGACCCGGCCGAGAACTACGGCGGCATCGGCACCGTCATCGGGCACGAGATCGGCCACGGCTTCGACGACCAGGGCTCCCAGTACGACGAGCTCGGCAACATGGAGAACTGGTGGACCGCCGACGACCGCGCGGCGTTCCAGCAGCGCGCCGACAAGCTGATCGAGCAGTTCGACGGCCTCGAGCCCGCCGAGCTGCCGGGTGAGCACGTCAACGGCGCGCTCACGATAGGTGAGAACATCGGCGACCTCGGGGGCATCACGATCGCGCTCAAGGCCTACCTGATCAGCCTCGACGGCCGGCCCGCACCGGAGGTCGACGGCCTGACCGGCGAGCAGCGGCTGTTCCTGTCCTACGGCAACATCTGGCGCACCAAGCGGCGCAAGGAGCAGATGCTCCAGCTGCTGACGGTCGATCCGCACAGCCCGGCGGAGTTCCGTGCGAACATCGTGCGCAACCTCGACGAGTTCCACGAGGCGTTCGGCACCCGGCCAGGCGACGGTCTGTGGCTCGACCCCGAGGACCGCGTCCGGATCTGGTGAGGGGTGGGGCGGGCGGAGCCCCGCCCCGCCCTCCGAGGGCGGCCGAGAGCGGTCAGTGCACCAGCATCGCGGCCGGGTCCGGTGTGTGCGCCGGCTTCCTGCGCGGCAGCAGCAGCGCGGGCAGCAGGCAGAGTGCGACCAGGACCGTCCCGACGGTGAACGCGGTCCCGAACGAGTGCGACATGTCCGCGATCGCCCTCGGGACCACCGAGGGGTCCTGCAGCGACGCGAGCCCCTTGCCGCCGGCCTGCTGCGCCGCGCGAAGCGTGCCGACCGCACTGCTGGAGTTGAACCCGTTGGTCAGGATCACCGAGAACAGCGCGGTCCCGATCGAGGCGGCCACCTGCTGGGTGATGTTCATCAGCGTGGAGCCGCGGGCGATCTGGTGGTCTGACAGGCTCTGCAGCGCCGAGGTCATGATCGGCATCATCGTGCCGCCCATCCCGAGCCCCATGATGAACAGCGAGGCGAGCAGGTAGAGGTACGACGGGGAGGTGACGTCGATGCCGCCCGGCGAGAGGTGGACGGCGGACGGGTCGACCGAGACCTGGGTGAACATGGCCATGCCGATGACGATCACCGTGATGCCGGCGAGCACGATCTTGCCCGGGCCGATCCTGTCGGTGAGCACGCCGGCGACCGGCATCGTGAGCATCGCGCCCAGGCCCTGC
>JAICLD010000140.1 GCA_025927595.1 Nocardioidaceae bacterium | reverse complement strand
TCGGCGGCCACCTGACCCCGTGGGCCTGGGGTCGCCTGCGGCGCCAGCAGTACAAGACCGGTGGCCGGTGCAAGCGACCGGACCTGCTGCCGGTGCCCGTGGCCGACTGACCGACCGACCGGCACGTCGCCAGCCGGTCACACGGGCCGGACCCCGGCGAACACGACCCGCAGCAGCCCTCCGGCGACCCGGAGGTGGTAGCTGGTGCGGCCTCGCCTCACCACGGTGCCGACCTGCCCCTCGAACCTGCCCGGCGCGACCACGCGGGCCCGGGCGCCCACCGGCAGCAGGCCAGCCGCTCGGGGCCCCGGTGGCGGTCGGTGGTGTGGCCCCGGCTGCAGACGCCGACCCAGGCGCCGGGGACGCGCGGCGCGTCCGCGGGGAGGCAGCGCCGTGACGAGCAGCCGACCCGCGCGGCCACTGCTCGCCACGCGGGACCGTGCCCGGCGGCCGGTCCGGCCAGCGCGTGCGCGATCTCGTGGAGGATCGTGTCGACCACCTCGGGCTCGTCGTGCAGGCGGGTGAGCGGGGCGCTCAGCCCGATCACCCGGTCGCGGAACCGGCAGACGCCGGCCCGCCTCTTCGCCAGGTCGGCCGCCACGGCCTGCCGGTCGACCGGAGTCCCGCGCTGCGTCGTCAAGGCCAGCCGGACCAGGCCCGCCTCGGACCAGGTGAGCGGGGTCGCCGAGCGGGTGCCCCCGGTCGCACACAGGCGCCGGAGCTACCGACGGGTCACGTGTGCGGAGCCGTTTGCGATCATGGGTCCACCGACCCAGGAGGCACCCCGATGCAGCTCCAGCTGTCCGCCGAGGACGCCGCGTTCCGCGACGAGATGCGCACCTTCTTCACCACCGAGGTGCCCACGGACGTGCGCGAGGCCGTCGCCGAGCGCCGCGAGCTCACACAGGACCAGCTCGTCCGCAGCCAGCGGACCCTCAACGCCGCCGGCCTCGCCGTCCCGCACTGGCCGGCCGAGTGGGGTGGCCGGGACTGGAGCGCGCTGCGCCGCCACATCTGGCACGAGGAGATGCAGCGCGCCTGCGTGCCGCCGCCGCTCGCCTTCAACGCCTCGATGGTCGGCCCGGTGATCGCGACGTTCGGCAGCCAGGAGCAGAAGGAGCGCTTCCTGCCCGCGACCGCGAACCTCGACATCTGGTGGTCCCAGGGGTTCTCCGAGCCCGACGCCGGCTCGGACCTGGCCTCGCTGCGGACCACGGCCGTCCGCGACCCTTCGACAGGGTCGGGGCGAGCCGCAGACTTCGTCGTGACCGGGCAGAAGACGTGGACGACGCTGGGCCAGTACGGCGACTGGATCTTCTGCCTGGTCCGCACCGACCCGACCGTCAAGAAGCAGGCCGGCATCTCGTTCCTGCTCATCGACATGACGAGCCCGGGCGTGACGGTCCGGCCGATCGAGCTGATCGACGGCGGCCACGAGGTCAACGAGGTGTGGTTCGAGGACGTGCGCGTCCCGGCGGACAACCTGGTCGGCGAGGAGAACAGGGGCTGGGACTACGCCAAGTTCCTCCTCGGCAACGAGCGGGTCGGCGTCGCCCCCGTGGGCGCCACCAAGCGGGTGCTGGCCCAGGCGAAGCAGTGGGCCGGCTCGGTCTCGGTCGGCGACGGCCGCAGCCTCCTGGACGACCCGCTGACCGCGGCCCGGGTCGCCGAGCTGGAGAACGAGCTGCTCGCGCTGGAGCTGACCGCGCTGCGGGTCGTGGCGAACTCCGCAGACGGCAAGCCGCATCCCGCCTCGTCCGTGCTGAAGCTGAAGGGCACCGAGCTGCAGCAGGCGGTCTCCGAGCTCGTCGTCGACCTGGCCGGGCCGGCCTCGCTGGCCTCGGGCGCCGGGGACGGCTCGGCGCTGCCGGAGTGGGCGCGCCGCGCCACCCCTGCGTACCTCAACCTGCGCAAGGCCTCGATCTACGGCGGGTCCAACGAGATCCAGCGTCAGATCATCGCCAAGACGATCCTCGGACTCTGAGAGGCACCGGCATGGACTTCAGCTACGACGACGAGCAGCAGGCGCTGCGCGAGGCGGTCCGGGGCCTGCTGTCCCGGTCCTACGCCGACTTCGAGAACCGGCGCCGCGCGGTGGCCGAGGACCCCGGGTTCGACGAGAAGACCTGGTCCCGGCTCGCGGAGATGGGAGTCCTCGGGCTGCCCTTCGCCGAGGAGGACGGCGGGATGGGCGCCGGCCCGGTGGAGGTCGGCATCGTGGCCCAGGAGGTCGGCCGGGTTCTGGCTCCCGAGCCGTTCCTGACCTCGGTCGTGCTCGCCGGCGGGGTCGTCGCGGGCGCGGGCCGCAGCCAGCAGCGGGCCGAGGTCCTCGGCGCGGTGTCGTCCGGGGACTGCCTGCTCGCCCTCGCCCACGCCGAGCCCGGCGCCAGGTGGACACCGTCGGCCACCTCGGTGACCGCCACGGCAGCCAGCGGGGGCTGGACGCTGTCCGGCGTCAAGGAGCCGGTGCCGCACGGCGCCCGCGCTGACCTGCTGGTGGTCAGTGCGGCGCTGCCCGAGCGCGCCGGCACCGGGCTGTTCCTGGTGCCCCCGGACGCCGCCGGGCTGAGCCGGACCGGGTACGCGACCCACGACGGTGGCCGCGCGGCGCGGGTCGACCTCGACGACGTACCCGCCACGCCGCTGGGCGCTCCCGGGGAGGACGCCACCGCGGTCCTCGCCTTCGCCCTCGACGCGGCGCGGGTGGCCGCCGCCAACGAGGCGGTGGGCGCGATGCAGGTCGCGCTGCAGACCACCTCGGGGTACCTCGAGAGCCGCCGGCAGTTCGGGGTCCCGCTCAAGACCTTCCAGGCGCTGACCTTCCGCGCCGCCGACATGTACGTCTCGCTGGAGCTGGCCACCAGCCTCACCGCCTGGGCGACGATGGTGCTCGCGGCGGGGTCGCCGCTCGAGATCGCCGAGGCCGCGGCACGCGCCGGGCTGCAGGTCGCACGCGCCGGGCGGCACATCGGGCAGGAGGCGATCCAGCTGCACGGCGGCATCGGCATGACCGCCGAGTACAGCATCGGCAGCTACACCAGCCACCTCACCGCGCTGGAGCACCTGCTCGGCGACGCACACCTGCACCTGGGCCGGCTCGCCGGCGCCGTGGCCGACCACGACGAGGTCGACCCGCTCCAGTGACCCGCGCACCGGCAGCCTCGACCGGACGGCACACGACACAGCCCACACGACACAGGGAGACCCACCATGGATGACGCACAGCAGGACCGGATCAGCGCCGCGGACCTCCCCGAGGGCGACGTGATCCGCATCCTCCTGGACCAGCACGCGAAGGTCCGGGAGCTCTTCGCGGAGGTGTCCACCGCCGAGGGCGCGCACCGGTCACGGGCGTTCGACGAGCTGCGGGCGCTGCTCGCCGTGCACGAGACCGCCGAGGAGATGGTGCTGCGGCCGGTCACGAGCAAGGTCGCCGGCGACTCGGTCGCTCAGGCCCGCAACGACGAGGAGGCGGAGGCCAACAAGGTCCTCGCCGACCTGGAGCGGATGGACGTCGCGTCCCCGGAGTTCCACACCCGGCTGGCAGCCTTCGAGACGGCGGTCACCGAGCACGCCGACGCCGAGGAGCGCGAGGAGTTCCCGCACATCCTGTCCTCCTGCGACGAGGCCCGGCGGCTGGCGATGGGCCGGATGCTGAAGGCGGCCGAGGCGGTCGCGCCGACGCACCCGCACCCCTCGGTCACCGGCTCCCCCGCCGCCCAGTGGGCGGTCGGCCCGTTCGCGTCGATCGTGGACCGGACCCGCGACGCGATCAAGGCCGTCAGGGGCTGAGGTCCCGCCACGCGGCGGTGCCAGGGCCGGAGCCCTGGCACCGCCGGTGCGACCGCCCGCTCACGCCCCGATCAGCGGAACGCCCGCGGGTTGACCTGCACGACCTGCCCCGCCTGCGGGATCCCGAGCATGCCGGCGATGCTCCACGCCGAGGCGTAGAGATGACCGCGCTCGTAGTCGAGACCGGTCGGCATCGTCACCGCGGCGTGCGTCATCCGGCCGTGCCAGATCTTCGTGATCCGACCGACGCTCGACGGGTCGAAGCCGGCCGGCGGCTCGCCCTCGGGCGCGCCGTACAGGACCTCGGAGACGTAGACCGCCCCGTGCGGACCCACCGCCACACCCGTGGGCGCGGTCAGCCCCTTCCAGACGTGCTGCACCCGACCGGTCCGACCGCTCAGCTTGTAGACCCGGCCCGCCCCCGGGACCTCGGCCCCGAGCGTGCTGACGTAGACGCTGCCGCGGGCCACCGCGATGCCGGTGGGCACCGGGTCGCAGCCGACCGTCCCCGGGTTGGCCTGCGCCCCCGGAGCCAGGCAGGCCGCCACGTCGGTGACGGTGTGCGGCACGAAGAACGTCGACACCCGACCGGTCCTCGGGTCGACCCGCAGCACGTCGTTGGCGCCGCCGTCGGCCACCAGCAGCCCGTACCTGGACAGGTTCATGCTGAACGGGTTGGACAGGGCGTCGACGGGCTGGCCGTCGACGAGCTGCACCTGGCCGTCCGGGTTGTGGCGCATCTCGTACGCCAGCAGGTCGGCGATCACCTTGACGTGGTGGCCACGCGAGTCCGAGCGCAGCACCGAGCTGACCGGGAACCGGCCTGCCGGCGGCGCGCCGGTCTCGTCGGGCCCGCCGAGCACCGCGTAGACCCGGTGCCGGCTCGAGGCCACGCCGGCGACCCCGCCGGCTCCCCGGATCAGCGCGTGCTGGTGCCCGTGCTTGTCGACCCTCGTCACCGTGGCGGTGCCGCTCTCGGCGACGACGAACCCGTGGCTGCGCACGGCCTCCACGCCGAACGGGCCGTCGAGGTGCTGCGCGAGGACGGCGACCTTCGGCGGCCGGTGTCCGGCGCCGGCGGACGCCGGCGCCGCGATGGCGGCCGCCCCCAGAGTGCCGACCACGGTGGCCAGCGCGACCGCGCCGACCCTCGTACGTGAACCTGCCTTCATCCGATCCCCTCCGTCGTGAGGCGCCACCCAGTCGTGGCGTGCTCGTCACGCTAGGGAGGTCCTCGACGGGCGGCATGACGCAACCGGGTGGTTGTGGTGGGCCCCGACGGAGAGACGGTAAAGACGGCTGGCCCGGCTGGTGCAGCCCGATCCGCTGCAGCCGCGCGGGTCGGGCCCGGGCTCAGGGCAGGGTGGACGGGACCTCGGCCACGACGTGCTCGACCGGCACGGAGTAGCGCTCCCGGGCGTCCGCGACGACGCCGTGGCGCAGCCACGTCGACCGGTCCTCGGGGTGCGTCGAGATCACCACGTGGTCGGGGTGGAACTCCTGCACCGCCTTGTCGAGCGCGACGAGCGGTCGGTAGTCGCCGAGCTCTCCCTCGACGCTGAGGCCCTGGCCGCGCAGCGCCTCCAGCGTGGCGTCGAGTCGACGCCGGGCGGCCACGGTCGTCGCCTCCCACACGAACGCGGCGCCCTCGCGCTCGGCCTCACCGGTGTCGACCGGGTTGGCTGGCACGACCACGAGGTACTCCGCCTGCTGGCTGCCCTCGATCCGGTGCAGCGCGTCGTGGAGGACCCCCGCCTCGACCGTCTGGTTGGCCAGCACCACGACCCGCCTGGCCGGCCCGGAGTCGGGGATGCTCTCCGGAGCCACGGAACCGCCCTGCCAGCGGGTCACGGCGTAGAGGACGAGGACGACGGCCCACGACAGCAGGCTCAGGATCAGCTGGGAGCGGGTCTTCTCGGTGAGGCCCATCTGCGCCAGGACCGCAACGATCCCGACGGCGGCCAGGATCGTGAGCCCCGGGAAGAACCACATCTTCACGGCGAGCCTGTCGGAGGGCGTGCGCCGGCGGAGGACGTACTGCGAGACGGCGATCAGCAGGTAGACGAACAGGATGACCGCCCCCGAGGAGTTGAGCAGGAACGTGAAGACGGTGTCGGGCGAGACGTAGGCGGCGATGACGCTGAGGAAGCCGACGACCGTCGAGGACAGGATCGCCCACACCGGCACCCCCCGGCGGTTCACCGTGATCAGCCGCATCGGCGCCTCCCGACGTGCCGCGAGCACGAACAGCATCCGGGAGGCGGTGTAGAGCCCCGAGTTCAGGCAGGACAGCACGGCGGTGAGCACGACGGCGTTCATCACGTCGTCGGCGTACGGGATCCCCATCTGCTTGAAGGCTGCGACGTACGGCGAGGCGCCCATCTCCGTGCTGTTCCAGGGCACGATGCACACGAGCAGGAAGATCGACCCGACGAAGAACGTCGCGACGCGCAGGACCACGGACTGGGTGGCCCGGGCGATCGCCTTCTCCGGGTCGTGGGACTCGGCCGCGGCGACGGTGGCGATCTCGGCCCCGACCATCGAGAAGATCACCACGACGATGCTGGAGAAGATCGCGCCGACGCCCTTGGGCAGGAACCCGCCGTGGGCGGTGAGACCGCTGAAGTCGAGCCCGTGATGGGGCCAGACGCCCAGGACGTAGAGCGTGCCCAGGACGAGGAACACCATGATGGCGAAGACCTTGATGCCCGCGAACCAGTACTCGAACTCGCCGTAGGAGCTGACCGAGGCGAGGTTCGTGGCCGTCATCAGCAGCATCAGGGCCAGCGACAGCAGCCACAGCGGCGCGTCGACCCAGAACGTGATGATCTTGGCGCCGGCGACGGCCTCGAAGCCGACGACGATCACCCAGAAGTACCAGTACAGCCAGGCCACCGAGAAGCCCGCCCAGCCGCCCAGCGCCCGCCGGGAGTAGTCCGCGAAGGACCCGGTGGACGGGTTCGCCGTCGCCATCTCGCCCAGCATCCGCATCACCAGGATGATGAGGACGCCGGTGATGGCGTAGCTGACGAACGCGGCAGGGCCGGTCTCGTTGATCACGACCCCGGAGCCGACGAAGAGGCCGGCCCCGATGACCCCGCCGATCGCGATCATCGTGAGGTGCCGCTGCTTCAGACCCCGTTTCAGCTCCGTGGACTCCGCGGGCTGGGCCGGCTCGGTGGTGTGGGTCATGGACGCGCTCCTGGGTCACCCGGCTGACTCGGTCCGGCGTACGTCGTCCGCCGGCTGTGACGCAGGTTACACAGCAGGCGGGATCCGGACCGCCCGTCGGCGGCGGGGAGCCGCCCGGCACCATGGGGACGTGAGCGTGTACGACTCGGCCGCCCGCCTCCTCGCCGAGCAGCGGGAGCGGTTCCGCCGCGGCGGGCGCCCGGCCATCGCCTGGGCACTCCGGCTGACGGTCGCCGCCGTGGCCGGCTACGTCGTCGCCTCGGCGCTGTTCCCGCACACGCAGCCGCTGCTGGCGCCGCTGACCGCCCTGCTCGTCGTCCAGGTGACCCCGGTCAGCCTGCTCGCCAGCGGACTCGACCGGGTGGTGAGCGTCGTCTCCGGCGTGGCACTCGCCGTGGCGTTCTCCGCGGTCGTCCCGCTGGCGTGGTGGAGCCTGGGCGTGCTGATCGCCGTCTCGATCATGATCGGCCAGGCCCTGCGGCTGCGGTCGAACCTCATCGAGGTCGCGATCAGCGCGATGCTGGTGCTCGGAGTGGGGGCGCTCGGTGCCGAGGCCGCCGCCTGGCAGCGGATCACCGAGACCCTCGTCGGAGCGGCGGTCGGCATCGCCACGAACCTGCTCTTCCCGGCCGCGGTCGGCACCGAGGACGCGGGCCGCGCGATCGAGGAGCTGGCCGACTCGCTGAGCCGGCTGCTGACCCGGGCCGCCGACGAGCTGGCGCGCCCCGCCGGGCGCGGCGAGGTCTCGGCGCGGACGGCGAGCTGGCTCGAGGAGGCGCGCCGGGTCACGCATGACATCCCACCGGTGGGAGCGGCGCTGCTGAGGGCGGAGCAGGGACGCCGGCTCAACGTGCGCGCCGTCGGCTCACCCGACGTCGGTCCGGGGCTGCGCCAGGGGCTGGAGGCAGTGGAGCACACCGCCGTCGCGGTTCGTGGCCTGTTCCGGGCGGTGCACGACGCCACGCACGACCGCGCGTGGCCCGAGGGCGAGATCGCGGAGGCGGTGACCGGCGCCCTCGAGCAGGTGTTCCGCGAGATGGCCGCCGGGATCGAGGCCTTCGGCGACCTGGTCCGGGCGGAGGCGCACCCCGAGGGCACCGGCCCGGCGCCGGAGGTCCACCGCGTCGAGGCGGCGCTCGAGGGGCTGCACGAGGCACGGGCGCGGGTCAGCGACCTGCTGCTGGTCGACCTGGACCCGCTGCTGGGCGAGCTGAGCGTCACCGTGCTCGCCACGGTCAAGCGGCTGCTCACCGAGCTCAGCCTGGGCGAACGGCTGCGCCGGCAGGTCCGGCTGCGCCCGCGG
>JAICLD010000068.1 GCA_025927595.1 Nocardioidaceae bacterium | reverse complement strand
CGGAGGAGCACCGATGCACGGTCTGACGGTCCGCTGGTCGCTGGAGGCCGCTCCGGACGGGGTGGAGCGGTCGCTGGCGTCGTACGTCGAGGAGTCGTCGCACGCCCGCTTCACCGGCAGGCCGGGCCTGCGCTTCAAGACCTGGCGGATGCGGCCGGGGGAGTGGTTCGAGGGCTGCTACGTCTTCGACTCCCACGAGGCCCGGCAGCAGTTCCAGGACGAGTTCAGCGCCACGGCGGCGGGATCGCCCGGCTCCGCCATCGTCGGCTCGGCCCCGGTGCTCATCGAGCCGTGCGAGGTCGTCGGGGTCGCCGAGGGTGCCGCCGGCTTCCTCGCCGCGGCGAGCTACGCCTGAGCGGGGGCCGGACGTGCCGCTGCGACTCGTGGAGCCCGACCCCCGCTACCAGGCCTCCTACCTCGACGCCCTCCGCGAGCTGAAGGAGGAGGGCAACGAGCACTACCTCGAGCTGGTGATGCCCGAGGAGCACGGCTTCGCCGGCGCGTCCTACACGCTCGACCGGCTCACCGACCCCGACGTCTTCGCGGAGTTCTGCCGCTTCACCAAGGCGCTGGAGGACCCGAGCACGCCGATGCCGGCGGCCTGGGTGACCGGCACCTACCTGTGGATCCTGGACGACGACACGGTGGTCGGTCGGATCTCGCTGCGCCACGAGCTGACGCCGTGGCTGCGCGAGGTCGGCGGGCACATCGGGTACGCCGTCCGGCCCAGCGCCCGCAACCAGGGCTACGCCACCGTCGCGCTGGCCCTGATGGCCACGGTCGCCGCCGACCGCGGGATCGACCCGGCGCTGGTCACCTGCGACGAGGACAACCTGGCCTCGCGCACGGTGATCGAGCGCAACGGCGGCGTCCTCGAGGACGTCCGCAACGGCAAGCTGCGGTTCTGGCTGCCGACGGCGACCCCGACGGCCTGACCCACCGTCGCCGCCGCCGGTGGTCAGGTGACCGCCTGGCGGACGGCGTAGTCCGGCCGCAGGTGCTCGCCGGCGTCGAGCACCTCGACCAGCCGCTCGACCGCGGCCACGACGTCGACGTGCCGGACGTAGAGCGGCGCGAAGCCGAACCGCGCCACGTCGGGGGTGCGGAAGTCGCCGACCACACCGCGGGCGATCAGCGCCTGCACGAGGCCGTACGCCTCCGGGTGCCTCAGCGAGACCTGGCTGCCGCGCCGGGCGTGCTCCCGGGGTGTGACCACCTCGACCGCCGCGCCGAGCCGCTCGTCGACCAGCGCGAGGAACCGGTCGGTCAGCGCCAGCGACTCCGCCCGCAGGTCCTCGGGCCGAACGCCGTCGAAGGCGTCCAGGGCGGCGTCCAGCGCCGACAGCGCGAGGACCGGGGGCGTGCCCGAGGCCATCTTGGCCACCCCCTCGGCCGGCGCGTAGTCGCGCTCCATCGCGAAGGGCTGAGCGTGCCCGAACCACCCGGTGACCGGCTGGTCCCAGGCGGCCTGGTGCCCGGGGTGCACCCAGGCGAAGGCCGGCGACCCGGGCCCGCCGTTGAGGTACTTGTACGTGCAGCCGACCGCGGCGTCGGCGTGGGCCGAGGCGAGGTCGACGGGGACCGCGCCGGTCGAGTGGCACAGGTCCCAGTGCGCCAGCGCGCCGGCCCCGTGGGCGGCGGCGGTCAGCCCCGGCAGGTCGAACATGGCGCCGGTGCGGAAGTCCACGTGCGTCAGCGCCAGCACCGCGACGTCCTCGTCGAGCGAGGCGGCGGGGTCGGCGGGGTCGCACCAGCGCACCTCGAGCCCGAGGAGCCGGGCGACTCCCGCGGCGACGTACGCGTCGGTGGGGAAGGTGCTCGGCTCGATGACCAGCACGCGCCGGTCCGGTCGCAGCCGGCAGGCCGCCACCAGGCTCTTGAAGAGCGTGACGCTGGTGGAGTCGCCGACGTGGACGTCGCCCGGAGCGGCGCCGAGGAGCGGGGCGATCCGGTCGCCGACACGGCGGGACAGGCCCACCCAGTCGGCGGTGTTCCACGACGAGATCAGGCCCTGTCCCCACTCGGAGGCGACCACCTGCTGGAGCCGGGTCGCGACCGACCGCGGCGGAGCGCCGAGGGAGTTGCCGTCGAGGTACACCAGACCCTCGGGGAGGTCGAAGAGGTCGCGGCGGTGCCGGAGGGGGCTCCGGGCGTCGGCCGCCTCGGCCTCGGCCCGGTCGCAGGGGTCTGGCGTCACACGGCAGACCCTACGACCGACCAGAGGCGGCGAGCCGGTCGCCGGCCCGCTGCAGCAGGGCGTCGAACGCCGCCGACGACAGGTCCGCGCCCTCCACCGGGCTCAGGCTCAGCTCCGCGACCCGGCTGCCGGCGCGGACGAGACCGAGCCGGAACCGGACCGTGCTGGAGCCGGTGACCCGGGTGGTCAGGTCCCAGGCCGACGCGTCATGGCGGCCTGGGCCCCCGACCCGGCGCTCCGGACCGACGGTCGTGGCCAGGTGGCGTCGGTGACAGCCCGCGACCGCCCTCCGGACGCCGGACAGGGCGTCGCCGGCGCGGCGCCGGGAGGGGAAGCGCGCGGCCGTCTCGGTGAGCCCGAACCGGACCGGCAGCCCGGCACCGGGGACCAGGAACGTGCGGGCCCGCACCCCGGTCGCTCCCGAGGTGACGAAGCCGGCCCGGTCGCAGGCGACCGGCGGCCGGTCGACGTGCAGCGTCACGGGCCTGGTCCCCACCCAGGGCCGTGCGACGTGGCCCACCGGCGGCAGGTCGACGGCAACGAGCAGCCCCGAGCGCTCGCCGACCGGCGAGGGGAGCCCGGGCACCAGCCGCGGGCGGTGCGGGCAGCGGGCCGCACCGGAGACGTCGCACAGCCGGGCGACGGCGCCGGCGAGCGAGCCGGCGACCGCGGCCGCAGGAGGCGGCGGACCCCCCACCGTGGTGACGAGCACCGACGTGGTCGCCCGGCCGCCGCGGGCGACCCCGACGACGTACGTAGGGCCGGGCTCCCGTCGCAGGGTGAGCACCCGGGCCCGCGCGCCGACCCCGCGGACCACGCGGGCGTCGACCAGCTGCAGCCGGGCGACCCGGCAGCCGGCGTACCAGCCGACCGTGGTCCGGTAGCCGCGGCCGGCGGCGGCCGCGGTCACGGAGAGCTCCACACCCTGGACCGCCGTCCGCGCCGGCGCACCGCTGCGCGGGGTGGCGACGAACGTCCGGACCAGGGCGCTCGGCGCCCCGAGGTCTGCGCGGCCCGCCTGCCGGCAGACCGTCGCCGGCCCGGGTCCCGGGGTGCCGGTCCGGCCGACCCGCCAGGACCGGCCCGGCCGCAGCGGTGGCAGCGCGCCCGGGCCGAGCAGGGCGGCGGGAGCGAGCGCCGGTGGGACGGTCGCCGACGGGGACCGCGTGGCGGCCGGCTGCGTCGTCCTGGCCGATCCGCTCGGGGTGGCCTCGGCCGGGAGGGAGTCCCGGCCCCGGCGGCCGGTGGAGGTGAGCACACCGGTCAGCACCACCACCACGGTGACCACGACCGCCCCGACGAGCGCGTGCCGCACCGCCGGCCGGACGCGGCGGGCCGTGCCCTGGGGTGCCACCACGGCCCCACGCTAGCCAGCCCCGACCGGCGCTCGGCGTGTCAGCCGGTCCCTTCGCACCGGCTCGACCAGAATCGGGCCGGTGACCGACGTCCTGGACCCGCCGACCGCCCGCGACCGGCGCGGGGCCACCGCGGTCCCGCCGGGCCGGCCGGTGGCCCTCACCGCGGCGGTCGCCGGAGTCGTGGCGCCGGGCCTCGTGCTCGCGGGCTGCATGGCGCTGGGTCTGGTGGCGTGGTACGCCTCCGACGCCGGCGGCCACGGCACCACCCGCGACGCCCTGCGTGTCGGCACCGACGCGTGGCTGATGGCCCACGGCGCGCACCTGCACCTGGCCGCCGGCGCCGGCGCCGGCGTGACGCTGACCGCGCTCCCGCTCGGGGTGACCCTGCTCAGCCTGTTCACCGCGCACCGCTGGGGTGTCTGGGCCTCGTCGACCGCCAGCGTGCCGGACGCCCGCTCGCTGGGGCTCGCCGCACTCACCTCGGCCGGCCTGTACGGCGTCGTCGCGCTGGTGTGCGCGGTCCTGGCCTCGACCCCCGCGGCCCGGCCCGGCCTCGCGTGGTCGTTCGCCGGCGGGGCGATCGTCGGGCTGGTCGGCATCGGGACGGGGCTGCTGCGGGGCGCCCCGGGGGTCCTCGACCTGCGCGGCGTCGTGCCGGAGTCGCTGCGCGCCGTCGTCGTCGGCGCGGTCCACGCGACGCTGCTGATGCTGGCCGCCGGCGCCGTGCTGTGCGCGGTCGGGCTGCTGCTGCACTTCGACACCGCCGCCAACGTGCTGTCCCGGCTGCACGCCGACGTGGCCGGTGGCCTCCTCTACACGGTGGTGGTGGCCGCGGTCGCCCCCAACGCGGCGCTGCTGTCGTCGTCGTACCTGCTCGGTCCCGGCTTCGCCGTCGGCGCCGGCACCGCCGTCTCGCCCGCCGGGGTCACGCTCGGGGCGCTTCCCGCGTTCCCGCTGCTGGCGGCCCTGCCCGGCCCCGGGACCCCGCCGGCGTGGGTGGGCGGCCTGGTCGTCGCGCCCGTGCTGGCCGCGGTCGTGGCCACGGTGCTGACGCTGCGCCGCCACCCCGCGCTCGGGTACGACGTCGGGGTGCTCCGCGGGGCCGGGACCGGCGTGCTCGGTGGCCTGCTGCTCACGGGCGCGGTCGCCCTGGCCGGTGGCGCCGTCGGCCCGGGGCGGATGACCGACGTGGGTGCGCCGCTGCTGGAGACCCTGGTCGCCTCGACCGTCTCGATGGGCGTCGGCGGGCTGTTCGCGGGCGTCGCCGCCACCTGGTGGGCCCGGCGCCGCTGAGCCGCCGCGCTCGGTAGCCTCTCCCGCGTGCCCGACACCCCCGCCGCGTCCGCCGCACCCGACGCACGCGACGGTGGGGGACCGGCGCGGCTGGTCGTGCTCGTCTCCGGCGCCGGCACCAACCTGCAGGCCCTGCTCGACGCGTGCGAGGACCCCGGCTACGGCGCCAGGGTCGTCGCGGTGGGCGCCGACCGGGACGGCATCGAGGGGCTGGCCCGCGCCGAGCGCGCGGGCGTGCCGACCTTCGTGCTGCGGGTCGCCGACGCCGGCTCCCGCGGGGAGTGGGACCACGCGCTGGCCGCGGCCTGCCGTGCGCACCGTCCCGACCTCGTGGTGCTCGCCGGCTTCATGAAGCTGACCGGCGCCGCCTTCCTCGCCGACTTCGGCGGTCGGTGCGTGAACACGCACCCGGCGCTGTCCCCGTCGTTCCCCGGCATGCACGGCCCGGCCGACGCGCTGGAGCACGGTGTCAAGGTCACCGGCGCGACCCTGTTCCTCGTCGACGCCGGCGTCGACACCGGCCCGATCGTGGCGCAGACCGCGGTCCCGGTCGAGCCGGACGACGACGTGGCGACGCTGCACGAGCGGATCAAGGTCGCGGAGCGGGCGATGCTGGTCTCGGCCGTCGGTCGGATGGCGCGCGAGGGGTTCGCGGTCACCGGACGGCAGGTGCGCTTCGGCACCGGCGTTGGCTAGGGTGTGGCCCACACGACTGGCGCAGGTGGGCTGACCACCGGGGAGTGACGTCGAGCGCATCGAACGCCTGGGTGCCTCATCACCGACCACGTTGAGGAGTGCGCCCGGATGACCCCCGACAGCACCGACGGCCGGCGGCCGGTCCGCCGCGCCCTGGTCTCCGTCTACGACAAGACCGGGCTCGCCGAGCTCGCGACCGCGCTCCACGAGGCCGGCGTCGCCCTGGTCTCGACCGGCTCCACCGCCTCCCGGATCGTCGACGCCGGCGTGCCGGTGACCCGCGTCGAGGAGCTCACCGGCTTCCCCGAGTGCCTCGACGGCCGGGTCAAGACCCTGCACCCCCGGGTGCACGCCGGCCTGCTGGCCGACCTGCGCCTGGAGAGCCACCGGGCGCAGCTCGACGAGCTCGGCATCGAGCCGTTCGACCTCGTCGTCTCGAACCTGTACCCCTTCGGCGACACGGTCGCCTCCGGCGCCACCCCCGACGAGTGCGTCGAGCAGATCGAAATCGGCGGCCCCTCGATGGTGCGGGCCGCCGCGAAGAACCACCCCTGCGTCGCGGTCGTCACCTCGCCGGCGCAGTACGACGAGCTGCTCGACGCCGTACGCGGGGGAGGGACGAGCCTGCACCTGCGCCGGCGGCTGGCGGCCGAGGCGTTCGCGCACACGGCGGCGTACGACGTCGCGGTCGCGTCGTGGATGGGCAGCGTGCTCACCGACACCTCCGACGGCACCGGCTTCCCGGCCTGGGTCGGGGCGAGCTGGGATCGCGCCGCCGTGCTCCGCTACGGCGAGAACCCGCACCAGGCGGCCGCCCTGTACCGCACCCCGGGGGCCGGCGGGCTGGCCGGCGCGGACCAGCTGCACGGCAAGGAGATGTCCTACAACAACTACGTCGACGCCGACGCGGCGCGTCGCGCGGCCCTGGACTTCGACGAGCCCGCGGTCGCGGTCGTCAAGCACGCCAACCCGTGCGGCATCGCGGTCGGCGCCGACGTCGCCGAGGCCCACCGCAAGGCCCACGCCTGCGACCCGGTGTCCGCGTTCGGCGGCGTGATCGCGACGAACGTGCCGGTGTCGGTCGCGATGGCCGAGCAGGTCGCGGAGATCTTCACCGAGGTCGTGGTGGCACCGGACTACGAGGACGGCGCCGTCGAGGTGCTGGCCCGCAAGAAGAACGTCCGGGTGCTGCGCTGCCCGCTCGACGACCGGCCGGACCCGGTCGAGCTGCGGCGGGTCAGCGGCGGCCTGCTGCTGCAGCGCGTGGACCACGTCGACGCCGTGGTCGACGGCGGCGGGGACGACCCGTCCCGGTGGACGCTGGCCACGGGCAAGGCGGCGACCGGGCAGCAGCTGGCCGACCTCGCCTTCGCCTGGAGGGCCTGCCGGGCGGTGAAGTCCAACGCGGTCCTGCTCGCCTCCGGTGGCGCCTCGGTCGGCGTCGGCATGGGACAGGTCAACCGGGTCGACTCCTGCCGGCTGGCCGTCGAGCGGGCCGGCGACCGGGCGGCCGGCTCGGTCGCGGCCTCGGACGCGTTCTTCCCCTTCGCCGACGGGCCGCAGATCCTGCTCGACGCCGGGGTCGGCGCTATCGTGCAGCCCGGCGGCTCGGTGCGGGACGCGGAGGTCGTCGAGGCGCTCGACAGGGCCGGCGTCACGATGTACCTCACCGGCACCCGCCACTTCTTCCACTGACCTCCCGGCTCCTGTTCGGCTCCTGTTCGGCGTGAAAGGATCAGCATCGTGACTGCCCAGCTCCTGGACGGCAAGCAGACGGCGGCGACCATCAAGGACGAGCTCAAGCACCGGGTCTCCCGCCTCCGGGACCGCGGCGTGGTGCCCGGGCTCGGCACGGTGCTCGTGGGCTCGGACCCCGGGTCCACGTGGTACGTCAACGGCAAGCACAAGGACTGCGCCGAGGTGGGCATCGAGTCGATCCGCGTCGACCTGCCCGAGACCGCGACCCAGGCCGAGGTCGAGGAGCACGTCGCCCGGCTCAACGCCGACCCGGCCTGCACCGGCTACATCGTCCAGCTGCCGCTGCCCAAGGGCCTGGACGAGAACGCCCTGCTCGGCCAGATCGACCCCCGCAAGGACGCCGACGGGCTGCACCCGACGAACCTCGGCTGGCTGGTGCTCGGCAAGGCGGCCCCGCTGCCCTGCACGCCGTACGGCATCGTGGAGCTCCTGCGCCGGCACGACGTGGCGATCGCCGGTGCCGACGTGTGCGTCGTGGGGCGCGGCGTGACGGTCGGCCGCCCGCTGGGACTGCTGCTGACCCGCCGCAGCGAGAACGCCACGGTCACGCTGTGCCACACCGGCACCCGGGACCTGGCCGCTCACGTGCGCGGGGCCGACATCGTGGTGGCCGCCGCGGGCGTGCCGGGGATCATCACCGGGGACATGGTCAAGCCCGGTGCCGCCGTCCTCGACGTCGGCGTCTCCCGCGTGGACGGCAAGCTGGCCGGGGACGTCGCCGCGGACGTGTACGACGTCGCCGGCTGGGTCTCGCCGAACCCGGGCGGGGTCGGCCCGATGACCCGGGCCATGCTGCTGTCCAACATCGTGTCGGCGGCCGAGGCGTCGCTCGACGCGCCCGCCTGAGCCTGCGGTGCGCGACGACAGCCCGTTCCGACGGCCGCAGACGGTCGGCGGCCTGGTCTACCTCGTCGTCGTCGCCGCGGCGCTGGTGGGCCTCGGCATCCTGGCCGCGGGTGCCTGGCGGACCGGGCTGAGCTGGATCGGCGCGGGCCTGCTGCTGGCCGCCTTCTTCCGGATGGTGCTCAGCGAGCGCGGGGCCGGGATGCTGCGGGTCCGCCGCCGCTGGTCCGACGTGGCGATGCTGGTGGTCGCCGGCGTCGGGCTGATCGTGCTCGCCGTGGTGGTCCCGAACCAGCCGACCCCCTGAGGCCCGGCTCAGACCAGGCCGAGCTCGGTGACCGCGTCCCGCTCCTCGGTGAGCTCGGCGGCCGTGGCATCCATCCTCTCGCGGGAGAAGTCGTCGATCTCCAGGCCCTGCACGATCTCCCAGCTGCCGTCCCGGGTGGTCACGGGATAGGAGTAGACCAGCCCCTCCGGCACGCCGTACGAGCCGTCGGAGACGACCGCCATCGACACCCAGTCGCCCTCGGGGCTGCCCTGGAGCCAGTCGCGGGCGGCGTCGATGGTCGCCGACGCGGCGGAGGCGGCGGACGAGGAGCCGCGGGCCTCGATGATCGCAGCGCCGCGCTTGGCGACCGTCGGGATGAAGTCGTTCTCGATCCAGGACTGGTCGCCGACGACCTCCGCGGCGTTCCGGCCGGCGATCTCGGCGTGGAAGATGTCGGGGTACTGCGTGGCGGAGTGGTTCCCCCAGATCGTCAGCCTCGTGATCTCGGTGACCCGGCTGCCGGTCTTCGCGGCCAGCTGCGACAGCGCCCGGTTGTGGTCGAGCCGGGTCAGCGCGGAGAACCGCTCGCGGGGGATGTCCGGGGCGTTGGCCATCGCGATCAGCGCGTTGGTGTTGGCCGGGTTGCCGGTCACGCCGACGCGGATGTCGTCGGCGGCGACCTCGTTGAGCGCCTTGCCCTGCTCGGTGAAGATCGCGCCGTTGGCCTCGAGCAGGTCGCCGCGCTCCATGCCCTTGGAGCGGGGGCGGGCGCCGACGAGCAGCGCGAGGTTCGCGCCGTCGAAGACCGTGCGGGCGTCGTCGCCGATCTGCACGCCGGCCAGGTTCGGGAAGGCGCAGTCGTCGAGCTCCATGACGACGCCCTCGAGAGCCTTGAGCGCCGGAGCGATCTCCAGCAGCCGCAGCTCCACCGGGGTGTCCTTGCCGAGCAGGTCACCGCTCGCGATCCGGAAGAGCAGGCTGTAGCCGATCTGGCCGGCGGCGCCGGTGACGGCGACCTTGACGGGACTTGCGCTCACGACACGCTCCTCGGTTCGGGCTCGGTCTGGACACCGCCGACGCTAGCAACACCGGGCCGGAGCGCGGCACCGGGCTCGACAGGTCGCCGGTGGGGTGCCGCCGGGGTGCCGGTGGTCGGCTCAGTCGCCGAACTGAGGGTTCCGGCTGGACACCTTGCGCACCGACACCAGGTGGCCGCCGAGGTAGCCCCCGACGCCGAGGGCGCCGCTGGCCGCCAGCGCCGTCGCCTTGCCGCGCAGGTGCCTGCCCCGCCGGCGGGCCCGCCACGAGCCGGCGAACAGGGACAGCGCCACGATGTTCGAGACCGCGTGGACGACACCGACCCGCTGTTCGCGCTCCCCGGTGCCGGACCACTCCGCCCACCCGGTCACCGCGGTGGGGACCGCTGCGAGCACGCCCAGTCCGACCAGCCGGCGGGCGGCGGTCCGGGAGCCCCGGCCACCGAGGAGGTCGAGGGTCACCGCGGAGGTCCAGAAGCCGATCGGCACGTCCGTGAGCAGGGGATGCACCGCGTGGCCCAGCCACCGGCCGCGGAGCAGGTCCCGGCGTGCCGGGTCCGCCACCAGCGCGTCCGCCAGCGGTCGTACCGCCCGCACGATCGGGTCGAGCCCGCGGGCCTGCTCCAGCCGGCTCGTCCAGGTCACGGGTGCGGGCGCGGAGGCGGGGACGGTGTCGCTGTCGTCCTCGGTCGGGGGGATCGGCGCTGTGGGGTCGGTCATGATGCTCCTCTCGTGGCGGCTGGGGAAACCGTACCCCCGGTGACCGGGCCCGGTCGTTTGCCCGGCGTCGCCTCCGGGCACCGGTCGGACCAGGCCGCGACGCACCCCGGTGGACCGGCCGGAGACGCTGAGATATCTTGACGTCAAGAAATACGGCGACCCGAACGGAGCCTCGGTGACCGACCCCCAGAAGTCAGCGATCATCTACACCAAGACCGACGAGGCGCCACTCCTGGCGACGTACTCGTTCCTGCCTGTGGTGGCCGGCTTCGCGGCCACCGCCGGCGTCGCGGTGGAGACCCGCGACATCTCCCTGGCCGGCCGGATCGTCGCGCAGTTCCCGGAGCGGCTGAGCGAGGACCAGCGCCTCGACGACGCGCTGGCCGAGCTCGGCGAGCTCGCGAAGCGTCCCGAGGCGAACATCATCAAGCTGCCGAACATCAGCGCCTCGATCCCGCAGCTCAAGGCCGCGGTCGCCGAGCTTCAGAAGCAGGGCTACGACCTCCCCGACTACCCCGACGACCCGCGCACCGACGAGGAGCGCGACGTCCGGAGGCGCTACGACCGGGTCAAGGGCAGCGCGGTGAACCCGGTGCTGCGCGAGGGCAACTCCGACCGCCGGGCACCCGCGTCGGTGAAGCGCTACGCGCGGACGCACCCGCACTCGATGGGCGCGTGGTCGCCGGACTCGCGGACGAACGTCGCGCACATGGAGACCGAGGACTTCCGCTCCAACGAGAAGTCCGTCGTCGTGCAGGAGGACGCCACCCTGCGCATCGAGCTGCACGGCGACGACGGCAGCACCACCGTGCTGCGCGAGTCGGTCCCGGTGCTGGCCGGCGAGGTCGTCGACGCCACCGTCATGCGGGTCGCCGCGCTGCGGGAGTTCCTCACCGCGCAGATCGCCCGGGCCAAGGAGGAGGGCGTGCTGTTCTCCGTGCACCTCAAGGCCACGATGATGAAGGTGTCGGACCCGATCATCTTCGGCCACGCGGTCCGCGCGTTCCTCCCCGACGTGTTCGCTACGTACGGCGAGCAGCTGGCCGCCGCGGGCCTGAGCCCGAACGACGGGCTGGGGGGCATCCTCGCGGGACTCGACGGCGTCGAGGGCGGCGACCGGATCCGCGCCGCGATCGACAAGGGCCTCGACGAGGGCCCCGCGATGGCGATGGTGGACTCCGACCGTGGCATCACCAACCTGCACGTGCCGAGCGACGTCATCGTCGACGCCTCGATGCCGGCGATGATCCGCACGTCGGGGCACATGTGGGGGCCTGACGGCCGCGAGGGCGACACGCTCGCGGTGATCCCCGACAGCAGCTACGCGGGCATCTACCAGGTCGTCATCGACGACTGCCGGGCGCACGGCGCCTTCGACCCCGCGACGATGGGCTCGGTCGCCAACGTCGGACTGATGGCCCAGGCCGCCGAGGAGTACGGCAGCCACGACAAGACCTTCGAGATCCCCACCACCGGGACCGTGCGGGTGGTGGACGGGTCGGGAGCCGCGCTCCTGGAGCACCACGTGAGCGCCGGCGACATCTGGCGGATGTGCCAGACCAAGGACGTGCCGATCCGGGACTGGGTCAAGCTGGCCGCGACCCGGGCCCGCGCCACCGGCACGCCGGCGGTGTTCTGGCTGGACGAGACCCGTGCCCACGACGCGAACCTGGTCGTCAAGGTCCGCGAGTACCTCGCCGACCCGGAGGTCGTCGGGGACACCGAGGGCCTGCAGATCGAGATCATGGCCCCCGAGGAGGCGATCGCCTTCTCGCTCGAGCGGATCCGGCGCGGCGAGGACACGATCTCGGTGACCGGGAACGTCCTGCGCGACTACCTCACCGACCTGTTCCCGATCCTCGAGCTCGGCACCAGCGCCAAGATGCTGTCCGTGGTGCCGCTGATCAACGGCGGTGGGCTCTTCGAGACCGGGGCCGGTGGCTCCGCCCCCAAGCACGTGCAGCAGCTGCTCAAGGAGAACCACCTGCGCTGGGACAGCCTCGGCGAGTTCCTCGCGCTGGCGGTCAGCTTCGAGCACCTCGCGCAGACCACCGGCAACGCTCGAGCCCAGATCCTGGCCGACACGCTCGACGCCGCCACCGGGCGGTTCCTCGACGAGAACAGGTCGCCGAGCCGCAAGGTGGGCGAGATCGACAACCGCGGCAGCCACTTCTACCTGGCGCTGTTCTGGGCCGAGGAGCTGGCAGGCCAGCACGACGACCCCGAGCTGGCGCAGGCCTTCGCGGCACTCGCCGGCACGTTGCGGGAGAAGGAGCAGGCCATCAACGACGAGCTGCTCGGCGTCCAGGGCGAGCCGGTCGACCTCGGCGGCTACTACCGCCCCGACGACGCGCTGGCGTCGTCGGTGATGCGACCCTCGCCGACGCTCAACGAGGCGATGGAGACGCTGCGCTGACCCGCTCTCAGTAGCGGAACCGGGTCACCAGCCCCTGCAGGCTCTCCGACATCCGGGACAGCTCGGCCACGGCCCCGTGCAGGTGGGCGACCCCGTCGCTCGTGCTGCGCGAGGCCGCGGCGACGCTGCGGATCGTCTCGGCGATCTCCCCTGAGACCGCGGCCGCGTCCGCCACGTTGCGGTTCATCTCCCGCGTCGTGGCGGTCTGCTCCTCGACGGCCGAGGCGATCGTGGTCTGGGAGTCGTTGATCCGGCCGACCACCGCCGCGATGTCGGCGATCGCCCCCTCCATCCCGGAGGCGTCCGCCTGGATCGCGCGCACCTGCTCGCTGATGTCCCCGGTCGCCCGGGCCGTCTCGTGCGCGAGCTCCTTGACCTCGGTCGCCACGACCGCGAAGCCCTTGCCGGCCTCGCCGGCGCGCGCGGCCTCGATGGTCGCGTTGAGCGCCAGCAGGTTGGTCTGCCCGGCGATCGCCTGGATGAGGGCGACGACGTTGCCGATCTGCGAGGAGGACTCACCGAGCCGGCCCACGGTCGTACCGGTCGCCGCGGCGACCCCCACGGCCTCCGTCACGACCTGGACCGCGTCGTGGGTGCTGCGGGCGATCTCCTCGATGGAGGCGCCCATCTGCTCCGACCCGGCGGCGACCGTGGCGACGTTGCGGGAGACGGTGTCGGCCGCCTCGGAGACCGACCCGGCCCGGGTCGACGTCTCCTCGGCCGACCCGGCGATGGCGTCCGAGGTCGCGGAGATCTCCGCGGCCGTCGAGGCCAT
>JAICLD010000166.1 GCA_025927595.1 Nocardioidaceae bacterium | reverse complement strand
GCGGCGCTGGAGGAGCCCCGCAGCAGCACGGCGTTGCCGGACTTCAGGCAGATGCCGGCCGCGTCGGCGGTGACGTCCGGACGGCCCTCGTAGATGATCCCGACCACACCGAACGGCACCCGGACCTGGCGCAGCCGCAGGCCGTTCGCCAAGGTCGAGCCACGGACCACCTCGCCGACGGGGTCCGGCAGACCGGCGAGGTCGCGCAGTCCCCGGGCCATCCCCGCGACCCGGTCCTCGTCGAGGCGGAGCCGGTCCAGCGCCGCGTCCGGCGTGCCGGCCGCCCGCGCCGCGGCGACGTCCTCGGCGTTGCCGACCAGCACCTGGGCGGTGGCTGCCGACAGTGCGTCCGCCATCGCCTCGAGCGCGGTGTCCTTGGCGGCCCTGCTCGCCACCGCGAGCTCGTGCGCGGCCTCGCGGGCGCGGTGCGCGACGGTCTCGAAGGTCATGCGGCCAGCCTAGTGACTCGCTCAGAACGGCACCGGCGTGACGTCCTGGAGGTCGACCATGGTCTGGTACTCCATGCCGCGGGAGAGGAACACCTGGCGCTCGAGCACCTCGAGGGCGACCACCTCCCAGCGCGGCAGGGTGGCGGTGTCGCGGTACTCGTCCCAGATCCGCAGCGCGAGCGAGGATGCGTCGAGCAGGCTCTCGGCCTCCTCCCAGTACTTGATCTCGGCGCGACCGCCGGCGTACTTCAAGGAGAGCAGGAACGGCCGCTGGTCGCTGAGCCGCCGCAGCGCGTTGCGGACGATGAGCGGCTCCACCTCGTCCCCCGCGACGGTCACGGTCACGTGCCACAGCCGTGCCACCTCGTCCAACGACGCCACTCCTTCGACGGATGCGGTTGCTGCGCACCACTGGTCCTCGCCGGCCGGCCTTCGGGCGGGCGACGGCCCAAGTCTGGCCCGGAACGTCGGCCCACGTCGCACGATCGGCCGAATTGGCCGGACTCGGTCAGGTCCGCGTCAGGTACGACGCAGCAGCACCAGCGCGTCGCGGTGCACGACCTCGCGCTCGTAGGCGGAGCCGAGCTCGCGGGCCAGCTCGCGCGTGGACCGGCCCAGCAGGCCCGGCAGCTCGTCCGAGCCGTAGTTGACCAGGCCCCGGGCGACCGCGACGCCGTCCGGGTCGACGAGGTCGACGGGGTCCCCGCCGGAGAACGAGCCCTCGACCCGGGTGATCCCGGCGGGCAGCAGGGACGCGCGCCGCTCGGTGACCGCACGCACGGCCCCCGCGTCGAGCACGACGCGACCCTTGCCCTCGGTCGCGTGCGCCAGCCACAGCAGCCGGGTCGGCCGCCGGCGTCCGGTGGGGTGGAAGACGGTGCCGACCGGCTCCCCCGCCAGCGCCTGCTCCGCCAGCTCCGCGGAGGTCAGGACGACGGGGATGCCGGCGCCGGTCGCGATCCGCGCGGCCTCGACCTTGGTGTGCATGCCACCGGTGCCGATGCCCGACGCGCCCCGCCGGCCCAGCGTGACGGCGGCGAGGTCGGCGTCGGAGCCGACCTCGCCGAGCATCGTCGCGGCGCCGTCGGCGGGGTTGGCGTCGTAGAGGCCGGGCACGTCGCTGAGCAGCACCAGCAGGTCGGCGTGCACGAGGTGCGCCACCAGGGCGGCCAGCCGGTCGTTGTCGCCGAAGCGGATCTCGGAGGTCGCCACGGTGTCGTTCTCGTTGACGATCGGCAGCACGCCGAGCTCGAGCAGCTTGGCGAAGGTCTGGTACGCGTTGCGGTAGTGGCTGCGCCGGGTGACGTCGTCGACGGTGAGCAGGACCTGGCCGGCGACCACGCCGTGCCGGGCCAGCTCCTCGTGGTAGCGGTGCACCAGCAGCCCCTGGCCGACCGCGGCGGCCGCCTGCTGGGAGGGCAGGTCGCGGGGTCGGCGCGGCAGCCCGAGCGGCGCCAGCCCCGCGGCGATCGCCCCGGACGAGACCAGGACGACCTCGGACCCCCGGGCGCGGACCCCGGCCAGCGCGTCGACCAGGCGGCGGACCCGGTCGGGGTCGATGCCGCCCTCGGTCGTGGTCAGCGAGGACGAGCCGACCTTGACGACCACGCGGCCGGCTCCGGCGACCTCGGTGCGGGTCACGGTGCGGTTCCGTCCCCCGGTCCCTTCGTGCCCGGCCGGTCGCGGCGCCGGGCGACGTCGGCCCGGGTCTCTCCCTCGCCGCGCTCGGCCATCGCCGCGTCGATCTCGCGGCGGCGGCGTGCGGCGGGTCGCGACTCCTCCAGCCGGCTGTCCTCGCCGCGGCGGCCGAGCAGCTCCGCCCCGGCCTGCACCATCGGCCGGAAGTCGAAGACGACCGCGTCGTCCGCGGCGCCGATCAGCACCGCGTCGCCCTCCTCGGCACCCAGCTCGAGCAGTCGGTCCTCGACCCCGAGGCGGTTGAGCCGGTCGGACAGGAACCCGACGGCCTCGTCGTTGCTGAAGTCGGTCTGTCGCACCCAGCGCTCCGGCTTGCGGCCCTCCACGCGCCAGCCGTCGCCGGTACGGCGGATCGTGAAGTCCGGACCGCCACCGGCCTCGGCCGGCCGGAGGACGATCCGGGTCGCCTCGGCGACCGGCCGCTCGGCCCGGCTGCGGGCGACCACCTCGGCCATCGCGAAGGACAGCTCGCGCAGCCCCTCGTGGCTGGCGGCCGACACGAGGATCGGGTCCAGGCCGCGCTCACGCAGGTCCGACATCACGATCTCGGCGAGCTCCCGGCCGTCGGGGACGTCGACCTTGTTCAGCGCCACCAGACGCGGACGGTCCTCGAGGCCGCCGTACCGCGCCAGCTCCCCCTCGATCACCTCGAGGTCGGAGGCGGGGTCGCGCCCCGGCTCCATCGTGGCCAGGTCGACGACGTGCACGAGCGCGGCGCACCGCTCGACGTGCCGCAGGAAGTCGTGACCGAGGCCGCGTCCCTCGCTCGCCCCCTCGATGAGGCCGGGCACGTCGGCGACCGTGAACGTCACCTCCCCGGCGGTCACCACGCCGAGGTTGGGCACCAGGGTCGTGAACGGGTAGTCGGCGATCTTGGGCCGGGCCCGCGACAGCGCGGCCACGAGGCTGGACTTGCCGGCGCTGGGGAAGCCGACGAGCCCGATGTCGGCGACGACCTTGAGCTCCAGGACCACCGTCAGGTCCTCGCCGGGCTCGCCGAGCAGGGCGAAGCCGGGTGCCTTGCGCTTGGCGGAGGCGAGGGCGGCGTTGCCGAGCCCTCCGCGGCCGCCCTCGGCGACGACCATCTCGGTGCCCGGGCCCACCAGGTCCGCGAGCACCTCGCCGCGCTCGTCGGTCACGACCGTGCCGTCCGGCACCGGTAGCACCAGGTCCTCGCCGTGGCCGCCGTTGCGGTGGCCGCCGGCGCCGTGACCGCCGTGCTCGGCCCGGCGGTGCGGGCTGTGGTGGTAGTCGACCAGCGTCGTGACGTCGGGGTCGACCCGCAGCACCACGCTGCCGCCGGGGCCGCCGTTCCCCCCGTCCGGTCCCCCGAGCGGCTTGAACTTCTCGCGGTGCACCGAGGCGACACCGTTGCCACCACGACCGGCGGTGACCTGCAGGGTCACCCGGTCGACGAAGGTGGGCACGGCCATCGGTGGCTCCTGTCGGTGCTGTCAGCGGGTGGAACGGCGAAGGGGCGCCCCGCACAGTCGGCGGGGCGCCCCTTCACGGCGAGCCGGGTCGGCTCGTGGTCAGCTCGCGGTCACGTCGGGTGTGAGGTCACCCGGCGGTCGGGACGATGTTCACGACCCGGCGACCGCGCTTGGTGCCGAACTCGACGTTGCCGCCGACCAGTGCGAACAGCGTGTCGTCACCCCCGCGGCCCACGCCGCTGCCCGGGTGGAAGTGGGTGCCCCGCTGCCGCACGATGATCTCGCCGGCGTTGACGAGCTGGCCGCCGTAGCGCTTGACACCGAGCCGCTGGGAGTTGGAGTCCCGACCGTTCTTGGTCGAGGCCGCGCCCTTCTTGTGTGCCATGAGTTCGAGTCCTTGCTCTTCGACTGCTCTTCGGGTGCTCTTGGGGGGTGGTCGGGTGCTGCTCAGGCGCTGATGTCGGTGACCTTGACCTGGGTGTACTTCTGGCGGTGACCCTGGCGCTTGCGGTACCCCGTCTTGTTCTTGTACTTCAGGATCGTGATCTTGGGGCCCTTGGTGGCGCCGAGCACCTCGGCGGTGACGGTCGCCGAGCCGAGCGCTCCGGCACCCGCCGTGACCTTCTCGCCGTCCACGAGCATGACCACCGGCAGGGTGAGCGAGTCGCCCACCTCGGTGGCTACCTTGTCGATCTCGATGACGTCGCCGACAGCCACTTTCTGCTGCTGGCCGCCACTGCGCACGATCGCGTACACCGCGGACTCACTCTCTTCGTCGGACTACGAGCGGGTGGTGCGCCTCGGCACGCCCGTCCCGTCCCGGGTGAACCGGTCTCGGGTCGGAGGGGCGGTACGTCGACCGCGCACGGCATGCGCTGGGCACCGAGGGTCAAGTCTACGGACGAGGCAGCAGCGGGTCAAAACGGCACCCGGGGTCGTCCGTGGGCGCGACGCGGTCCCTCGCGCCGTGACGTCGCGTGCCCCTTCCCCGGCTGCCGGGGTCACGCTCCCCCCACGCCAGCTCGGTGGCCGATCCCTGCGGCCGAGCCCGGTCGTGGCCGACCGCCGCAGCTTCCCGGCGTCGTACGACGCGGGCATCGGCCACTGCTCAGCGCTTGCGACTGCGGCGCTTCACGGGCACGTGCGGCTGCTCCTCGGTCACGGGATCGGTCGCGACGGCTTGGTCGAGGTCGCCGGCGTCCCCGCTCCCGACTGCGTCGGCCTCGCCGCCGGCGTGCGCGGCACCGTTGGCACCGTGAGCAGCCCCGGTACCGCCGGAGGAGTCGGCGGGCTCCGTGGCCGGGGCGGGCGGCCCCGCGGGCCTGCGCGCCACTCGACGACGCGACGTCGTCACCAGCCGTGGTCCGGTCGGGACCGGCGGGGAGGGCTCCGGCTCCGGCGCGGGTTCGACGTCGGGCAGCGGCTCCGGCTCGGTCTCGGGCAGCGGCTCCGGCTCAGTCCCGGAGGGCGGCTCGGGCTGGGTGGCCGCCGCGACCACGGGGGCGGCGGTGAGCTCCCCGGCTGCGTCCACGGCGGGCACCGGCCCGCTCTCAGCCGGCCCAGGCTCAGCCAGCCCAGTCTCAGCCGGACCGCTCTCAGCCGGCTGCTCCCGCTGCTCCGGGTGCTCGGGAGCCCGGGACTCCTGCTTCGCCAGCGCGGCGAGGTCCGCCGGCGTGGGCGCGTGCTTGACCACGGGGACCGCGGCACCGTTTCCGGAGCCGCGCCCGGACCCGGGGGACTCCTGCTCGCCGCGGCCGCGGCCGCGGCGCCCGCGCCGCGGCTCGTCGTCGGAGCCGCCCTTGCGGGGCTCGACCGGCTCGTGGTGGAGCACGAGGCCTCGACCGAGGCAGTGCTCGCAGGTCTCGCTGAACGCCTCGAGGAGCCCGGTCCCGATCCGCTTGCGGGTCATCTGGACGAGCCCGAGTGAGGTCACCTCGGCTACCTGGTGACGGGTCCTGTCCCGGCCGAGGCACTCCACGAGCCTGCGCAGGACGAGGTCCCGGTTGCCTTCGAGCACCATGTCGATGAAGTCGACGACGATGATGCCGCCGATGTCGCGCAGCCGGAGCTGTCGCACGATCTCCTCGGCGGCCTCGAGGTTGTTCTTGGTGACCGTCTCCTCCAGGTTCCCCCCGGAGCCGGTGAACTTGCCGGTGTTGACGTCGACGACGGTCATCGCCTCGGTGCGGTCGACGATCAGCGACCCGCCGGAGGGCAGCCACACCTTGCGGTCGAGGCCCTTGGCGATCTGCTCGTCGATCCGGTAGGCCGAGAACACGTCACCCCGGTCGTCGGGGGCCCAGCGCTCGAGCCGCTGCTCGAGGTCCGGGGCGACGTGCTTGACGTAGCTGTCCACCATCTCCCAGGCCTCGTCACCGGAGACGACGAGCCTGCCGAAGTCCTCGGTGAACAGGTCGCGGACGACCTTGAGGGTCAGGTCCGGCTCGCCGTACAGCAGCTGGGGGGCGTTGCCCTTCGCGATCTTGCTCTCGATGTCGGCCCAGCGCGCGGTCAGCCGCTCGACGTCGTGGGTCAGCTCCTCCTCGGAGGCACCCTCCGCGGCGGTGCGGACGATGACCCCGGCGCTCTCGGGGACGATCTCCTTGAGCAGCGTCTTGAGCCGGTTGCGCTCGGTGTCGGGCAGCTTGCGGGAGATCCCGCTCGTGGTGCCGTCCGGGACGTAGACGAGGAACCGGCCGGGCAGGCTGACCTGGCTGGTGAGCCGGGCCCCCTTGTGGCCGATCGGGTCCTTGGTGACCTGGACCAGGATCGACTGGCCCGACTTCAGGACCTGCTCGATCTTGCGGGGCCCGTTGCCGGCCCCCAGCGTGTCCCAGTTGACCTCGCCGGCGTACAGGACCGCGTTGCGGCCCTTGCCGATGTCGATGAAGGCGGCCTCCATCGAGGGCAGGACGTTCTGGACCCGGCCGAGGTAGACGTTGCCGATCAGCGAGGTCTGCGACTCGCGGGCGACGTAGTGCTCCACGAGCACCTTGTCCTCGAGGACCGCGATCTGGGTGAGGTCGTCGCGCTGCCGGATCACCATGACCCGGTCCACGGACTCGCGCCGGGCGAGGAACTCGGCCTCGCTCACGATGGGTGCGCGGCGGCGACCCGCCTCACGGCCCTCGCGACGGCGCTGCTTCTTGGCCTCGAGACGGGTGGACCCGCTGAGACTGGTGATCTCGTCCTCGGCGTTGCGCGGCTTGCGAGCCTTGCCCTGCGAGCCACCCGAGCCCTGACCCGACCCACCGCCGGACTGCTGGCCGGACTGGTCCTCGGTCGACCCCTCGCCGTCGTCACCCGTACGGCGTCGGCGCCGGCGTCGACGCGACCCGCTGCCCTCGCCCTCGGCACGGTCCTCGTCCTTGGCGCCGGCCGCGGAGGAGTCCTGGGACGGCTCGGAGGTCACTGTGGTCTCGGCCTCGGCGGCACCCTCTCGAGCGTCACCGTCGTCACCGTCGTCACCGCGGCCGCCGTTGTCGGAGCCCTCGCCGCGGCGACGGCGTCGGCCACCACGGCGGCGCCGGCGACGGGGCCCCCCGCTCTGGTCCTCCTCGGTGTCGTCGGTGTCGTCGGTGTCGCCGGTGTCCTCGGTGTCCTCGGTGTCGCCGGTGTCCTCGGTGTCGTCGTCCTGCGACGGCTCAGCGGTCTCCACCGTGTCGGCCTCGTCGGCCGCGGCCCCGGTAGCCGTCGTGAGCTCGCCCGAGGTCTCGGTCGCGGTGCCGTCCTCGGGCGCGGTGACCTCCGGCTCGCCCGCGCTGCGGGTGGCCTCGGTGGCCTCG
>JAICLD010000080.1 GCA_025927595.1 Nocardioidaceae bacterium | reverse complement strand
CGATCGTGACCAGCAGCGCGCCGGCGAGACCGATCAGCACCCACCGTGGCACCGAGTCCCCGACGTAGGGTGCCGCGAGCCGGACCACCAGCAACCCGCCGACCACCGCCCCGGCCGCGACCGGCGCGGTCCAGCGGAGCCAGGCACCGGCCAGCACGAGCGCCAGGCAGCCCACGCCGAGCAGCAGCTCACGGGGCCCGGCCGGCTCCCGCAGCGCCCACAGCAGGCTGGGGGTCAGCGCGAGGCCCAGTCCGGGGCCGAGCGCGCGGAGCGTGCCGGTCCGGCCGTCCCGGCGGAGCCGGACCAGCCCCACCGCGAGCAGCGCCGCCGCGGTCGGCAGCGTGTACGCCTCCGGTACCCGGACCCCCTGGTCCCAGAGCCGGACCCAGGTCGCGGCCGCCAGCAGCAGGCCACCGGCCCATCCCACCGCACGTCGGTCCCGGCGCAGCAGTGCCACCACCGACGCCGAGGCGCCGGCCACGGTGAGGTAGACCGCCAGCCAGGAGCCGGCCTGGCTCGTCGGCGCCAGCAGCGCACCGACGACCGCCAGCGCCGCCGCCGCGGGCACGGCGCCGACCTCCAGGCCGGCACGCGCGCGCACCGGGTCCTCGACGGCCCACCACCGCCCCGGTGCGTACGGCGCCGCCGGGACCAGCACGGCGAGCACCAGCAGGCCGGCCAGCACGGCCAGTGTCGGCGTGGCACCGGCCACGTGGGCCCAGGTCGCCGCGTCAGCGGCGAGCGCGACCGCGAGCACCGCCCCGGCCGCCGTCGCGAGCGGTCGGCCGCGTGCCGCCAGGTGCACCCACGCGGCGACGGTGACGGTGACCGCCAGCGCTGCGGCGCTCAGGCCCGCGGCGTGCAGGGAGAGGACCAGCCCCGCCGGCAGGAACAGCGACGACAGGGCGAGCGCACCCGGCGAGCGCCCGGCCCACCACCAGGCGGCGAGGCCGGCTCCGGCGGCGAGCAGCACGGTGAGCACCAGCCACACCGGCACCGCGAGCAGCAGCAGCGCGGCCGCCAGCGACCCGGCGAGGGCGGCGGCGCCCAGCCGCGGGTCGGCGATCGGCGCCAGCACCCGGTCGGCGGTGCGGTCGGCGACCCGGAGTGCCCATCCGGTCCCGGCCAGGGCCACCAGGCACACGGGCAGCAGCCACGGTGCGGGCAGCCCGGACTGCCAGGTCGACCCCGCCCACGTCGGCGCCGTCGGCAGTCGGTCGCCCGCCGCGCCGGCCCACACCGGGACGGCGGCGTCCAGGGCCCGGTCCAGCGCGTTCGCGACGAGTGCACCGGTGACGACGAGCGCGACCAGCCCGGCCGCGGTCTGGGTGCCGGCCTGCGCCAGGCCCCACGGCCGCCGGGCCAGGGCGGTCGGCACGGCGGCGAGGACGAGCACGCCCAGGGCGACCAGCACCGCGCCGGTCTGCGGGAGGTGCGCGGCCGGTGCCAGTGCCGCCCACACGGCCAGCGGCTCCGCGACCGCGGCGGCGGCCACCCGGGCGAGCATCGGGCACCGACGGAGCCCGACGGGAACGGCGGCGAGGGACGCGGCGGCCAGCAGCGGCCAGGCGTCCGCCCGCTCCCACAGCGTGGCCCACGTGCGGTCGTGCTCGGCGAGGCGCTCCAGCGCGTAGCCGGTCAGCACCAGCCAGCTCACCCCGGTGACGGCCGCGGCGCCCGTCGCGGTGACGCGGAGCCGGACCGAGCGGGCGAGGACCACCGCTCCGGCGGGGACCGCGACCGCGAGCAGCAGCGACGTCGAGGTGGGCAGCACCTGCCCGGAGCCGACGCCGGTCGCGGCCAGGGCCACGCCGACGACCGCGGCCAGCTCGGCCGCCACCAGCGTCCGCACCGGCGTCCACCGTGCTGCACAGGCCGCCGCCGCTGCGACTGCTGCCAGGACCGAGCCCAGGAACCCGAGCAGCGCCGGTGTCGACGGGTCGCCGAGCCAGCCGGCGTGGTCGGCGCCCACGACGTCGAGCCCGAGCAGTCCGAGGCCGACCAGGGTCAGGGACTCGGCCGCGGCGCGCACGCCGCGGCGGGCCAGCCAGGCGGCCAGGCCACCGGCCACGGCGGTGAGGACGACCAGGGTCGCGGTCCGGCCGCCGACGCCCAGGACGGACCACGCGACGGCGAGGAAGACGACCGCGGCGACCAGCAGGCAGCCCGCGCCCAGGGTGAGCAGCACCGCCGGGACCGACGCGGTGCGCCAGCCGCGGCGGCTGCGCCCGGCAGACGCCCGTCGCGGCGCAGCCGCGGCCGGGTACGCCGGGACGTCCCGGACTCCCGGGACGGTCGGGAACGGAGGCGTCGCGGCGGCCGGGACCCGGGCGGCCCGCAGCGTCGCGAGCAGCTGGTCGGCGAGGGCGAGGCTCGCGTAGAGCCGGGCCGCCACCTCCCCGCGCAGCGGGAGCCCGCAGTGCGGGCAGGCCTCGCTGCCCGGGGGCAGGGCGGCGACGCAGTCGGGACAGCGGGCCGGGTCGGCGTACCTGGTGCTCATGGCACCATCAAGCCAGTGCGACCCGCCCCGCCGTCAGGGTCGGAGGGCTCAACCGCCCTGAGTAGCCCTACTCAGGCGGCCGCGGACTGTCCGTCCCGCCGGCCCGGACGGGCGAGCTGCAGCACCGTGGCCTGGGCCTTGGCGCCGAAGCCGTTGGGGAGCGAGAGCCGGACGACCTTCTTCCAGGCGGACCCGACCTGGCGGGGCAGCGACCCGGTGACGTAGGGCAGGTCGTACTTCTCGAACAGCGCCAGCACCTGCGGGGCGATCTCGGCGTACCGGTTGCTCGGCAGGTCCGGGAACAGGTGGTGCTCGACCTGGTGGGAGAGGTTCCCGGTCATGAAGTGCATGGCCTTGCTGCCGGAGATGTTGGCCGAGCCCAGCATCTGGCGCAGGTACCACTCGCCGCGGGTCTCGCCGTTGATCGAGCGGCGCTCGAAGGTCTGCACGCCGTCGGGGAAGTGGCCGCACATGATCACCGAGTGCGTCCACAGGTTGCGGACCAGGTTCGCGACGTAGTTCGCGCCCAGGGTGTTCAGCGCCGAGGGCCCGGACAGCAGCGGGTGCAGGACGTAGTCCTTGGTCATCTGCCCGCGGATCTTGCGGAGCGTGACCTTGGCCCGGGCCCGGAACTCGGGGCTGCTGCGGCGCTTCTTCGACGCGAGGTTCTTGCCGAGCTCGAGGTCGTAGGCCGCGATGCCGTACTCGAAGAAGCAGGCGTTGAGGAAGTTCCACAGCGGCTGCGCGAGGTAGAACGGCACCCAGCGCTGGTCCTCGTCGACGCGCATGATGCCGTAGCCGAGGTCGTTGTCCTTGCCGATGACGTTCGTGTAGGTGTGGTGCAGCTCGTTGTGCGAGTGCTTCCACTGCTCCGACGGGGAGGCGTTGTCCCACTCCCAGGTGGTCGAGTGGATCTTCGGGTCGCGCATCCAGTCCCACTGGCCGTGCATGACGTTGTGCCCGATCTCCATGTTCTCGATGATCTTGGCGACCGCGAGGCCGGCGGTGCCGACGACCCACGCGGGCGGGAACAGCGAGAACAGCAGCACCCCGCGGCTGCCGAGCTCGAGGGAGCGCTGGGCGGCGATGACGCGGCGGATGTACGCGGCGTCTCGCTCGCCGCGCTGGTCGAGGATGGACTGGCGGATCGCGTCGAGCTCGACGCCGATCTGCTCGATGTCCTCGGGGGTGAGGTGTGCTGCGACGTTGTCGTCGCCGGTCTTCTTCTGCAGGACGGTCATGGTGGGTCCCTTTCTGTCGTCGCTGGTTGAGGAGGGCGGAGCGCTAGCGGAGCCCGTCTCGAAACCGGCGAACGTCTAGTGGTCGAGGTCGCAGGCGCCGGCGGCCGCGTTGATGCAGGTCTGGATCTTCACGCCGTCGCCGGGCTCCGCGACGGTGACCTCGCCGGTGCGCAGGTCGCGGACGGCGCCCTCCCGCATCGGGAGCACGCAGCCGTAGCAGATCCCCATCCGGCAGCCCGACGGCATCAGCACGCCGGCCTCCTCGGCGGCGTCGAGGATCGGGGTGGCCCCGTCGGCCTCGACCGTCGTGCCGGTCTTGGCGAAGGACACGGTCCCGCCCTCGCCGGCCACGATCGTGGCCACCCGGAACTGCTCGGTGAGCAGCGTCAGGCCCCGCTCGGCGTGGTGCGCCTCGAGGGCCTCCAGCAGCCCCGACGGGCCGCACGCGAACGTCGTCCGCTCCGACAGGTCCGGCACCAGGGAGTCCAGCTCGCCGAGGTCGAGCCGGCCGTGCACGTCGGAGTAGCGCGCGACGAGGCGGATCAGCCCGGCCTCGTCGAGGGCGCGCAGGTTCGCGATGAAGATCGAGTCCGGCTCGCGGGGCGCCACGTGCACGACCGTGATGTCGTAGTCGGCGCTGCGGGCCAGCCGCACGACGCCGGAGTCCGCGACCGGGAACAGGTTGCGCAGCATCCCGATCACCGGCGTGATGCCGGAGCCCGCCGTCACGAACAGCAGCTTGCCGCCGCCCGTGGGCAGGACGAAGTCGCCGGCCGCCTGCTCGAGGTGCACCAGGGTGCCCGGCCGGGACGACCGCACGAGGTGGTTGCTCACCAAGCCGTCGGGGACCGCCTTGACCGTGATCGAGATGTGGCCGTCCGGTCGGGGGCCGTGGGTCAGCGAGTAGGCGCGCCAGAGCCGGACCCCGTCGACGTCGACGCCGATCCGGACGTACTGGCCGGGGCGGTGGCCGGCCCAGTCCGCGCCGGGGCGGATCACGATCGTGGCGGCGTCCCGGGTCTCCGGCTCGACGGCCACGATCCGCCCGCGCAGGTCCGCGCCGGCGCGCAGCGGGTCGAACAGGTCGAGGTAGTCCGCGGGCAGCAGCGGGGTGGTCACCCGCTCGGCGAGGCGCATCGCACGGTCCCGCAGCAGGGAGCCGCGCGGCCCGGTGGCTCGCAGCAAGGATCCGGTGAGGCTCATGCTCCCATCATGTCCGACGTGCGGGCTAAACTCATGACCGCAGGACGTGAAATTTCCACGACGTATTGTTCTCTGGAGACAAACGATGACGGAAGATCCGGGAATCCCCACCGCCGTCCGGATCGCCGGCCTGGAGATGGACGAGCCCGTCCTCGCCGCGCTGCGCGAGCGGCTTCCCGAGGTGGCCACGCACACGGTGGCCTCGATCATCGTGGAGGTGCCAGGGTACGCCGGAGCGCTCAGCGGCTCGATGGGCGAGAACATCGAGGCCGCGGTCCAGATGGCGCTGGCCGGCTTCCTGCGGCTGGCCTCCCCGAGCGGTGCCGCGGACCCCAGCACCCCGCTCACCGTGACGCTGCAGGGCGCGTACGGGCTCGGCCGCGGCGAGGCGCGCAGCGGGCGGTCGATGGACGCGCTGCTGGCGGCCTACCGGGTCGGCGCCCGGGTGGCCTGGCGGGAGATGGCCCAGGCGGCGGCCGACGCCGGGGTGGCGGCGCAGACCATGGCCCGGTTCGCCGAGCTGGTCTTCGCCTACATCGACGAGCTGTCGGCGGCCAGCGTCGCCGGGCACGCCGACGAGCTGTCGACCAGCGGCCGGGTGCGGCAGCGGTTCCTGGAGCGGCTGGGCCAGCAGCTGCTCGCCGGCGCCACCACCGAGGCGCTGACCGCCACCGCGGAGAGCGCCGGCTGGCCGCTGCCGCGCACCCTCACCGCCGTCCTGCTCCCGGCCCCCGAGGTGCGCCGCACGCTGTCCGACCTCGGGCCCGACACGCTGCCCGTGGGCGAGGACCTGCCGGGCCTGGCCGGACCGTCCGGTGCCGGCGGCCCCGAGGGCGGTCTCGAGCCGGGCCAGCTGTCGTTGCTGCTGGTGCCGGACATGGAGGGCCGGGACCGCAGGCGGCTGCTGCGGCTGCTGCGCGACCGCTCGGCCGTGGTCGGTCCGTCCCGGCCCTGGACGCGCGCACGGGCCTCCTACGAGCGTGCCGTGCGGACCCTCGCGGTGGCCGTCAGCGTCGAGGGGGACGGGGACCGGGCCGTCGACGGGACGGAGGGCCGGCAGCCGGTCGACAGCGAGGACCACCTCGCCGACCTCGTGGTCGGGGCCGACCCCGAGGCGCTCGAGGACCTCAGGGCGGCCGTGCTGGCGCCGCTGGCCGGGCACCGCCCGGCGACCGCGGAGCGGCTGGCGGAGACGCTGCGCTCGTGGCTGCTGCACCAGGGCCGGCGCGACGCGGTCGCCGAGGACCTGCACGTGCACCCGCAGACCGTCCGCTACCGCATGGGCCAGCTGCGCGAGCTGTACGGCGCCCGGCTGGACGACCCGCGCACGGTCCTCGAGCTCGTGCTCGCCCTGCACGGTCCCGGCTCCGGCCGGCCGGCCGGGGCGCCCGCGGCTACCGCTTAGGATCTCCCCAGCCCGCCGCCGGTGCACCGACCGGGGCGGGTCACGGCCGTCGAGACGAGGAGCGCGCGTGCGGGAGATGTTCGGGCGCAGCGGCGAGCTCGGCCGCGACCTGCTCGCGGTCGACTGGCCCGCCACCCCGCTCGGGGACCTCGACTCGTGGCCGCCCAGCCTGGAGTCGGTCGTCCGGCTCGTGCTGACGTCCCGGTTCTCGATGTGGATGGCCTGGGGCCCCGACCTGACGTTCTTCTGCAACGAGGCCTACCGCCGCGACACGCTCGGCACCAAGTACCCCTGGGCCCTCGGCCGGCCCTCGGCGGAGGTGTGGTCGGAGATCTGGGACGACATCGGCCCCCGGATCGAGACCGTGATGCGCACCGGCGAGGCGACCTGGGACGAGTCGCTGCTGCTGTTCCTCGAGCGCAGCGGCTACACCGAGGAGACCTACCACACGTTCTCCTACAGCCCGCTCTTCGACGACGACGGTCGCGTCGCCGGGATGCTGTGCGTGGTCAGCGAGGACACCCAGCAGGTGGTCGCGGCCCGGCGGATGCAGACCCTGCGCGACCTCGGCTCCCGGCGCAGCTCCCACCTCACCGAGGACGAGACGATCGCCGTCGTCTGCCAGGAGCTGTCCGCCAGCGGTCAGGACGTGCCCTTCTCGCTGGTCTACCGCTTCGACGACGACCACGACGGGGCCGCGACGGCCCGGCTGGCGTGCTCGACCGGCTTCCCCGAGGAGCACCCCGCCGCGCCGCGGACGATCCCCCTGCCCGGCTCGGACGGCGGGAACGGCGGGGACGGCGGCGCCGCCGTGTGGCCGGCCGGGCGGGTCCGCGCCGGCGAGGCCGTGCTGGTCGAGGGCGTCGACCGGCGCTTCGAGGAGCTGCCCGCGGGCAGCTGGCAGCTGCCGCCCCGCGACGCGCTCGTGGTGCCCCTGGCCGCCGGCAGCGGCGCGGCGCCGTACGGCTTCCAGGTGTTCGGGCTCAACCGGTACCGCCCGCTGGACGACGGCTACCGCGACTTCCTCGAGCTGGTCGCCCACCAGCTCGCCGCGGCCATCACCGACGCCCGTGCCTACGAGTTCGAGCGGGCCCGCGCGGAGACGCTCGCCCAGCTCGACCAGGCCAAGACCGACTTCTTCACGAACGTCAGCCACGAGTTCCGCACCCCCCTGACGCTGCTGCTGGGGCCGGCGGAGGACGCGCTGGCCGACACCCGCCGGCCGCGGCCCGAGGGCCAGCGGGAGCGGGTCGAGGTGATGTTCCGCAACGGCCAGCGGCTGCTCAAGCTGGTCAACACGCTGCTGGACTTCTCCCGTCTGGAGTCGGGCCGCCTGGAGGCCCGGTTCGAGCCGGTCGACCTGGCCCGCTCCACCCGCGAGCTGGCCAGCATGTTCGAGACCGCGGCGCGCCGGCTCGGGCTGAGCCTGACGCTGGAGTGCCCGCCGCTGCCGTCGCCGGTGTTCGTGGACCCGGACCTGTGGGCCAAGGTCGTGCTCAACCTGCTCTCCAACGCGGTGAAGTTCACCTTCGAGGGCGGCATCACGGTGCGTCTCGACGACGCCGGCGACGGCGCCGAGCTGCGGGTCGTGGACACCGGCGTGGGGATCGCGGCGTCCGAGCTGCCGCACCTGTTCGAGCGGTTCCACCGGGTCAGCGGCGCCCGGTCGCACAGCCATGAGGGGTCCGGGATCGGGCTCGCGCTGGTCTCCGAGCTCGCGGCGCTGCACGGCGGCGAGGCGTCGGTGACCAGCCGGCCCGGCGAGGGCAGCACCTTCGTGGTCCGGGTGCCCTACGGCACCGGCCACCTGCCACCGGAGCAGGTCGAGACGAACGGCCGCGACAGCGGGTCCGCCACCGAGGGGATGGCGGAGGGGTTCCTCGCCGAGAGCCAGCACTGGTCGGTCGACCGGCGCGGAGACGCCCCGACCGGTGCCCCGACCGGTGCCCCGAGCGGTGCCCCGAGCGGTGCCCCGACCGTGGCCCCGACCGCTCCCGGCGCGGAGAGGTCGCTGCCGCGGATCCTCGTCGTCGACGACAACGCCGACATCCGCGAGTACGTCGCCGGCCTGCTGTCGGCCGACTACGCCGTGCGGACCGCCGTCGACGGCGTCGACGGGCTCGCGGTGGCACGGGACCTCCCGCCCGACCTGGTCCTGACCGACGTGATGATGCCGCGCATGGACGGCTTCGAGCTGCTCGCCGCCCTGCAGTCCGACCCGCTCACGCTCGGGGTGCCCGTCGTGATGCTGTCGGCGCGGGCGGGGGAGGAGGGCACCCTCCAGGGGCTCGACGCGGGCGCGGACGACTACCTGGTCAAGCCGTTCACCGCTCGGGAGCTGCTCGCCCGGGTCCGCTCCAACCTCGAGCTGGACCGGGCCCGGCGTACCCGGCGCCAGCTGGAGCGCTCGCGCGCCCTGCTGGACCAGGCGCAGCGACTGGCGCGCGTGGGCAGCTGGGAGGTCGACCTGGTCGCCGACCGCGTCGAGGGCTCCGAGGAGTTCCTGCGGATCACCGGGCTCGAGGCGGCCGAGCTCGCCGGGATGGGGCTGGGCGACGTCGTCGCGCGGATCGTGCACCCCGAGGACCGCGACCGCGTCCGGGCCGCGCTCGACCAGGCCGGCCCCGACGCCATGCACTACGAGAGCCGGGTGCAGCGGCCCGGCGGCGAGACCGTCCTGGTGTCGGTGTACGGCGAGGTGGTCCTCGACGAGGGCGGCAACCGGGTGGCGCTGCGCGGGTCGGTGCAGGACGTCACCGAGCGCCGGGCGGCCGAGGAGGCGCTGGCGATGGCCGCCGCGAACGCCGAGGCCGCGGCCCGCGAGCACGCGATCGCCGACCAGCTCCAGCGCAGCCTGCTGCCGCAGACCGGGTTCGAGCCCGAGCACCTCGAGGTCGCGACCTACTACCGGGCCGGCGTCGAGGGCACCCAGGTCGGCGGCGACTGGTACGACGTCATCGCGCTCGGCGGCGGCCGCACGGCGCTGGTCGTGGGCGACGTGATGGGCCGCGGCGTGCGCGCCGCCGCGGTCATGGGCCAGCTGCGGGCTGCGGTGCGCGCCTACGCCCGGCTCGACCTGCCGCCCGCCGACCTCCTGGAGTCCCTCGACGGGCTGGTCCGCGAGATCGGCGAGGACCAGATCGTCACCTGCATCTACGCCGTCTTCGACCCGGCCGACCGGGTGCTCCGGTTCGCCAACGCCGGCCACCTGCCCCCGATCGTCACGACCGCCCAGGGCGTGGCGCTCGTCGTGGGCGGACAGGAGAACCCTCCCCTCGGCGTGGGGCCGTTCAACCTCAGCCAGCACCAGCTGGACCTCTCCGTCGGCAGCCGGGTGGTGCTCTACACCGACGGCCTCGTCGAGCGCCGCGGCGAGGACCTCGAGGCGGGGATCAGGACGCTGGCCGACCGGATCGCCGACCTGCACGGGCCGGTCGAGGGGGTCCCCGAGGAGCTGGCGGCGGCGATGCTGCCGGACGGTCCCGACGACGACGTCGCGATCCTGGTCGCCCGCGTCGACCCGCCGTCCGCCGACGACGGCCTGTCGCACCGCCTCGAGGGCGAGGAGTCCGCGGTCGCCGAGGCCCGGCACCTCGCCACCGACTACCTGAGGCGGCGCCGGATGCCCTCCGCCCTGGTGGGCGACGCGGCGCTCGCGACCAGCGAGCTGGTCACCAACGCGGTGCTGCACGGCCGCCCCCCGGTCGACCTCCGGCTGCGGGTCGAGGGGCCCGAGGTGCTCCTCGAGGTCCGCGACCGGGCCACGTACCAGCCCCGCAAGCTGCGGCCCGACGAGGACGACGAGCACGGCCGCGGGCTCCAGATCGTCAGCGCGCTCGCCAGCCGGTGGGGCACCCGGCCCACCGAGCACGGGAAGGCCGTCTGGTGCGTCCTGCGGGCGGGCGGATGAGCGACCGCCCCGAGGTGGACCCGGCCGACCCCGCCGCCGTGGCGCCGGAGTCCTGGTACCTGTCGGCCGACGAGCGCGGCAACCCGGACACGCGCCTGGACGCGAGGCACCCGGGCGGCCGGGCCTGGACCGAGGGCAACACGGTGACCCCGCTCGTGCACGGGGCGACCTACTACCGGGAGCTCGCCGGGCGGGTCGCCGGGATGCGCGAGGGCGACCTGCTGATGTTCGTCGACTGGCGCGGCGACCCCGACGAGCGGCTGCTGGGGGAGCCCGGGACCGAGATCAAGACCGTGCTGTGCGACGCGGCCGACCGCGGCGTCGACGTCCGTGGCCTGATCTGGCGCTCGCACCTGGACAAGCTGTCCTTCTCCGCCGCGGAGAACCGGCACCTCGGCAAGGACGTCAACGACCACGGCGGCGAGTGCAAGCTGGACATGCGGGTCCGGCCCGGCGGCTCGCACCACCAGAAGTTCGTGGTGCTGCGGCACCCGGGCCGTCCCGAGCGGGACGTGGCCTTCGTCGGCGGGGTGGACCTGTGCCACAGCCGCCGCGACGACGCCCGGCACGCCGGGGACCCGCAGCCGCAGCCGATGGCGGCCGTGTACGGCGCCACCCCGCCCTGGCACGACGTCCAGCTGATGGTCACCGGCCCGGCGGTGGCCGACGTCGAGGTGTCGTTCCGGGAACGCTGGGACGACCCGGAGCGGCTCAGTCGCAGCCCGGTGCGCTGGGTCGCGGACCGGGTCCGCAAGGACGAGCCGCCGCACCCGACCGCGCTGCCCGAGCAGCTGCCCGACCCGGCACCCACCGGCGACCACCCGGTGCAGGTGCTGCGCACCTACCCCAACCGGGCGCCCGGCTACTCCTTCGCCCGGCAGGGCGAGCGGAGCGTGGCTCGCGGGTACAGCAAGGCGATCGCCCGGGCCCGCCGGCTGATCTACCTCGAGGACCAGTACCTCTGGTCGCGGCAGATCGCGGACACGTTCGCCCGGTCCCTGCGCCGCAACCCCGAGCTGCGGATGATCGCCGTGCTGCCGCACTTCCCCGACCAGGACGGGGCCCGGCTGCCGCCCAACGTCGTCGGCCGCCAGGCGGCGGTCGACCTGCTCCGCGAGGCGGCGCCGGACCGGGTCGCGTTCTACGGGCCGGAGAACCACGCCGGGACGCCGGTCTACGTGCACGCCAAGGTCTGCGTCGTCGACGACACCTGGGCCTCGGTGGGGTCCGACAACTTCAACCGCCGGTCCTGGACCCACGACTCGGAGATGTCCGCGGTCGTCTGCCACCCCGGCTACGCGCGCGACCTGCGGCTGGAGCTGGGTCGGGAGCACCTCGACACCGACGACGACGACCGGCTCGACGCCGACCGGGTCTTCGAGTCGTTCGCCAGCTCGGCCCGCGCGCTCCAGGCCTGGCACGACGCGGGCCGCACCGGGCCCCGCCCGCCCGGCCGGCTCCGCCCGCTGGAGGACCTGCGGGTCACCGGCCTCACCAGGGCCTGGTCGAGCGTGCTCTACCGCTTCACCTACGACCCCGACGGCCGCCCCACCGCGATGAAGCTGCGCCGCAGGTTCTGACCGCCCGCCCGTTGGCTGCCAGGTGGCCGGTCCCTGCTGCCGGGCCCGGTTGTGGCCGACCTCGGCATCGCGGCGGCGCCGTACGACGCGGGCATCGGCCACGTCGGGACCCGGACGCGCCGCCTTCCCGCCCGGGGTCAGCCCGTCCCCTCCGCGACGTCGTCGACCTTGAGCACCCCGCCCGGGAGCTGCCCGCTCTCGTAGACGTTGAGGTCGAGGTTCGAGCCGGGACTGGTCACCGGGTAGGTCACCTTCACCTGCTGCCAGTCGCCGGTCGTGGTCACCGTGG
>JAICLD010000256.1 GCA_025927595.1 Nocardioidaceae bacterium | reverse complement strand
CGCAGGATCGCCTTGGAGGAGTCGTAGAGCGTCTTGACCTGCGCGTCGCTGAGGAAGGGCGCGGGCGCCTCCTCGACGAGCTTCTGGTGCCGGCGCTGCAGCGAGCAGTCGCGCGTGGACACCACGACGACGTTGCCGTGCCGGTCGGCCAGGCACTGGGTCTCCACGTGCCGGGGCCTGTCGAGGTACTTCTCCACGAAGCACTCGCCGCGTCCGAAGGCGCTGACCGCCTCGCGCACCGCGGACTCGAACAGCTCGGCGACCTCCTCCTCCTTGCGCGCCACCTTGAGGCCCCGGCCGCCGCCGCCGAACGCCGCCTTGATCGCGATCGGCAGGCCGAACTCGCGGGCGAACGCGACGACCTCGTCGGCGCCGGCCACCGGGTCCTTGGTGCCGGCGACCAGCGGCGCGCCGACCCGCTCCGCGATGTGCCGCGCCTTCACCTTGTCGCCGAGGCTCTCGATCGCCGACGGCGGCGGGCCGATCCACACCAGCCCGGCGTCGATCACGGCCTGGGCGAAGTCGCGGTTCTCGGCGAGGAAGCCGTAGCCGGGGTGCACCGAGTCCGCCCCGGACCGCTGGGCGACGTCGACGATCTTGCCGATGTCGAGGTAGGAGTCGGCGGGGGTGGCGCCGCCGAGGCCGTAGGCCTCGTCGGCCAGCCGGACGAACAGCGCGTCGCGGTCGGGCTCGGCGTAGACGGCCACGCTCGCGATCCCGGCGTCCTTGCAGGCCCGGACCACGCGGACGGCGATCTCCCCGCGGTTCGCGACGAGGACCTTCCGCAGCGGGCGGACGTCGGGGGTTCCGGCCACGATGGACCTCCTGTGCGGGGTGGGCGGCTGTCTCTCGCGGAGTCTAGGACCTCACGGCCGCGACGCCGCAGCGCGTCTGCGGCTACCGTCGCGCCGTGCGCCGCTACGTCTCGGACGACGACGACAGCGCTCGGTGGGACGGTTTCGTCTTCCGCGAGGGCGACGTCGTCGTGTCCACCAGGTCCAAGAGCGGCACGACGTGGGTGCAGCTGGTGTGCGCGATGCTCGTGCTCGGGACGCCGGCCCTGCCGGAGCCGCTCGCGACGCTCTCCCCGTGGCTGGACCACCGCGTCGAGCCCGTGCGGGAGGTGCTCGCTCGCCTCGAGGCCCAGCGGCACCGGCGCGTGGTCAAGACCCACACCCCGCTCGACGGGATCCCGGTGGACCCGCGGGCGACGTACGTCGTCGTGGGCCGGCACCCGCTGGACCTGGCGGTCTCGCTCTACCACCAGGGCGAGAACCTCGACCGGGCCCGGATCGCGGAGCTGACAGGTGTGCCGGCCCGGCCCCGGGAGCCGCGCCCGTCGCTGCACGACTGGCTGGTCCGCTGGACGACGGCGGAGACCACGGCCCTCGAGCAGCCGGACTCGCTGGTCGGGGTGCTGCACCACCTCACGGACGCCTGGACGCGCACGGGTGCGGACATCCTGCTCGTGCACTACGCGGACCTGCTCGCCGACCTCGACGGCGAGATGCGCCGGATCGCCGGCCGACTGCGCGTCGAGGTCGACGAGGCCCGGTGGCCGGCGCTGGTGGAGGCGGCGACCTTCGACCGGATGCGGTCCCGCTCGCGCGAGCTGGCCCCCGACACCCTCGGCGTGCTCAAGGACCCCTCGCGGTTCTTCCGTCGGGGTCGCTCCGGTGCCGGGGCGGAGGTGCTCAGCCCCGACGAGCTGGCGGCGTACGTCGACCGGGTCCGCGGCCTCGTCCCGCCGGACCTGTCGGCCTGGCTGCACCGCTGAGCGCCGCCAGGTCCTCCCGGCACCGGGCCTCCACGCGGTCGAGCTCGGCCGAGGTGTCGTCGATGTCCCGGCGCAGCCTGGCCAGCTCGGCGCGACGGACCTCGATCTGGTCGAGCAGGTACTGCAGCTGGCCGGCCTCGCCGGGCTGCTCGTCGTACATGTTGACGATCGTGCGGATCTCCGGGAGCGAGAAGCCCAGCCGCTTCCCGCGCAGGATCAGCTCGAGGCGGACCCGGTCGCGCTGGTGGTAGACCCGCGCGACCCCGACCCGCTGGGGAGCGAGCAGCCCGAGCTCCTCGTAGTGCCGCAACGTGCGCAGGGTCACGCCGTACTCCTCGGCCAGCTGCCTGATCGTCGCGGACATCTCGCTCCCCGGGCTTGGCTTACGCTGACGTCAGCGTAAGACACTGGAGCCATGACGCCGTTCGAGCTGAGCCCCGAGCACGAGACCTTCCGCAAGAGCGTGCGCGAGTTCGCCCTCGGCGAGATCGCCCCGCACGCCGCCCGATGGGACAGGGACCACCACTTCCCGGTCGACGTGGTGCAGCAGATGGGCGACCTCGGCCTGATGGGGCTGAACGCGCCCGAGGAGTTCGGCGGCATGGGCGAGGACGGCGACTTCACCTCGCTGTGCGTGGCGATCGAGGAGGTCGGCCGGGTCGACCAGTCGATGGGGATCACGCTCGAGGCCGCGGTCGGCCTGGGGATCAACCCGATCCTGACCTTCGGCTCGGAGGAGCAGAAGCAGCGCTGGCTGCCCGACCTGGTGGCCGGGCGGACGCTCGCCGGGTTCGGTCTCACCGAGCCCGGTGCCGGCTCCGACGCGGGCGCCACCCGCACCAGGGCGGAGCTCGTCGACGGCGAGTGGGTCGTGAACGGCAGCAAGCAGTTCATCACCAACTCCGGGTCCGAGATCACCTCGCTGGTCACCGTCACCGCCCGCACCGGCACCCGCGACGGCGGCAAGGCCGAGGTCAGCACGATCATCGTCCCCTCGGGCACGCCCGGGTTCACCGCGGAGCCCGCCTACGACAAGCTCGGGTGGCACGCCTCCGACACGCACCCGCTCACGTTCGAGGACGCCCGCGTCCCGGAGGGCAGCCTGCTCGGGCAGCGCGGCCGCGGGTTCGCGCAGTTCCTGGCGACCCTCGACGACGGCCGGGTCGCGATCGCCGCGCTCGCCGTCGGCTGCATCCAGGCCTGCCTGGACATGTCGGTGGCGTACGCCGGTGAGCGCACCACCTTCGGACGGCCGATCGGGGCCAAGCAGGGCGTCGCGTTCCAGGTCGCCGACCTCGAGGTGATGCTCGAGGCGTCCCGGATGCTGACCTACCGCGCCGCGGCCATGAAGGACGCCGGGCGGCCGATGCAGGAGTTCAAGCAGGCGGCCGCCATCGCCAAGCTCTACGCCACCGAGTCCGCGGTCACCGCGACCCGGATCGCCACCCAGGTGTTCGGCGGCTACGGCTTCATGGAGGAGTACCCGGTCACCCGCTTCTACCGGGACGCCAAGGTGCTCGAGATCGGCGAGGGCACCTCGGAGGTCCAGCGGATGCTGATCGCCCGGGGGCGTGGCCTCCCCGTGGAGTGAGCCGGGCACACTCGGGCTGTGCTGGTCGTCTCGGTGGTCCTCGCGGCCGCGCTCCTGCACGCCTCCTGGAACGCGATCGCGCACGCCGTTCCGGACCGGCAGGTCGGCTTCTTCCTGCTCAACGTGGCGGTCGCTGCGGTGGCGCTGCCCTCGCTGCTGTTCGTCGGTGTGCCGGCCGCGGCGGCGTGGCCGTTCCTGGTCGGGTCGGTGCTCCTGCACCTCCTCTACAACCTGCTCCTGCTGCGCAGCTACGAGCTGGGTGACTTCAACCAGGCCTACCCGATCGCACGGGGGACCGCGCCGCT
>JAICLD010000127.1 GCA_025927595.1 Nocardioidaceae bacterium | reverse complement strand
TGTCGACGACGTCGGCGACCACGCACGTCACGTTGTCGGTGCTGCCCGCCTCGAGGGATGCCCGGACCAGCTCGACCGCGGCGAAGTCGACGGTCCCGGTGCCGAGGATGTCGGCGAGCCGGTCACGGTCCAGCACGCCGGAGGCGCCGTCGCTGCACAGCAGCAGCCGGTCCCCCGCGGACAGCTCGACGTAGAAGAGGTCGGGGTCGGTGTCGTGCACCCCGTCGACCGCACGCAGGATCAGGTTGCGGTGCGGGTGGGTGCGGGACTCCTCCTCGGTGATCCGGCCCTCGTCGACGAGGCTCTGCACGAACGTGTGGTCGCGGGTGAGCTGGGAGAGGGTGCCCTCGCGCAGCAGGTACCCGCGGCTGTCCCCGACGTGGGCGACCCCGATCCGGTGGCCGTCGAAGAGCGCGGACGTGACCGTGGTGCTGGTGCCGTCGAGCTCCGGGTCCTGCTCGACGAGCTCGGCGATCCGGTCGTGGGCCCGGTGCACCGCCCCGGCGAGCACCTCGAGGGAGTCCCCGGTCGGCGGGCCGTCGACGCGCCGCAGCGCCGCGACAGCGGTGCTGCTGGCCAGGTCGCCGCGCGCCGCCCCGCCGACCCCGTCGGCGATCACGAGCAGGTGCGGGCTGGCGTAGCCGGAGTCCTGGTTGTCCTTGCGGACCCGGCCCACGTCGGAGATCGCCGCGAAGCGCAGCGCCAGCGACCCTGGGGACGCACCCTCGACGGGCGGGTCCCCGCTGTCGGCGTGGGAGTCCATGGTCGGGTGCGCTACTTCCGGAGCTCGAGCGTGGTCTTCCCGATCCGGACCGTGCTGCCGAGCTGGAGCGTGGTGGGCTGGGTGAGCCGGTGCGAGCCGATGTAGGTGCCGTTCGTGGAGCCCAGGTCCTCGATGAACCACTGGTCGCCGGAGCGGCCGATCCGTGCGTGTCGGGTGGAGACGTAGTCGTCGTCCAGTCGGATCGCCGCGTCCGAGCCGCGGCCGATCAGGATCGGGGCCTCGTCGAGCGGGACGGCGTCGCCGGCGGTGGCGCCGTCCACGACGACGACCTGCGTCGGGGCGCCGCGCGGTCGCTTGGCGGGCCGGCGGTCGGACTGCCGGCGGCTGCGCTCGGCCTTGCGGTCGGCGCGCGGGGTCTGGTCGACACGGGCCCCGAACATGTCGGAGCGGACGACCGAGATCGCGGACAGCACGAAGATCCAGAGGATCGCCAGGTAGGCGAACCGGATCAGCATGAGCGTCAGCTCAGACACCGCCGCCTCCCCACCCCGACGGGTGCGCGACATCGGGACGCCGAGGGTCCTGAGCAGCCCCGGCGTCCAGCCGCACGGTCATCGTCGTGGTGCCGATCCGGATCGTGTCCCCGTCCTCCAGCGCCGCCTCCTGCAGCCGGCTGCCGTTGACCAGCATGCCGTTGGTGGAGCCGAGGTCGACGGCTCTGACGCCCGTGTCGCGGCCCCCGCCCGGATGGGTCTCGACGCGCAGCTCGACGTGGCGCCGGGAGATGCCGGGGTCGTTGATCCTCAGGTCCGCGTCGCTGCCGCGGCCCACGACGAGCCCGGGCGGGTCCAGCGGGTGACGGACGCCGTTGACCTCGAGGACGACCCGCGCGCGTCGCACGGCGGGGCGGGGCGCCAGGTCCGAGCGGGTGTCGGCGGGCGCCTCGTACCGGGCTCGCTCGCGGCTGGGGGTCACCTTGGCCTCAGCGGCGCTGCGGACCCGGAACCGGCCGGTGGTGAGGTCCTCGCGCTCGTCGAAGTCGATGCTGACGGGGCCGGGGAACACGTACGCCTGGTCGTGGGCGTGGTCGCGCAGCATCTCCGTGAGCTCCTCGGCCAGCGTCGAGGAGTACGGCGCCAGCCGGCCGTGGTCGGCCGGGGACAGCTCGACGTGGAACCGGTTGGGCACCAGGCGGCGGTCGCGGGAGAGGATCTGCGCGGAGTTGTCGACCTCACGCTGCAGGGCGGCCGCGATCTCCACCGGCTGGACGGCGCTGCGGAAGGCCTTCGCGAAGGCGCCGGACACCAGCTGCTCCAGACGGTTCTCGAAGCGCTGCAGCATGCCCATCGGTGCCTCCCTCCTCGCCGGTTGCTCGCTGGTCTGCTCTGTCGGACTGCTCGTCGCTGCGCCGCACGGATCTTCCGGCCGCCGGGCACGCGCTCCTGGTCGGCCGGCGCGGGTACGGCGCCGGCGGGTCGGCGTACGCGCATCGTATCGGGCGGACCTGGGTGGCCCCCGCGTCCCGGTCGCCGTGCACCGGGCGTGGCCGGGGCGGGGACTGGTTTGGGGCTGGTGGCGCGGGTGGGATAGCCTGGCCCGGCTTCTGGCGCGAGTGGCGGAATAGGCAGACGCGCACGGTTCAGGTCCGTGTGCCCGAAAGGGCGTGGGGGTTCAACTCCCCCCTCGCGCACGTACGTAGAGCAGGGACGTCTCCCTGGACGGCCGGCCGGGCAGCCAGCACCATCTGGCTGACCCGGCCGTCGCTGTCCTGTTGTCAGCTCGCGGTGGCTCGCGTGAGAAGCCGGACCCGGGCCTTGTGCAACTGCGGCATGAGCCCGTAGATGACGATGGGGACCGCGATGGTGGCGAGCACGAACGTGCGTACCACCGGCGTCAGGGTGCCGAGCCAGTCACCGAGGGCGAGGTTGAGCACGGTGAGGGTCGGGAAGACCGCCAGCCAGATCATCAGCGCGAGCTGGTGCTTGCTGGGCGGCCCCGGCGTGCGGTGAGTGCCCGTACCAGGAGTGGGGGTGGTCATGTGGTGCTCCTTCACAGGGTGAGGTGGGCCGGTCGGGTGGTCGGCGAGGGCGAGAAGCCTCGGTTGAAGTCGCGGACGGCGCTGGCGACGTCGTCCTCGACGAGGTCGGCGTTCAGGGCGATGGCAGCCGCGGAGCCGGCGCCGGCGGCGGTGATGACCTGGGCACGGGGGTCGACGACGTTGCCGGCGACCCAGACGCCAGGGACGCTGGTGCGACCGGTGGGATCGGCGGTGACCCAGCCTGCGTCGTCGATGTCGCAGCCGACGCCGGCGAGCAGGTCGCTGTGGGGGACGAACCGAGGCGGGACGAACAGCGCGTCGCGGGGGACGACGCAGCCGTCGGCCATCTGGACACCGCGGAGCTGGTCGTCGTCGACGACGAGCTGCTCGATGTCGCCTTCGACGACGCCGATGGCGCGGGCGACCAGCCCAGCTCGCTCGGCCTGTGTGAGGACGTCAGGCGGGGTGAAGTACACCAGGTCGTGGGTCCACTGCCGGACGATCTGCGCGTACCGGACTGCCGCGGGGCCGTCGCCGATGACGCCGAGCTGACGGTCGCGGACCTCGTGACCGTGGCAGTAGGGGCAGTGGAGGACGTCTCGGGCCCACCGATCCCGCAGTCCGGGGATCTCGGGGAGCTCGTCGCGGAGCCCGGTCGTGACGAGAACCCGCCGGGCGGCGATCCGCTGTCCGCTGTCGACCAGCGCCCAGAAGCCAGTGCGGCCGTCGGGCAGGACCTCGGTGACCCGGCCCTCGAGGAGGATGCCGCCGTACCTGGTGACCTCTTCGCGACCGGAGGCGAGCAGGTCACTGGGTGGAAAGCCGTCACGAGAGAGGTAGCCGTGCATGTGGGCGGCGGGCGCGTTGCGGGGCCGGCCGGCGTCGACCACGAGCACGGAGCGCAAAGCGCGGGACAGGACGAGCGCGGCGGACAGACCGGCCGCGCCTCCACCGATGATGGCGACGTCGTACGTGTGCTGGTTCATCCTCGTCACGCCCGCCGGTTCCGCCACGGCTCACCGGCCGTGGTCACGTACTGGGTGAACGCGTACCGCCATGGGGTGACGGCGACGATGATGACCACCCACAGCACAGCGTCGGCCTGTACGGCGGTGGCTCCGTCCAACCTGCCCGCCGTCCACAGCGGCCAGGCGACGAGGCCGAGCCAGATCAGCTTCCAGGCGACCTCGAACAGCAGGATGGGGAGCATCCGCACCGGGTAGCGCAGCCCGAGCAAAGCCAGGACCGACATCGCCACGAGCATGCAGAGGACGGTGCCTTCCTTGAGCCCCCACGTCGCATGGTTGGCGAGCTGGGGCCACTTGGTGATGGCCAGTCCACCGACCATGACGAGGTAGCCCACACGCATGAGGTTGCGGCGCCACAGTGGCAGCGACTCCGAGTGAGGTGGGGTGATGGCGTGGACAGGCGGGCCGGCGGTAGCCGAGGCGGAGGTGGTCATGGCGACTCCTTGTCGTGTTCGGTGAGGTACTGGCAGAGCCGGGGGTGCGGTGGTGGTCATGGACATCAGCGTCGTGTCGAGTGAGGTTGACACCAACGAACGTTGCTGTTTCCGGGACGGAGCGGGGCTGTCGGCGGGGCATGTGGTCGTCAGGGCGTCCACTCGGTGTCGAGGACGGCGTAGGTCACGGTGTCGAGCCAGGTCCCGGACCGGTGGAGTGACTCGCGGACCGCGTGACCTTCGCGGCGCATGCCGACGCGCTCCATCAGTCGCCACGACGTGTCGTTGGCCAGGAAGCAGTTCGCGACGACGCGGTGCACCCCGAGGTCGGTGAAGCAGTACGTGAGCAGCGCCCGCACGGCTTCGGTGGCATAGCCGTGGCCGGTGTGAGTGGGGTCGAGTACCCAGCCGAGCTCGGCCTGTTTGCCGCTCGCGGCGGCGGCGACCTCGGCCTGGGCCCACGCGTCCTCGACACGAAGCATGAAGTCGCCGACCACCTGGCCTTCGTGCTCGACGATCACGGTGGCCGCGAGGCGTCCTGGGTCAGCGAAGGCAGTTCGGTACGCCCTGAGGTCGCTGGGTACCTCGGTGAGCCACTCGCCTACCGAGGGCAGCCGTCGGTACGCCCACGTCACGTCCGCGTCACCTTCGGCGGGGGGACGGAGAGCGAGCCTGTCCGTGTCCAGCCGACGGCCTAGCGCCGGGCTTGGCCGGCCCGATGCCGGGGACGTCCCGGCAGCCGGGTCGAGGGGTGCCAGCGACAGCAGTGGGACGCCGAGGTCGCGGATGCGCGCGAGCAGCCCGTGCAGCTGCGACTGGTCGGCGATCGGCGTGGTCAAGACGGTGGTGCCGTCGTCACGGCGAACCAACGTGAGGTCGTCCAGCCAGGTCGCCCAGTGGTCGTCCAGATGGCCGGCGACCCGCACCTCGTAAGGGCTGCTGAGGCTCGTCGTGGTGGTGGTCGGCGAGTCGGTTGTCGAGGTGCTGGTCAGCTGGTTCATGACGGCGCTCCTGCGGCGGTGGTCGTTGGTGCTGGGCTGCGCGGCCGGACTGCAGCTCATCGGGCTGCAGGCTGCTCGACCGGGCTGAAGGCGGCCGTCGTCGTGGCGCGGACGGGGGCGGGCCGGCGCTGGGTGCGCCACAGGGAGACACCGAGGGCGATGAGCGCGATGCCCTCGGGGACCGCCATCGGTCGGTCGAATGACGCCGGCAGCACGGTGAGGGCGGCCGTGCCGATGGTGCTGACCGCGAGCAGGGCGGCTGCCCACCTGGCGAGGACGCCGGTGCGGAACAGGGCGATGCCGAACAGGAGGCCGCCGACCATGTAGAGCGCGCCGGTGCCGTTGAAGAGGGTCTGCAGGCTCCCGATGTCACCGGTGGGGTGTCCGCCGCCGGAGGCGACGACAACGTCGTTGACGAAGGCGGGCTGGGTGTCGACCAGCTGGGGAAGGACGACTGCCGCGATGACTTCGGTGGCCATCATGGCCAGGTATCCGGCGGCGAACATGAGGTAGCCGATCAGGCCGAGGAGTCCGGCCTTGCGGTGCTGATGCAGGTAGATGCCGGTGAGACCGGCGAGGGCGAGCGCCGTCATCGCGGTCTTGGCGCAGCTGCGGACCACCCATTGGGTGGTCTGGGTCGTGTAGGTGTCGAAGGCCGGGTGGCCGACCTGGACGGCGATGAAGATCGCCCCGGCAGCGGCGGCTGCGGCGGCGGTGGCCTTGGTGAGGCCGGTGGTGGTGACGTTCATGGCGGGCTCCTGGTCCGGCGGGCCGGACGGGGTGTCCGGCGATGTCCCGGACGCTACGAGCCGAGGTGGTGAGCCCACATCGCATGACGATGTGACCGGCCTTGTGATCGTGTCGCCCGACCAGGTCGCTACAGCAGTCCCAGCTCGATGGCACGCGCGACGGCTGCTCGCCGGGTCGAGACGTCGAGCTTGGTGAAGATGTGCCGGGTGTGGGTGCGGAACGTGTTGATGGACAGGAACAGCTGCCGGGAGATCTCCGGGCCGGTCAACGGCGTCGCTAGCAGCCGGAGCACCTCTACCTCACGATCGCTCAGGCCGTCGGCCGCGGCAGCCGCCGGAGCCGCCGTAGCGGCGGTGGCCGCACTCAGCACCTCGTGGGCGAGCTCGCCGGTGCCCGGCCGCTGCTCGGCGGTGCGCAGCAGCGCCTCCATGGGGGCGCCTTCGTCGAGGAAGAGCCGCAGGTAGCCGGCCGGGACTGCCTGGGTCAGGGCTTCGCTGAGCCGTGCCACGGAGTCCGCTGGCCTTCCGCGGGCGTCGGTCGCGAGGGCCAGGAGAAGCGTCGCGTCCACGACACTGCCGCCACGCCCGCCGCGCTGGGCGCCGGCCTCGACACGCTCGAGCAGACCGATGGCCTCGTCGAGGTGGGCCGTCCTGCCGTCGGTCCGGTGCTGGGCGATGAGCAGTCGCGCGAGGGTGAGGTGGTTGAACTCGGCCAGGTACGTCAGCTCCCCGGCGGAGGTGACGTGGTGCTGGTGTGCCCACTCCCACGCGTCCTCCAGTCGCCCTTGCGCGATGCGGAGCCGTGCGAGGGCGGCCGGGATGGGGTGGACGTCGGGGAAGAACCCCGGCAGGTACGCGGCCCGTGCCTGCTCCAGCTCGTCCGCAGCACCGGCGAGGTCGCCGCGAGCACGCAGCAGACCGGCTCGGGCCAGGTGCCAGCGGTGCTGGTTCTCGGGCAGGGACGCAGCCTCCCCGAGCGCCTGGGCGGCGACGAGGTGGGCTTGAGCCGCGTCGAGCTCCTGGTGCTCGCGGAGGACGTCGGCGAGCCCGACGTGCAGGTCACCGGTGGTCGACAACGCGACACCGGGATGCCCTCCTGCTGCCTCCAGCGCCTGTTCGTACAGCTCCCGAGCCCTCGCCGGGCGGCCGCGCGCCTGCCACAGGTCGGCGAGGACGACCGTGGACCCCAGTGCATCGGCCACGTTCCCCGCCGCACCGAGACTGGCAACGGCCTGGGTGAACGTGTCGACAGCGACGTCGAGGTCACCCTCGGCCCAAGCGGCCAAGCCGAGGAACCCGGCAGCACCACCGCGAGCGAAGTGGTCGTCCGGACCGGCCACCTCGAGGGCCGCCCGCGCGTGCTCGGACGTCGCGGCGGCGTCACCACGGGCCTGGGCGGCCGAGGCGCGGAAGATCGCGATCCAGGCAGGGAGGGTCCGGATCGCGTCGTCTCCCTCGGCCGCTTCTCGGTGACCTGCCGGCATCGCTTCGAGCGCCCGCTCGGCGTCGCGCAGGCGCCGCTCGAGGCCGTCGAGGTCGCCTGCGACCAGGCAGATCCAGGCGGCCTGGGTGCTGAGAACCGGCCGTTGCCGGATCACCTCGTCGGGTAGGTCGCGCAGCCAGCCGACGATGAGGCGGTCGTGCCGCACCCGTCTGGCCTCGGGCAGCACGGCCTCGATGAGGTCCGCGGCCGTCTCTGCGTCACCGGCCGCGTTCGCGTGCGCGATGGCCTCCTCGGGCAGGCCATGTCGGACGTACCAGCTGCTGGCGGCGCGGTGCAGGTCTCGCGCCCGGTCGGGGTGCTCGGCCGCCAGCCGGGCACGGAGGGTGTCGGCGAACAGGTGGTGGTAGCGGTACCACTCCCGGTGGTCGTCGAGGGGGATGACGAACACGTTGGCTCGGTCCAGCTGCTCAAGTCTGGTCTGGCCGTCGCTGGTCCCGGTAAGGGCGTCGCACAGGGGACCGGTCATGTGGTCCAGCACGGCGGTGTCCAGCAGGAAGCGGCGTACGTCGTCGGGTTGGTGGCCGAGGACCTCCTCCACGAGGTAGTCGAGCACGAACCGGTGGCTGCCGGTGAACGCGTCGACGAACTCGGCTGCGCGGTCGTGACCTCGGATCGAGAGGGCCGCCAGCTGGAGGCCGGCGGCCCAGCCTTCGGTGCGCGTGCCCAGCGCCGTCACCTGCTCCCGGCTCAGGCGGAGGCCCATCACGTGGTTGAGGAAGGCGTCTGCCTCCTCGGAGGTGAATCGCAGGTCCACGCCACGAACCTCCACGAGCTCGCCGCGGGCGCGCAGCCGCGGCAGCGGGAGCGGCGGATCGGACCGCGTCGTCATCGCGATCGTGGCTTGGGGCGGTAGGTGGTCGAGCAGGAACGCGACCGCGCCGTGGACTCGTGGGTCCTCGATGACGTGGTAGTCGTCGAGCGCCAGCACCGTGGTCCCGTGCACCTCGTCCAGCTCGTTGACCAGGGCGGTCAAGAGGGTGTCGACCGGCGGCTCCCCGCCGGCCTCCAGCAGAGCCTCGAGGTCATCGACTGCGAGTGGCAGGCCGGCTTCGATTCCGACGACCAGATGGGACAGGAACCGGCGGACATCGTTGTCGGCCTCGTCCAGTGACAGCCACGCCACCTGGACCGCCGGTGTGGCGTCGGCGGTCAGCCACTGGGCCAGCAGCGTCGTCTTGCCTGATCCGGCGGGGGCTGAGATGAGCACGAGGCGGGGCAGCGACGGCTCGATGCTGGTCAGGTGCTCGATGAGCCGGGGTCGGGCGACGAGGGCACGCCGTGACACCGGGACGTGGACCTTCGTCGCCGGGACCTCCATGCCAGGAGCGTAGGCAGGGCGGCGGCTTGC
>JAICLD010000048.1 GCA_025927595.1 Nocardioidaceae bacterium | reverse complement strand
GTTGGTGGAGCAGTTCTGCTCGTGGTCGGCGTGCAGGATGAACAGGACGTCGAGAGCCTTGACCAGGCGCTCGTCGGCCTCGAACTTCTTCTCGCTCATCCGGAACAGCATCGCGAGGAAGTTCGCGGCGTAGGAGAGCTCGTTGTCCGGGTAGACGTAGGGCTTGCCCTGCGCGTGCCGGAACGCCCAGGCGCCCAGCGTCGGCATCTTCGCGATCATCCGGACGACCTGCATGTGGCGGTTGTCGGCGTCGGAGATGTTGCGCGACTCCGGGTAGAACGTCGACAGCGCGCCCACCGAGGCCATCAGCATGCCCATCGGGTGGGCGTCGTAGCGGAAGCCCTCCATGAAGTCGCGGACGTTCTCGTGCACGAACGTGTGGTAGGTGATCTCGTGCACCCACTCGTCGTACTGCTCGCGGCTCGGCAGCTCGCCGTGCACGAGCAGGTAGGCGACCTCGAGGAACGTCGACTTCTCCGCGAGCTGCTCGATCGGGTAGCCGCGGTACTCCAGGATCCCCTTCTCGCCGTCGATGTAGGTGACCGCGCTGCGACAGGAGGCCGTGTTGACGAACCCGGGGTCGTAGACCGCGAGCCCCGGCTGGTCGTCGGCCGCACGGATCTTGCCGATGTCGGCGGCCTTGATCGCGCCGTCCGCGATCGGGACGTCGTAGGACCGGCCGGTGCGGTTGTCGGTGATCGTGAGGGTGGAGGCGCCGCCCGATCCCGCGTCCGACCCCCCGTCGCCCTGGTCGGTGCTGGAAGCAGTGGCCGTGCTGTCGGTCACGCCGGCTCCTTCGCTCGGGTGCGGACGGCGGCCTGCGCCGACGCCCGACGGCTGGGCATTACCTCGCTAACCTATGACCGTATCAGCGCGGCTCCCAGCCCGGGTCGTCGTTTTGACCCCCCGGTACGCCCCGCGTAGACTCAACCGTCGCGGCTGCCTTGACGGCTGCCCTGCGGCCTGCGTCGCAGCGGCCCGGACCCACGGGCTCCCAGACTCACCGGTCTCGATCGAGAAGGACACGTCGTGCGCACCTACAGCCCGAAGCCCGCTGACCTCCACCGGGAGTGGCACGTCATCGACGCCACGGACGTGGTGCTGGGCCGTCTCGCCGTGCAGGTCGCGACCCTGCTGCGCGGCAAGCACAAGCCGACCTACGCCCCCCACATGGACGGCGGCGACTTCGTCATCGTCGTCAACGCCGGCAAGGTGGCGCTGTCCAGCGACAAGGCCACGACCAAGATGGCCTACCGGCACTCCGGCTACCCCGGTGGCCTCTCGGCGACGCCGTACGGCGAGCTGCTGGCCAAGGACCCGCGCCAGGCCATCGAGCGCTCGGTGTGGGGGATGCTCCCCAAGAACCGCCTCGGCCGCCAGCTCATGCGCAAGCTGAAGGTGTACGCCGGCCCCGAGCACCCCCACCAGGCCCAGCAGGCCCGGCCGTTCGAGATCACCCAGATCTCGCAGTAGCAGCCGGCGACGGCGAGACGCTTGACCGACGAGACACGAAGCAGCGAGGACATCTGTGACTGAGACCAGCCAGGCCACCGACGACGCCACCGGCGTCGAGGAGACCTACGAGGCCAACGAGCAGGGCGTCGCCTACAGCTCCGAGAGCGCGCGCCCCGACGACGCCCCGGCGCGCCCGGCGACGATCGCCCCGGCGTCGGCCACCGGCCGCCGCAAGGAGGCCGTGGCGCGGGTCCGGCTCGTCCCCGGCACCGGCCAGTGGCGGGTGAACGGCCGCACCCTGGACAGCTACTTCCCGAACAAGCTGCACCAGCAGGTCGTCAACGAGCCGTTCGTCAACACCGACCTCGTGGGCCGCTTCGACGTCATCGCCCGGATCCACGGCGGCGGCATCACCGGCCAGGCCGGCGCGCTGCGCCTCGGTGTGGCCCGCGCGCTCAACGCCATCGACGTCGAGGCCAACCGCCCGTCGCTGAAGAAGGCGGGACTGCTCACCCGCGACGCCCGCGTCATCGAGCGCAAGAAGGCCGGCCTGAAGAAGGCCCGCAAGGCCCCGCAGTACAGCAAGCGGTAGTCGCCACCCCGCGATGGGTCGACTCTTCGGCACGGACGGCGTCCGCGGCCTCGCCAACGCGTCACTGACGGCGGAGCTCGCGCTGGACCTGTCCGTCGCCGCCGCGCACGTCCTCGGCGAGGCCGGTGCCTTCTCCGGGCACCGGCCCGTCGCCGTCGTGGGCCGCGACACCCGGGTGTCGGGCCAGTTCCTCGAGGCCGCGGTCGTGGCCGGCCTCGCCTCCGCCGGCGTGGACGTGCTGCTGCTCGGGGTGCTGCCCACCCCGGGGGTGGCCTACCTCACCGACCACCTCGCCGCCGACCTCGGCGTCGTCCTGTCCGCGAGCCACAACCCGATGCCGGACAACGGGATCAAGTTCCTCGCCCGTGGCGGCGTGAAGCTCGACGACGCGATCGAGGCCGCGATCGAGAAGCGGCTGCGCGAGCCCTGGGACCGGCCCACCGGCGCCGGCGTGGGCCGCGTCGCGACGTACGACGCGGCGGTCGCGGACTACGCCGCCCACCTGGTCGGCACGGTCGGGCGCTCGCTCGACGGGATCCGGGTGGTCCTGGACTGCGCCAACGGCGCCGCCTTCGAGGCCGGCCCGCTGGCCCTGCGGGAGGCCGGCGCCGACGTCGTGGCGATCGCCGCCGAGCCCGACGGCCTCAACATCAACGACGGCTGCGGCTCGACCCACCTCGACCACCTCCAGGCGGCCGTCCTCGAGCACGGTGCCGACGTGGGGTTCGCCCTCGACGGTGACGCCGACCGCTGCCTGGCCGTGGACCACGAGGGCCGCGTCGTCGACGGGGACCAGCTGCTGGCGGTGCTGGCGCTCGCCATGCGGGAGGCCGGCACGCTGCGCGCGGACACCGTCGTGGCGACCGTGATGAGCAACCTCGGCTTCGTGCAGGCGATGCGCCGCGAGCAGGTGGGGGTGCGCCAGACCAAGGTGGGCGACCGCTACGTGCTCGAGGCGATGAAGGCCCACGAGTACACCCTGGGCGGCGAGCAGTCGGGGCACGTCATCATGAGCGACCACGCCACCACCGGGGACGGCATCCTCACGGCCCTGCACGTCCTGGACCGGATGGCCGAGCGGCGGGGGTCCCTGGCCGAGCTCGCCGGGGTGATGACCCGGCTGCCGCAGGTGCTCGTCAACGTGCCGGACGTCGACAAGGCGCGCGCCGACGAGGACCCGGTCGTGGCCGCGGCCGTCGCCGAGGCGGAGTTCGAGCTCGGGGACACCGGACGCGTGCTGCTGCGGCCCTCGGGCACCGAGCCGCTCGTGCGGGTCATGGTGGAGGCGGCCAGCGCGGAGCAGGCCCGCGACGTTGCGGAGCGGCTCGCCGACGTCGTACGCCGGGAGCTGACGCTGACCTGACGCGAGTCGCCGGCGGTCAGCGACCGAGGCCGGCCAGCCGCGAGGTGCTCTGCAGCCGCGCCCACACCACCCGCTGGACGAGCAGCGCCGCGGTGCCCGACATCACCATGCCGGCGAGGTTGACGCCCAGCTGCAGCAGGGCGCCGGGGATCTCCGACCAGACCCCCACGCCCAGGCACAGCGCCAGCGTGCCGACGGCAGGCACGGTGGTGACCGAGATGAAGACCCCCACGAGCGGCCCGGACTTCGACGTGGTCAGCGCCAGCACGCCCGCGATCCCGGCGAGCAGGGCGACGATGAACGACCACACGTCCGGCTGCACGATGAAGTCGGTCTGCGGCCCGACCGCCGCGTCCGCGCGGTGGGCGAGCCCGACCAGCAGCGCCAGGGCCCACAGCGGGGCGGCGACGGCGACCGCCACGAGGAACCCGACCGCGAGCGTCCGGCCGGCGCGCGGCAGCAGCGACGGGCGCGGCCGGGCCAGCGCCAGGCACAGCGCCGCGACCGGGGAGAACTCCGGCCCGACCACCATCGCGCCGATGATGAGGATCGGCTGGTCCAGCAGCCGGCCGACGCCGGCGATCAGCGTGGCGAGGGTGAGGAACGAAAGGAACGCCCAGGACAGGACGCTGTCCTGACGGACGCGGTTCTCCACGACGTCCCAGATCACGCCGTCGTCCGGGTCGCCCGGGGCGGCCGACTCGGCGTCGTCGGCCGCGCCGGACAGCAGCGTCTCGGGCTCCGACAGCATCACCGAGCCCTCGCGGGTCAGCCCGAGGTCGCGGAGCCGGGCGATCACCGGGTTGGCGGCCTCCCGGGCCACGTCCGCGACCACCATCGTGCCGTGGGGCTTGGTGTAGGCGCCGGGCAGCACGGCGACGTTCGTGACCGCGTCGTCCGCCGTCAGCCCCGCCACCACCTCGTCCGTGAGACGGATCGGGACGCGGAGCTGGAGGTGCAGCACGGGGGCAGTGTGGCACGGCGTCGCTCGACCGCCGCCCCGCCGACCCTCACAGCTTGCGGAGCCGGACGAAGCGCACCGAGTGGTCGGCGGCCTTGCGCAGCACCAGCGTCGCCCGGCCCCGCGTGGGCTGGACGTTCTCCTCGAGGTTGGGCCCGTTGACGGTGTCCCAGATCCGGTGCGCCTCGGTGACGGCCTCGTCCTCGGTGAGGTGGGCGTAGCGGGCGAAGTAGGACGCCGGGTTGCGGAACGCGGTCTCGCGCAGCCGCAGGAACCGGTCGACGTACCAGGTGCGGATGTCGGCGGTCGCCGCGTCGACGTACACCGAGAAGTCGAAGAAGTCGCTGATCGCCAGGCCGGTGCGGCCGTCGGGACGGACCCGTGCGGGCTGCAGGACGTTGAGGCCCTCGACGATGACGATGTCGGGGTGGCGCACGACGACGCGCTCCGACGGCACGACGTCGTAGACGAGGTGGGAGTACGTCGGAGCCTCGACCTCCTCCTTCCCGGACTTGATGTCCATGACGAACCGGAGCAGCGCCCGGCGGTCGTAGGACTCCGGCCAGCCCTTGCGGTGCAGCAGCCCGCGCCGCTCCAGCTCGGCGTTGGGGTGCAGGAAGCCGTCGGTCGTGACCAGCGCGACCGACGGGTTCTCGGGCCAGTGCGCGAGCATCTGCTGGAGCACTCGGGCGGTGGTCGACTTGCCCACGGCGACCGAGCCGGCCAGGCCGATCACGAACGGAGTGCGCGGCGGCTGCCGCTGCTGGAGGAACTCCCCTTGGGCGCGGTGCAGCTCGCCGGCGCTGAGCGCGTACATGCTGAGCAGCCGCGACAGCGGCAGGTACACCTGCTGCACCTCGTCGATGTCCAGCTCGTCGCCGAGGCCGCGAACCCGGTCGATCTCCTCGGGAGCCAGCGGCTGCTCCGACGCGAGCCCGAGGACGGCCCAGGCGTCACGGTCGAGCTCGACGTAGGGGCCCGACTCCCGCTCGGTCGACCCGCCGGAGCCGCTGCCGCCATGCGTCATGGCGGTGATTGTGGCAGGGAGCGTTGCGGCCCGGGGCCGGCCCTCCGCCGGTAGAGTCCCCGCCATGTGCGGAATCGTCGGGTACGTCGGCCACCGGGACGCCGCGGACGTCGTGGTGGAGGGGCTCCGGCGCCTGGAGTACCGCGGCTACGACTCGGCGGGGATCGCGCTCGTGCACGACGGCCACGTGGTCGCGCGCAAGCGGGCCGGCAAGCTCGCCAACCTGGACAAGGCGCTGGCCGACGACCCGCTCCCGCCCGCCGGCACCGGCATCGGGCACACGCGCTGGGCCACGCACGGGCCGCCGACCGACCGCAACGCCCACCCGCACCTGGGCGCGGGCGGACGCGTCGCCGTGGTGCACAACGGCATCATCGAGAACTTCGCCCGGCTGCGGGCGGACCTGGAGCGGGACGGCCACGAGCTGCGCTCCGACACCGACACGGAGGTCGCCGCGCACCTGCTGGAGGCCGCCGTCGAGGCCGGCTCGGACCTCACCGAGGCGATGCAGCAGGTCTGCCGGCGCCTCGAGGGCGCCTTCACCCTGGTCGCGATCGACGGCGCCGACCCGGACCGGGTGGTCGCTGCACGTCGCAACTCACCGCTGGTGGTCGGCGTGGGCGAGGGCGAGAGCTTCCTGGCCTCCGACGTGGCGGCGTTCATCGAGCACACCAGGGACGCCATCGAGCTGGGCCAGGACCAGGTCGTGACGATCTCCCGCGACGGTGTCGAGGTGACCGACGTCGACGGGCGCCCGGCCGAGGCGGGCAGCTACCGGCCGTACCACGTCGACTGGGACCTGTCGGCGGCCGAGAAGGGCGGCTTCGACTGGTTCATGCGCAAGGAGATCCACGAGCAGCCTGCCGCGATCACCGCCTCGATGCTCGGCCGGCACGACGCGCAGGGCGCCCTCCAGCTCGACGAGCTCCGGATCAGCGAGGAGGAGCTGCGCGAGGTCGACAAGATCATCCTCGTCGGCTGTGGCACCGCGAACTACGCGAGCATGGTGGCGAAGTACGCGATCGAGCACTGGACCCGGATCCCGTGCGAGGTGGAGCTGGCGCACGAGTTCCGCTACCGCGACCCGATCCTGACCCGAGCCACGCTCGTCGTCGCGATCAGCCAGTCCGGGGAGACCGCCGACACGCTGATGGCGATCCGGCACGCGCGGCAGCAGCGCGCCAAGGTGCTGGCGATCTGCAACACCAACGGCTCGACGATCCCGCGGGAGTCCGACGCCGTCATCTACACGCACGCCGGCCCGGAGATCGGGGTCGCCTCGACCAAGGGCTTCATGACCCAGCTGGTCGCCTGCTACCTGCTCGGGCTCTACCTCGCCCAGGTCCGGGGCACGAAGTACGGCGACGAGATCGCGCAGATCGTGGGCGAGCTGGAGCAGATGCCCGCCTACGTGCAGCGGCTGCTGGACGCCTCCGAGCAGGTCCACCGGCTGGCGGAGGAGCTGTCCACCGCGCGGTCGGTGCTGTTCCTCGGCCGGCACACGGGCTTCCCGATCGCGCTCGAGGGAGCGCTGAAGCTCAAGGAGCTGGCCTACATCCACGCCGAGGGGTTCGCCGCCGGCGAGCTGAAGCACGGCCCGATCGCCCTCGTGGAGGACCGGCTGCCCGTGTTCTGCGTGGTGCCGCCGCCCGGGCGCGACCAGCTGCACGACAAGATGGTGAGCGGGATCCAGGAGGTGCGGGCCCGGGGTGCGCGCACGATCGTGCTCGCCGAGGACGGCGACGAGGAGGTCGCGCCGTACGCCGACGACCTGATCCGGCTGCCCCGCGTGCCGACCCTGCTGCAGCCGATGGTGGCGGTGGTGCCGCTCCAGCTGTTCGCGTGCGAGCTGGCGACCCGCATGGGGCACGACGTCGACCAGCCCCGCAACCTGGCCAAGTCGGTCACGGTCGAGTGAGCCGCCGGTGATCCTCGGGGTGGGCATCGACGTCGTCGACGTCGCGCGGTTCGGGGAGTCGCTCGCGCGCACGCCGGGGATGCGGACGCGGCTGTTCACCGTCGCCGAGCGGGAGCGGCCGCTGGCGTCGCTGGCCGCGCGGTTCGCGGCCAAGGAGGCGCTCGCCAAGGCCCTCGGCGCGCCGTCGGGGATGCGCTGGGGGGACGCCGAGATCGTCAACGCGCCCAGCGGCGACCCGTCGTTCGAGCTGCGTGGGTCGGTGCGGCGTCGTGCCGACGAGCGCGGCGTCGGCTCGGTGCACGTCTCGCTCTCGCACGACGCCGGGATAGCCTCGGCCGTCGTCGTCCTGGAGTCCTGAGCCTCTCTGCGCTGGGTAGCCTGGCCGGATGCGAGCCGCGCACACCGCCGAGCAGGTCCGGGAGGCCGAGCGCGCGCTGATGGACCGGCTGCCGGAGGGCGCGCTGATGCAGCGGGCCGCCACCGGCCTGGCGCACGCGGCCGTGGAGCTGCTGGGGCGTGCGTACGGCGCCCGCGTGCTGCTCCTCGTGGGTGCCGGCAACAACGGCGGGGACGCGTTGTTCGCCGGCGCGCTGCTGGCCCGCCGCGGGGTGCAGGTCGTCGCGCTGCTGCTGGACCCGGAGCGCGCCCACCCCGGCGGTCTCGCCGCGCTCCGCCGGGCCGGTGGCCGGGCGCTCGTCGACGTGGGAGCCGTCCCCCTGGCGCCCGGCCGGCGCCCGCACCTGGTCGTCGACGGGATCGTCGGGATCGGCGGTCACGGAGGGCTGCGCGAGGACGCCGCCCGCGCCGTCGCGGCGCTCGACGCGCTGCCGGTCCTCGCCGTGGACGTCCCCTCCGGCGTCGACGTCGACACCGGCCGGATCGAGGGTGGCCACGTCCGCGCCGACGTCACCGTCACCTTCGGCACCCACAAGGTCGCCCACCTCGTCGACCCGGCGGCGCTGGCCTGCGGGGCGGTGCACCTGGTCGACATCGGGCTGGAGCTGCCGGCGCCCGCGGTGGTCGCGCTGCAGGAGGACGACGTGCGGGCGCTGCTGCCGAGGCCCGCGCCCGGCGGCCACAAGTACACCCGCGGCGTGGTGGGCGTGCGTGCGGGCTCGGAGCAGTACCCGGGCGCGGGGGTGCTGTGCGTCTCCGGCGCCGGGGGCGGCCTGGCCGGGATGGTCCGCTACGCCGGCGGAGCCGCCGACCAGGTCCGCGACCGGCACCCCGAGGTCGTGGTCGGGGTCGGCCGGGTGCAGGCCTGGGTCGTGGGGTCCGGTGGCGGTGCGGACGCCGAGCAGGCCCTGCGCGAGTCCGTGGCCGACGCAGTGCCCGTGGTGGTCGACGCCGACGGGCTGGCGCACGTCGACGGGCCGCTGGGCGTGCCGGCACTGCTCACCCCGCACGCCGGGGAGCTGGCCCGGATGCTCGGCGTCGAACGCGAGCAGGTCGAGGCCGAGCAGCTGCACTTCGCGCGGCTGGCGGCGCGGCGGTACGACGCCGCCGTCCTGCTCAAGGGCCGGCACACGCTCGTCGCGACGCCCGACGGGACGGTCCGGGTGACGACGGGCGGCACCGCGTGGCTGGGCACGGCCGGCGCCGGCGACGTGCTCGCGGGGGTGTGCGGGGCGCTGCTCGCGGCCGGGCTCGAGCCCGCCGACGCGGGCTCGGTGGGCTCCTGGCTGCACGCCGCCGCGGCGGTCGACGCCTCGGGAGGGGCGGGTCCGATCACCGCGGTCGACGTCGCCGCCGCCCTCCCCGCCCTCTGCCGCCGCCTCCTCTGACCCGGCGCGTCTGGCGGCGCGAGGTGCGCCGACCCGGCGTGTTTGGTTGTGCCGGCTCGCCAGACGCGCCGGGTCGGTGGGTGTGGACTCGCCAGACGCGCCGGGTCGGCGGAGAGGCGGGGGGTTTGGCAGTATGGAGGGCGAGATGTCGCTGCTGCCGGAGATCGTCGCGCGCGCGGAGGCGGTCGTGGACCTCGACGCCATCGCCGACAACGTGGCGACGCTGAAGCGGCGGGTGCGAGAGCACGCGCCCCGGGCGCTGATGATGACGGTCGTCAAGGCCGACGGGTACGGCCACGGGATCGTCGAGGCGGCCCGGGCCGCGCGCGCCGGTGGCGCCGACTGGCTGGGCGTCGCCGTCGTCGAGGAGGCGCTGGCCCTGCGTGCCGCCGGCGACACCGGTCCGGTCCTGAGCTGGCTGACGGTGCCGGGGGAGGACCTCGCCCCCGCCGTGGAGGCCGGGATCGACCTCACCGCCTACTCGGGCGAGGAGCTCGACGAGGTGGTGGCCGCCGCCAGGTCGGTCGGGCGGCCGGCACGGGTGCAGCTCAAGGCCGACACCGGCCTGGGCCGGGGTGGCGCGCTGCCCGACGCCTGGCCCGGGCTCGTCGACCACGCCGCGGCGGTCGAGCGGTCCGGCGCGGTGCGGGTCACCGGCGTCTGGTCCCACTTCGCGTGCAGCGACGAGCCCGACCACCCGGCCAACGCCGAGCAGGAGCGGGTCTTCGCGGAGGCGGTGCAGGCGGCCGAGGCGGCCGGCCTGCGCCCCGAGGTGCGACACCTGTCGAACTCGGCCGGTGCGCTGCTGCGGCCGTGGTCGACGTACGACCTGGTCCGGTGCGGCATCGCGTCGTACGGGCTGTCCCCGGCGCCGGACGTGGTGACCCCGGGCGACGTCGGCCTCGTGCCCGCGATGACGGCGCGGACCCGGATGGCGATGGTCAAGCGGCTCCCGGCGGGTGCGGGCGTCTCCTACGGGCACACGTGGACCGCCGAGCGCGACACCACCGTCGCCCTGGTCCCCGTGGGGTACGGCGACGGGCTGCACCGGCTCGCGTCGTCCCGGGCGCAGGTCCTGGCGGCGGGGGCGAGACGACCGGTCGTCGGTCGGATCTGCATGGACCAGCTCGTGGTGGCCCTCGACGACGCGGTCGCGCGTGCGGGAGACCCGGTCGTGCTGTTCGGCACCGGCGAGGACGGCGCCCCGACCGCCCAGGACTGGGCCGAGGCCGGCGAGACGATCTCCTACGAGGTGCTCACGAGCATCGGGGGTCGGTTCCGGCGCCGGCACGTCTCCAGGCGCGGGCTGGCGGACCCGACACCGACACCGACAACGACAACGACAACGACAACGAGGACGACGATGGCGACGGCGGGCGGGGGAGAACGGTGAGCGGACGACGGTGGTGGCGGATCGCCGCGGCGGGCGCGGGCGCGACGACCGCAGCTGCCGTGACTGCGAGCCTCGTCGCCGACCGGAGGGTGGTCAGGCACCGACGCGCAGGTGCCCGTGGTGCGGACGAGCTCGGCGGACTGCGTGGCGAGGAGCGCACCGTCCTCACCGACGACGGGATCCGCCTGCACGCCGAGGTCGACGAGGTGGCGCCGTACGCCGGCCGGTCGGCGAAGCCGGCGCCGACCGACCCCACGATCGTCTTCGTGCACGGCTACGCGCTGTCGCTGGACTGCTGGCACTTCCAGCGCGGGTACTTCCGCGGCAAGCACCGCATGGTCTTCTACGACCAGCGCTCCCACGGCCGCTCCGAGCGCTCCGACAACGCGCACGCGACCATCGACCAGCTCGGGCACGACCTCGACGCGGTGCTGCGGGAGCTGGTCCCCGAGGGGCCGGTGCTGCTCGTCGGGCACTCGATGGGCGGCATGAGCATCATGGCCTTCGCCGAGCACCACCGGGCGGCCTTCGACGAGCGGGTGGTGGGCGTGGGCCTCGTCTCGACCACCGCGGGCGGGCTCAAGACCCACCACGTCCTGGGTCGGCTGGTGCCCGAGCAGGTGGGCGCCCAGCTCGCCCCGCGCCTGGTCGCCGGGCTGGCTCTGGTCCCCGGCGTGGTCGACCGCGTACGACGCCGCGGGTCCAACCTCGGCTTCGTGATGGCCGAGCAGCTCGCGTTCGGTGGCGACGTCCCGCCGTCCTACGTCGAGTTCGTCGACAACATGCTGGCCTCGACGTCGTTCGAGGTGCTCGCGCAGTTCTTCCCGAACTTCGACACCCTGGACAAGTTCGCGGTGCTCGGCGCCTTCGCCGAAGTCCCGACGCTGATCCTGACCGGGACGAAGGACGTGATGACCTCGGTCGAGCTGAGCCGACGGATGGCGAAGCTGGTCCCCACCGCCACCCTCGTGGAGTGCCCGGGCGCGGGGCACATGGTGATCCTGGAGCGCAAGGACAAGGTCAACGCCGCACTGGCGGAGCTCGTGACGGCAGCCCTCGACCCTCGGGCGGAGCGGGTCTCGTGAGGTGGGAGGCGTCGTCGGCCGACGACACCCGAGCGCTCGGCGTCCGGCTCGCCGGGCTGCTGCGGCGCGGCGACCTGGTGGTGCTCAGCGGCGACCTGGGCGCCGGCAAGACGACGTTCACCCAGGGGCTCGGCGAGGGGCTCGGCGTCCGGGGCCCGGTCACCTCCCCGACGTTCGTCATCTCCCGGGTGCACCCTCCGCTGGGCGGCGGGCCGGCCCTGGTCCACGTCGACGCCTACCGGCTCGGGCCCGGCACCGGGTCCGGGGAGGCGGCGCTGGAGCTCGACGACCTCGACCTCGACGCCTCGCTGGAGGACGCCGTGACGGTCGTGGAGTGGGGCGCCGGGGTCGCCGCGGGGCTCGCGGACGACCGCCTGGAGGTGCAGCTGCTGCGGCCGCACGGCGACCCCGGCGGGGCCGGCGACGACGGGCTCGAGCCGAGGACCGTGCTGGTGCGCGCCGTGGGGCCGCGCTGGGACGGCGTCGACCTCGGCGGGGCCGTGCGCGGCGCGTAGCCTCCTCACGTGCTGCTCGCGTTCGACACCGCCACCCCGGCCGTCACCGTGGCCCTGTACGACGACGGGGCGGTCGTCGCGACCCACACCGCCGTCGACCCCCGGCGCCACGGCGAGCTGCTCGCCCCCGCCATCACCGCCGTCCTCGACGAGGCGTGGGTGCCCCGCCAGGACGTGACCGCGGTCGCCGTCGGGGTCGGGCCCGGCCCCTTCACGGGCCTGCGGGTCGGCCTGGTGACCGCGCGGACCCTCGGCCTGGTCCTCGACATCCCGGTCTACGGGGTCTGCACGCTCGACGTGCTGGCCGCGCGGGCGGTCGCCGACGGGGCGGTCGACCGGCCGTTCCTGGTCGCCACGGACGCGCGCCGCAAGGAGGTCTACTGGGCGGCCTACGACGAGACCGGCGCCCGCCTCGACGGACCTCACGTCGACCGCCCCGCGCAGGTCGCGACCTCGGCCCCCGTCGTGGGGGCGGGCGCGCTGCTCTATCCCGACGTCTTCCCGTGCGCGGTCGGCCCGGAGCACCCCGACGCCGGCACGCTGGCGCGCGTGGTGGGCGAGGAGCTGGCCGAGCTGCTCGACCCCGAACCGCTCTACCTGCGGCGTCCCGACGTCGCCGCGCCGAGCAGGCCCAAGCCCGTCTCGTGATCCTGCGACCGGCCACCGGGGGTGACGTCGCGGACGTGCTGGCCCTCGAGCGGGAGGCGTTCGGCGTGGACGCCTGGTCGGAGACGGCAGTCCGCGAGGAGCTGACCGGTCCACGCCGCACGGCGGTGGTGGCCAGGGCCGCGGACGGCAGGCTCTGCGGGTACGCCGTGACGTCCGTCGCCGGCGACGTCGTCGACCTCCAGCGGGTGGCCGTGGCGCCGGCGCACCGCAGGCAGGGCCTGGCGCGGCGGCTGCTGCGCGAGGCGCTGCCCGGCGGTCCCACGATGCTCGAGGTCGGCGCCGGCAACGCGGCGGCGCGGGCGCTCTACGCCGCCGAGGGCTTCGTCGAGATCGCGGTCCGGCGGCGCTACTACCGCGACGGCTCCGACGCGGTCGTGATGCGGCGCGACGCCCGACCGTGACGCGGGCGGCCGCCGCTCGGTTGTGGCCGATCGCCTCGACGTCGTACGCCTGGAGAGTGCGGGGAGAGGCCACTCGGCCGCCGCTCCGCAGGGGTCGGCCACAATGGGGCGCATGAGCGACGAGCCGCTGGTCCTCGGCATCGAGACCTCCTGCGACGAGACGGGGGTGGGTCTCGTCCGCGGCGGGAGCCTGCTCGCGGACGCCGTGGCCTCGAGCGTCGAGGAGCACGCCCGGTTCGGCGGCGTGGTGCCCGAGGTGGCCTCCCGCGCGCACCTCGAGGCGATGGTCCCGACGCTCGAGCGGGCCTGCGAGCAGGCGGGCGTCACGCTGCACGACGTCGACGCGGTCGCGGTCACCAGCGGCCCCGGGCTCGCCGGCGCGCTCCTCGTCGGAGTGGCGGCGGCCAAGGCCCTCGCCGTCGGGCTCGGGAAGCCGCTGTACGGCGTGAACCACCTGGCCGCGCACGTGGCGGTCGACCAGCTGGAGCACGGGCCCCTGCCGGAGCCGTGCGTGGCGATGCTGGTCAGCGGGGGGCACTCCTCCCTGCTCCGGGTCACCGACGTCACCGGTGGCGAGGACGGGGGCGAGGACGGCGGCGGCGGTGTCGTCCCGCTCGGGGCGACCATCGACGACGCCGCGGGCGAGGCCTTCGACAAGGTGGCGCGGCTGCTGGGGCTGCCGTTCCCCGGCGGTCCGCACATCGACCGCGCCGCCCGCAGCGGGTCCTCGGTGTACGTCGACTTCCCGCGCGGGCTCACGTCGCAGCGGGACCTGGAGCGGCACCGCTTCGACTTCTCGTTCTCCGGGCTGAAGACGGCCGTCGCCCGCTGGGTCGAGGCGCGCGAGCGCGCCGGTGAGCCGGTCCCCGTGCAGGACGTCGCGGCGTCGTTCCAGGAGGCGGTCTGCGACGTGCTCACGCGCAAGGCCGTCGACGCCGCGGTCAGCGAGGGGATCGGGGACATCCTCGTCGGCGGCGGGGTCGCCGCGAACTCCCGGCTCCGGGTGCTCACGGAGGAGCGGGCGGCGGCCCGCGGCGTCCGGGTGCGGGTGCCCCGGCCGGGGCTGTGCACGGACAACGGGGCGATGGTGGCGGCGCTGGGCGCCGAGATGGTCCAGCGGGGCCGGCGGCCCTCCGCCCTGGACCTGCCGGCCGACTCCTCGCTGCCGGTCACGTCGGTCCTCGCCTGATGCGCCTCCCGCCCCCAGGACAGGGGGTCACCAGTACATGACCGCCGTCTCGCCGGAGCCACCCGTCCAGTACAGGCGCACCCGGACGACGTAGCGGCGACCGGCGAAGAGCTTCGCGGTGAGGTGGCTGTTGCGGTCCTCTCCGCTGTCGTCGTCGCCGGCGACGTACCGGAGGTCGCCGTCCACGTCCTCGAACAGCACCAGCACCGTGTCGGAGGTCCCGAACGTGGAGATCTGGTAGTCGCGGGATCCCGGCGGGGAGAGCGCCAGGTCCACCTGCTGGCCGGGGGCCAGCGTCATCGGATGGGAGACGAAGGACTCGAGCGCGACCGGTGCGTCCTCCAGCGGCGGGAACCACGTCCGGACCCAGGTGACGTCCGTCGCCGACAGGCCGCCTGCGGGGTCGAGCCCGTCGCGATAGGCGGCCGGCTCGGTGATCAGGCCGGCGGGGAACCAGTACTCCATCACCGAGTCCGGGTCCCAGGTCGAGCCCTCGACCTCGGCCGGGTCGAGCTTCTGCAGCACGTTGGAGAAGGTCTGGTCGTGGGACCAGTTGTTGGGGTCCCCCGCGAAGTACGCGTACACCTTCTGCTCGTCCCACACGATGCCGGCGAAGGGGTTCTGGTGCTCGTGGGGCAACCCGATCGTGTGGCCGATCTCGTGCAGCGCGGTGGTCCGGCCGTAGTCGTCGGTCAGGTCCCACCCGAAGTTCATCGTCGGGTCGGTCGTCGCGATGCCGAGGATGTCGCGACCGACGTAGGACCAGGAGCCGTCGGCCTGGTCGAAGGCGACCCGGACCTCGGCCTCGCTGGCATCGCCGACCTCGGCGAAGTCCAGCCCGATGCCGAGATCCTTCCAGCCGGCGAAGGCGGCGCGGACGGCGCCCCGTTGCGGCTCCGGTCCCTCCAGGAAGCAGTAGTGCAGCACCGTCCCGTTCACCCACTTGGCGCGCAGCAGCCGGATCGCGCTCAGCCGACCGGCCGGCAGACCCGGCCGCAGGACGGGCGGGGTTCTCGGGCGCACGTTGCAGTGTGGTCGGTCGCGTACCTGCGAGGACATGACGCCTCCCGTGATGGCCTGGAAGCGACCAGGCTAATGCGGCGACAGTGCCGAGATAATCCCCCGCTCGTGCTATTTCGTCGATGTCCTGCTACAAAGGTTGGAGCGCTCAACGGCCGACGGCACGCTGTCCGATTAAACCGTCAAACCGACTTTACCTGTTTTTAGGTACTGTGGCGTGAAGTAGCGCACTCAGCCCCCCCATCGAGCCATCTATAGCACAGATCCTGTCGGGCTCCTGTTCTTCGCGAAATAGCCTTCCGGCTGTGGTGGAAACGGGTCGACACGCACGAGCTCGGTTGTCCGTTGACAAGCGCGATGAATGCGCGGTAGGACGGTCGAGAATTGTTTTCTCGATGATTTCCCCGACGCGTCCCGACGATCTTCCACGGGTGGTGGCGCATGAGGCTCCAGGCGGCAGTTCCAGGACTGGCCTCGCTGCAGTCCCACACGCTGGGGCGGCCATCGGTCACCGTCGCGGTGCTCGACGGCCCGGTCGACCTCGGCCATCCGGTCCTGCGAGGTGCCTCGCTTCGAGTGCTCGACACCTTGGTCGGCGAGCCCGCCGCCGGGGGCCGGATGTCACGGCACGGGACCCATGT
>JAICLD010000291.1 GCA_025927595.1 Nocardioidaceae bacterium | reverse complement strand
TTCGCCCACCTCGACGCGACGACCGTGCTCTCGCGGCCGATCTCGGAGAAGGGCATCTACCCGGCCGTGGACCCGCTGGACTCCTCCAGCCGGATCCTCGACCCGCAGTACGTCGGCCAGGAGCACTACGACGTCGCCCGCGAGGTCCAGCGGATCCTCCAGCGCTACGTCGAGCTCCAGGACATCATCGCCATCCTCGGCATCGACGAGCTCGGCGAGGAGGACAAGGTCACCGTCCAGCGGGCGCGGCGCATCGAGCGCTTCCTCTCGCAGAACATGTTCGTCGCCGAGGCCTTCACCGGGCAGCCGGGCTCCTTCGTGCCGCTGTCGGAGACCCTCGAGTCGTTCAAGGCGCTGACCGAGGGCACCTACGACCACGTGCCGGAGCAGGCGTTCTTCATGTGCGGTGGGCTCGAGGACCTCGAGCGCAACGCGGAGAAGCTCAAGAAGGGCTGATCGGCAACAGCTCGTCGATGACGGCCGGGTCCCTTCGGGGCCCGGCCGTCGTCGTCCGCAACGGGTGAGTCCGCGTCCCTCGCACGGGTGAATCCTGGCGCCGGCACTGCTTCCCACAGCAAGCAGTGCCGAGCATTCTGTGCAGCAGCGCCGAGCCCGGCGGCGCGTAGGAGACGACGGTGGAACCCGACTACACGACGACCCACGACGGAGGGAGCGGCTGGAGCTGGCCGCCCTACGCGCCGTGGGAGTCGCTCGACGAGGCCCGCTACGCGCTCGAGGAGTGGGCGCCGGCGTCCACCGTCCGCCACCCGTGGGTGCGGGTCGGCCGCTGGACGCTGCTGTACCGCCGCTCGGCGTAGGGCTTGTCATGGCCCCCTGCAGGGGTCCATCGGGAGCCCGCGACCAATGGGGGGCAGGGGCTCCTTATATTGTGGAGGGGACCCGTCGCCGCCTGGCGACCCGTACCGCCCCCGTCGGTGGACCCCGAGGAGTGTCGTGGCGACCCTGCAGGTCGAGTTGGTGGCCGTCGAGCGCAGGCTCTGGTCGGGCGAGGCCCGCATGGTCATCGCCCGGACCACCGAGGGCGAGCTGGGCGTGCTGCCCGGTCACGCCCCGCTGCTGGGTCAGCTCGCCGAGGGTGGCGTGGTCACGATCCGCACCGAGTCCGGTGAGGACGTCGTCGTCGCCGCGAGCGGCGGTTTCCTGTCGGTCACCGAGCGGGGCGTATCCATCCTCGCCGAGACGGCCGAGTTCTCCGGCGACATCGACGTCGAGCGGGCCCGCGAGGCGCTCCGTCGCCACGAGGGGGACGACGACCCCGAGGCGGTCGCGGCCGCCCGCCGTGCGATCGGGCGGCTGCGCGCCGCCGGACAGGACGTCTGACCCGAGCCCGTACGCCCTCCGGATGAGCTCGGCCGCGCCATGACCGTCGTCGTGCTCGTGCTCGTCGGGATCCTGCTGGTCGCCGTCGTCGTCGCGTTCCTGCTGCGCCGTCGCTTCCTGCTCTCCGGGCTGGGTGCGGTCACCATGTGGCTGCGGCCGGCGCACTCCGCGCGCTGGGCGGTCGGGGTCGCCTGGTTCGGCGACGACAGCCTGCTCTGGTACCGCGCGCTCTCCCTCGCCGTCCGGCCGCAGCGCCGGCTGCCGCGCGCGGACCTCCGGGTCGAGGTGCGCCGCGAGGCCAGCCGGGACGACCTCGCGCTGCCGGCGGACGTCGTCGTCCTCACCTGCCAGACCGTCGACGGACCGCAGGACCTGGCGATGGAACCCTCGACGCTGACCGGCTTCCTGTCCTGGGTGGAATCAGCTCCCGGGGTCCG
>JAICLD010000247.1 GCA_025927595.1 Nocardioidaceae bacterium | reverse complement strand
GCGGGTGGACGCGGCGCGCTCGCCGCGGATCAGCAGCGCGAAGCCGATCGTCAGCCGGGAGAGGGCCGCGGCGTCGGGTTCGCCGGTCGCCAGCGCGAGCCGCTCGCTCTCACGGGCGGCGACCAGCGCCTCCTCGACCTGCTGGTCCAGGAGCAGTTCGTGACCGCGCCGGGAGAGCAGCCACGCCTGGGCCGGGCTCCCCGCGAGGTCGTGGTCCTCCACGAGCTGCTCGGCCCGTGCCCCCCAGGCGCGGGAGCGCACCATGTCGCCGGCGTTCTCCAGGACCAAGCAGTTGGAGACGGCGCACCGGGCGGCGGCGAGGGCGTTCCCCGACCGCAGGAACCACTGGTACGCCCGGGCGAGCGCCGTCACGGCCTGCTCGTCGGCCCCGATCAGGTACGCGGCCTCGCCGAGCACCGCGAGCCCCGGACCGTCCAGCGGGGCCCGCTCGTCGGCCTCGCCCAGCAGTGCGACGCAGTCCCGCCAGCGGTAGGCGTCGAACAGCTCCCGGGCCTCCTCGAGGACCGTCGCGGTACCTGCGGGCCGCCCCATGCGCAGAAGGCTAGGTCCGCCGTCCCTCCCCGTCACGGCTGTTGCGCGGCATCGCCGCCTAGACTCGGGCCGCCACGGGGTGTGGCGCAGTTTGGTAGCGCACCCGCTTTGGGAGCGGGGGGCCGTGGGTTCAAATCCCGCCACCCCGACGTTCCCGCGACGTCTCTAGACTCGTGGGCTGATCCGGCGCCGTCTCGTGCCGCGCCGTCCCCACACTGCGATCGAGGAGCACTGCCGCTGTGAAGAGCACCATCGAGGAACTGGGCCCGACGCGGGTCCGGATGGCGATCGAGGTGCCGTGGGGGGACCTGGACCACGCCTTCGGTGAGGTCTACAAGGAGCTGGGCAAGCAGGTCCGCATCCCCGGCTTCCGCCCCGGCAAGGTGCCCAACCGGATCCTCGACCAGCGGCTCGGCCGCCCCGTCGTCCTGGAGCAGGTCGTCCAGCACGCGATCCCCGAGGTCTACTCCGAGGTCGTCCGCGAGAACCAGGTGCGCGTCCTCGGCCAGCCCGACATCGAGGTGACCCGCCTCGACGACAACGACACCCTCGCCTTCACCGCCGAGGTCGACGTCGCCCCCCAGCTCGAGCTGCCCGACCTGGACGACCTGAAGGTCACCGTCGACGACGTCGAGATCACCGACGAGGAGATCGACCAGCAGGTGAACGTCATGCGCGAGCGGTTCGCCATGCTCACCGGCGTCGAGCGCGCGGCCGAGGACGGCGACTACGTCTCCATCGACCTCGAGGCCACGCTCAACGGCGAGGTCCTGGAGGACGGCACCACCACCGGCATGTCCTACGAGGTCGGCTCCGGCAACCTCATGGACGGCCTGGACGACGCCGTCCGCGGGCTGTCCGCCGACGAGTCCAAGACCTTCACCACCCCCCTGCTGTCGGGTCCGAACGCCGGCGAGGAGGCCGAGGTCACCGTCACGGTCCGCTCGGTCAAGGCCAAGGAGCTGCCCGAGCTCGACGACGAGTTCGCCTCGACCGCCAGCGAGTTCGACACCCTCGAGGAGCTGCGGGACGACGTCCGCCAGCGGCTGCAGCGGGTGAAGACCATGCAGCAGGGCGCCGAGGCCCGCGACAAGCTGGTGGAGCACCTCCTCGAGACCGTCGAGGTGCCCATCCCCGAGAACATCGTCGACCGCGAGGTCGACTGGCGCGGCCAGCAGCTCGAGCGCGAGCTCGCCCAGGCCGGCATGAACTGGGACGACTACTTCTCCGCGGCCGACGTCGAGAACCGCGAGGCCTACGACGCCGACATGCGCAAGAACGTCACCGAGGCGGTCAAGACCCAGTTCATCCTCGACGCGGTCGCCGACGCCCGGGAGATCACCGTCGACAACGACGACCTCTCCGCGCAGATCGTCGCCCAGGCGCAGCGCAGCCGGATGAGCCCGGAGCAGTACGCCCAGCAGCTGCAGCAGTCGGGCAACATCGCCGAGTTCGTCGCCGACGTGCGCCGCACCAAGGCGCTGGCCCAGCTGCTGGAGAAGACGACGATCACCGACGCCTCGGGCAACGTGGTCGACCTCGAGGCGCTGCGCCCGCAGACGGTGCACGCCCCCGCGGACTCCGACGAGGACGCCGAGCTGACCGACGCCGAGGCCGAGATCGACGCCGAGGGCGGCCCCGAGGAATCCTGACCGGTGCTACGGCCGGGTCGCCACCGCGACCCGGCCGTTGGCCAGGGAGCGGCGGCGCGTCGCCGGCGAGCCGAGGCGGCCGGCGATCGTGAGCAGGTCGTCGTCCTCCTCGACGGGAAAGCCGTGCTCGGCCAGCATCCCGGCCATGGCCTTGGGGCTCCACAGCGAGCGCCACGGCTCGGCGGTCAGCGGGTCCCCGGTCCGGGTGAGCCGCAGGACCAGCCGGGAGAGCTGCCGGCCGGCGGTCGCCGTCCACGACCGGGTCTGGTACTGGACGACGAGGACGCTGCCCGGCGCCGACCGCTCGGCGAGCGCGGCGACCGTGGCCCGCACGTCGTCGTCGGTCAGGTAGGGGACGACGCCCTCCCACACCCACGTGGTCGCCGCGGCCGGGTCGTGCCCGGCCCGCGTCAGCGCGACGCCGAGGTCGTCGGTGCTCAGATCAACCGGCACGTACTCCAGCCGGCCGACGGGCGTCAGGGCGTCACTGCGCTCCCGCGCGTCCGCCTGCGACGCCGGGTGGTCCACGGCGAAGGTGACGGCCTCGCGCAGCGCGCCCAGCCGCCACGGCCGGGTGTCCAGCCCCGCGCCGAGGATCACCACCTGCCGGTGCCCGGCGCCGGTGATCGCGTCGTCGATCGCGACCGTGCGCGCCACCATGCCCTGCGCGGTGGCGCGAAGCATCTCCACGACGAGGCGTTCCCGCACGTCGGAGGGCAGTTCCGGGGCTCGCGCCTGCTCGACGGCACGCCGTTCGTCGTCCCGGAGCAGCCGCACCGCGACCGGATCGGCGAACCTGCCCACGGCGGCCCGGCCGTCGGCGACGGCCCGTCCCTGGCAGACGAGGACGGCGGTGCGGCTGGCGCGCGCGGTCTCCACGCAGGGCATCCTCCGCCGAGCGCTGCGCCCACGGCGAACACCGCCCTTCGGAGGACTGCCGTCGTCCGGGCGCGCGTTAGGGTCGACAGGACTCAGGCGAACTTCCCAGCCGGTCCGACACGCGCACCAGTCCAACGGAGGTCATTCCACCCGTGAGCACCCACCCGAACCCGGCGAGCGCGCCCGTGCTGCGCGCGGCGGCCGGAGGGATGAATCTCAACGACTCGGTCTACGAGCGTCTCCTGCGCGAACGGATCATCTTCCTCGGCAGCCAGGTCGACGACGTCATCGCCAACCAGCTGGCCGCGCAGATGCTGCTGCTGTCCGCGGAGGACCCGAAGCGCGACATCCACCTCTACATCAACTCGCCCGGCGGCTCGGTGACCGCCGGCATGGCGATCTACGACACCATGCAGTTCATCGACTGCGACGTCGCCACCTACGGCATGGGCCTGGCCGCCTCGATGGGCCAGTTCCTGCTCACCGCCGGCACCAAGGGCAAGCGGTACGCCCTGCCGCACGCGCGGATCATGATGCACCAGCCGTCGGCCGGCGTCGGCGGGACGGCGTCGGACATCGCCATCCAGGCCGACCTGTTCCGCCGGACGAAGCGCGAGCTCAACGAGCTGCAGGCCTTCCACACCGGCCAGTCGGTCGAGCAGATCAGCCAGGACTCCGACCGCGACCGCTGGTTCACCGCGCAGGAGGCCCTCGAGTACGGGTTCGTCGACCACGTCGTCAGCAAGGCGGCCATGACCGACAGCAACAACCCGGTCACCGACAACTGAGCCCGGAGGACACCGACATGAGCTTCCAGATGCCCTCCAGCCGTTACATCCTGCCCTCCTTCGTGGAGCGCACGAGCTACGGCATGAAGGAGTCCAACCCCTACAACAAGCTCTTCGAGGAGCGGATCATCTTCCTCGGGGTGCAGATCGACGACGCCTCGGCCAACGACGTCATGGCCCAGCTGCTGACGCTGGAGTCCACCGACCCCGACCGCGACATCACGATCTACATCAACTCGCCCGGCGGCTCGTTCACGTCGCT
>JAICLD010000107.1 GCA_025927595.1 Nocardioidaceae bacterium | reverse complement strand
GTGGGCGGTGTTCGCCTCGGCGGTCGCCGGCGGCCAGTGGCCCCTGGTGGTGGTCGGCGTCGTGCTGAGCGCGGTCGCGGCGTTCTTCTACCTGCGGGTCATCGTGCTGATGTTCTTCTCCGAGCCGGTCGGGGAGGGACCGGTGGTGATGAGCCCCAGCATCATGACGACTATCGTGATCGGTGTCGGCGTCGTCGCGACCGTGTTCCTGGGCGTCTACCCGGGACCGGTCCTCGACCTCGCCGCCACAGCGGGCCAGTTCATCCGCTGACCCGACCGGATCTGGAAGTGTGATGACCTCGACCGCCGCCGACGGCTCCTCGTCGCTGGCCCTGCCCGTGCTCGACGAGGAGCTCGACAGCCGGCTGCGGGACCGTCTCACGCTCGTGGAGGAGCGCCTCGAGCGCGAGATCCGCAGCGAGGCGGCGTTCGTGACCGAGGCCGCCCGTCACCTCATGAACGCCGGCGGCAAGCGGTTCCGGCCCGCCCTGACGCTGCTGTGCGCCGAGGCCGGACCGGCGCCCGGCAGCCCTGAGGTGATCACGTCCGCCTGCGTGGTCGAGCTGACCCACCTCGCCTCGCTGTACCACGACGACGTGATGGACGAGGCGCAGCTGCGTCGCGGGGCCGCCTCCGCGAACTCGCGATGGGACAACCACGTCGCGATCCTCACCGGCGACTTCCTGTTCTCGAAGTCGTCGGAGCTGACCTCGACGCTGGGCGCCGAGGCGGTCCGGATCCAGGCCGAGACCTTCACCGCGCTCGTCGAGGGCCAGATCCTCGAGACCCTGACGCCGGGGCCGGGCGAGGACGCGCTCGCGCACTACCTGCGCGTGGTGCAGGGGAAGACCGGCTCGCTGATCGCCACGTCGGCCCGCTACGGCGCCCGCTTCGCCGGTGCCGCGCCCGAGGTCGAGCGCGCGCTGACCGCCTACGGGGAGCGGGTCGGGATGGCCTTCCAGCTCTCCGACGACATCCTCGACGTGGCGGCGGAGTCGGTCGAGTCCGGGAAGACCCCCGGCACCGACCTCCGCGAGGGGGTGCCCACCCTGCCGGTGCTGATGGCGCGGCGATCGGCCCGCCCCGAGGACCGGCGGCTGCTGAGCCTGCTCGACTCGGACCTCTCCGACGACGCCCGGCACGAGGAGGCGCTCGCCCTGCTGCGCCGCCACCCCGCCCTGGACGAGGCGCGCGCCCACGTCCTCGACATCACCCGGCAGGCGCAGCGGTTCCTCGACGTCCTGCCGCCGGGGCCGGTTCGGGAGGCGCTGGACGCGTTCGCGGTCCTCACCGCCACCCGCAGCTCCTGACCCCTCGGCCGCCCCTCAGCGGGAGAGGCCGGAGGACACGAGGTCGACGGCCGCGGCGACGTCCCCGCTCAGCGGCCGGTCCGAGCGGTCCTCGCCGAGGACGGCCGCCGCGACGTCGTACACCTCGCGCACGGGGGAGCGCGGCAGCCGCTCGGGGTCAGCCCGCAGGGCCCGGACCGCGGCCACCAGCTCGCAGCCGAGCACGACGGGCGCCAGCTCGACCACCTGCTCGCAGGCCCAGACGGCCTGGGTGGAGAAGCTGGCGTGCTCCTCCAGGCCCAGGGACACCACCGCGTGGCCGGTGGAGACGGGGGTGGTCAGGATCCGGGCGCGGGCCAGGGCGTCCTGGGCGAGGTACTCCAGGATCATCACCCCCGAGCTGCCGGCGGGGCCCGACGCCAGGAACGCGGGCAGGCCGGTCAGCGAGGGGTTGGTGAGCGCGGCGAGCCGGCCCGCCGACAGCGCCACGACCGGGTACGTCGCCTGCCGGAGCGCGTCCAGGGTGGCCGAGAGCCGGGCGGTGACGAAGCCGCCGTGGTGCAGCGGCGTGCCGTCGGGGACGACCAGCGGGTTCTCGGTGGAGTCCTCGACCTCCACGAGCACCGCCTGTGCCGTGGTGGCGAGGGCGTCGACGAAGGGCGCGTGCACCTGGGGGACGGTGCGCAGCGAGAACGGGTCCTGCAGCCGCGCCGGCCGCCAGTCGGCGGGCCGCAGCAACGCCGTGAGCCGCGCGGCGACCGCCCGCTGGGAGGCGTCGGGACGGCCGGCGTGCACCCGCGGGTCGTAGGCCTGCAGGGACGCCCGCAGCGCCACCGCGGACAGCGCCGTGACCTTCTCGGCGGCCTCGGAGATCCGGCCCAGCCGGCGGTGGACGAGCGCCGCGGTCGCCAGCGTGAGGGCGTTGCTCGACATGAACGGCAGCGCGTCGCCGTCGTCGACCGGCGCCACCGGGGCTCCGCCGGAGCGCCACGGGCGCTCGCCGACCAGCGTGAGGCCGAGCTCGGCGAGGGGCACGAGGTCGCCGGTGCCGATCGAGCCGAACCGGTGCAGGTCGGGGACGGCGCCGGAGGCGACGGCGGCGCCGAGCGAGGCCGCGAGGCCGGCGCTGACCCCGGAGCGACCGGAGGTGATCTGGTGCAGCCGGATCGCCATGGCCGCCCGCGCGGTGGCGTCGGCGTAGGTCTCGCCGATCCCGGCCGCGTGGCTGCGCCACAGCCGCAGCGCGTGCGAGGTGCCGTCCTCGGGGCCCGGATCGGTGGGGACGGTGCGCAGCGCGCCCACCCCGGTCGTCAGGCCGTAGACGGCGCCCGAGCGGCCGGCGGTCCGCAGGTGCTGGTGCGAGGCGGCGATCCGCTCGACGGAGGCCTCGGTGAGCTCGACCGGCGCGGGTCCGCCCTCGTCGGCCCAGGTGAGCAGGTCGTCCAGCGAGAACGCAGGAGGGACGGGCGGCAGCGACGGCATGGGCACAGGATGCCGCACCGCCGGGTCAGACCGGGACCTCCTCCGGGGACACCCTCAGCGCTCGGCGACGGTGCCGCAGGGTCTCGGCGGTGAACAGCACCAGCGCAAGCCAGATCAGGGCGAACCCGACCCAGCGCATCGCGGGCATCGGCTCGTGGAAGACGGCCAGGCCGAGGACGAACTGCACGGTGGGGGTCAGGTACTGCATGAGGCCGAGCGTGCTCAGCGGGATCCGGGTCGCCGCGCCGGCGAAGCAGAGCAGCGGCACCACCGTCACGAGCGCGGTGCCGACCACGAGGACGGCGTGCAGGAGGCCGTGGTCGCCGAAGGTCGAGGCGCCGGTCGCGGTCAGCACGACGATGTAGCCGAGGGCCACCGGCGACATCACCAGGGTCTCGATCACGACGCTCTCGACGGCGCCGGCGTCGGCCTTCTTCTTGACCAGCCCGTAGCTGCCGAAGGAGAAGGCGAGGATCAGGGCGACCCAGGGCGGCCGGCCGTACTCGACGGTCAGCCCGACCACGGCCACACCCGCGAGCGCGAGCGCCGCCCACTGCAGCCGGCGCATCCGCTCCCCGAGGAACAGCACCCCGAGCAGCACGCTGACGAGCGGGTTGATGAAGTAGCCGAGGGACGTCTCCACCACGTGGTCGTGGTTGACGCCCCAGATGTAGGTGCCCCAGTTGACGGTGATCAGCACCGACGCGACCGCGAGCAGCAAGCGGGCGCGCCGGTCGGCGAGGGTCCTCCGCAGGGCCGCCCGGCGGCTCAGGGCCACCACGACGACGAGCATCAGCACCATGGACCAGAAGATCCGGTGGGCGAGGATCTCGACGGCGCCCGACGGCTTCAGCAACGGCCAGTAGAGCGGGAAGAACCCCCACATCACCCAGGCCGACAGCCCCAGCAGGACGCCGCGCCGGGACTCCGACGCGGGTGCCGCCTCACTCACACGACGGTCCAGGTGTCCCCGGACGAGAGCAGCCCCGCGAGCGCCTCGCGACGGTCGCCGGTGCCCTGGCTGGCGACGTGGACCTGGTCGCGGGCGGAGTCGTCGTACGTCGCCGCCTCCACCTGCCGGAAGATGCCCACCGGCGCGTGCGCCAGAACGCCGGAGTCGGTCAGCCGGGAGAGCGCGAACGCCGTGCTGGGATCCGCGGCGTGGGCGTCGTGCGTCAGCACGTCGGCGTCCGCGGGGTCCTCGGCGATCCGCAGGGCGCCGGTCGCCGGGTCGCGGACGACGCCGAGGCGGCCCTCGCGGCCGAACCGGATCGGCTCGCCGTGCCGGAGCGGGATGATCGCGTCGTCGCGGGTGTCGTTGTCCTTGACCGAGTCGAACGCGCCGTCGTTGAAGATCGGACAGTTCTGGTAGATCTCCACCAGCGAGGTGCCGCGGTGGGCGGCGGCCGCCCGCAGCACCTCGGTCAGGTGCTTGCGGTCGGAGTCCACCGTCCGCGCGACGAAGGTGGCCTCGGCGCCCAGCGCCAGCGAGACCGGGTTGAACGGGTTGTCCAGCGAGCCCATCGGCGTCGACTTGGTGACCTTGCCCGGCTCGGACGTGGGGGAGTACTGCCCCTTGGTGAGGCCGTAGATCCGGTTGTTGAACAGCAGGATCGTCATGTTCACGTTGCGGCGCAGCGCGTGGATCAGGTGGTTTCCCCCGATCGAGAGCGCGTCGCCGTCGCCGGTGACCACCCACACCGACAGGTCCTCCCGGCTGGTGGCCAGGCCCGTCGCGATCGCCGGCGCCCGACCGTGGATCGAGTGCATGCCGAACGTGTCGAGGTAGTAGGGGAAGCGCGAGGAGCAGCCGATGCCGGAGATGAAGACGATGTTCTCCCGGCGCAGGCCCAGCTCGGGCAGGAAGCCCTGGACGGCCGCGAGCACGGCGTAGTCGCCGCAGCCGGGGCACCAGCGCACCTCCTGGTCGGAGGTGAAGTCCTTGCGGGTCTGGGCCGTGTCGGTCCCCGGGACCTCGCGCAGGCCCGGGAAGGGCAGCGGCTCGGTGCCCGTGGACGTCCCCGTGGCTGTCATCGCGTGATCTCCTTGGTGATCGCCTCGGCGAGCTCGGCCGCTCGCAGCGGCAGCCCCCGGACCTGGTTGTAGCCGACCACGTCGACGAGGAACCGGGCGCGCAGCAGCATCGAGAGCTGGCCTAGGTTCATCTCGGGCACCATCACGGTGTCGTAGCGGCGGAGCACGTCGCCGAGGTCGTCGGGGAACGGGTTGAGGTGCCGCAGGTGCGCCTGCGCAACGGGATGCCCGGCGGAGCGGACCTGGCGGACCGCCGCACCGATCGGGCCGTACGTCGATCCCCAGCCCAGGACCAGCACCGAGGCGCCCCGGCCCTGCTCGTCGAGCGGGTCGTCGACCTCGGTCGGCGGGATGTCGCGGGCGATCCGGGCGACCTTCTCGGCCCGGGTCCGGACCATGTGGTCGTGGTTGGCGGGGTCGTAGGAGATGTTGCCGTGCCCCTCGCCCTTCTCGAGGCCGCCGATGCGGTGCTCGAGTCCGGCGGTGCCCGGACGGGCCCACGGACGGGCCAGGGTCTGCTCGTCGCGGAGGTAGGGCCAGAACTCCGGGTCGCCCTTGGCGCTCTCGTGGTTGGGCGTGGTCGCGAAGGCCGGGTCGATGACCGGCAGGTCGGCGACCTCGGGGATGTGCCAGGGCTCGGAGCCGTTGGCGAGGTAGCCGTCGGAGAGCAGCATCACCGGCGTGCGGTAGGTGACCGCGATCCGGGTGGCCTCGATCGCGGCGTCGAAGCAGTCGGCCGGCGACTTCGGGGCGATGATCGGCACCGGCGCCTCGCCGTTGCGGCCGAACATGGCCTGGAGCAGGTCGGCCTGCTCGGTCTTGGTGGGCAGGCCGGTCGAGGGGCCGCCGCGCTGCACGTCGACGACGAGCAGCGGCAGCTCGGTCATCACCGCGAGGCCGATCGTCTCGGACTTCAGCGCGAGTCCCGGTCCGGAGGTCGTGGTGACGCCCAGCGCTCCGCCGAAGGCCGCGCCGAGCGCGGCGCCGATGCCGGCGATCTCGTCCTCGGCCTGGAAGGTCGTCACGCCGAACCGCTTGTGCTTGCTGAGCTCGTGGAGGATGTCCGAGGCCGGCGTGATCGGGTAGGAGCCGAGGAACAGCGGCAGCCCGGACTGGGTGGACCCCGCGATCAGGCCGTAGGCGAGCGCCAGGTTGCCGGTGATGTTGCGGTAGGTCCCGGGCGCCATCGGGGCCGGCTTGATCTCGTACTGGACGCTGAACGCCTCGGTGGTCTCCCCGAAGTTCCAGCCGGCCCGGAACGCCTCGACGTTGGCGTCGCGGATCGAGGGCGCCGAGGCGAACCGGCGCTCGAGGAACGCGATGGTCGACTCGGTGGGCCGGCCGTACATCCACGACAGCAGGCCCAGCGCGAACATGTTCTTGGCGCGGCTGGCGTCCTTGCGGGACAGCCCGAACTCCTTGACCGCCTCGACCGTCATGTCGGTGAGCTCGAGCGGGTGGACGTCGTACCCGTCGAGGGAGTCGTCCTCGAGCGGGCTGTCGGCGTAGCCGGCCTTCGACAGGTTGCGTCGGGTGAAGTCGTGGGAGTCGACGATGACCGTCGCGCCGCGGCGCAGGTCGCCGAGGTTGGCCTTGAGGGCCGCCGGGTTCATCGCGACCAGGACGTCCGGAGCGTCCCCGGGGGTGAGGATGTCGTGGTCGGCGAGGTGCACCTGGAACGAGGAGACCCCGGGCAGCGTGCCCTGCGGCGCACGGATCTCGGCCGGGAAGTTCGGCAGGGTCGAGAGGTCGTTGCCGAAGCTCGCCGTCTCCTGGGTGAACCGGTCGCCGGTCAGCTGCATGCCGTCCCCGGAGTCGCCGGCGAACCGGATGATGACTCGGTCGAGCTGCTGGACCTGCTTGGCCACGCTGGTCGCCTTCCTTCCGGGCACACGTCGAGGCGGTAAGGATGCCCTTGCCATGCTACGGCGGCCTCGAAGCCGCTCCGACCGCCGTCCGGATGCCGGTGCCCCGGACGCGTGTGAGTCGCGACACGCGGAGGTCGGGCGTTCTTGGTCGCGTGACTCAGTAAAATCCAGTAATCTACGTGACTTAGTTGGCCGCTCACTCCGAGACGGCGGCCACGACACAGGAACGAGCCAAGACATGAGCATCAAGCGCACGACCCAGTGGCAGATCTGGGTGGCCGGGTCCCTCGTGGGGGCGATGGCGCTGGCCGGATGCGGGGGATCCTCGGACGCGTCCTCGAAGGGCGCCGACACGGTCAACCTCGTCGGCTTCTCCATCCTGGAGCAGGCCAACAAGCAGGTCATCGCCGACTTCGGCAAGACCGCCGCCGGCAAGGGAGTCGCCTTCACCACCTCGTACGGCGCGTCCGGCGACCAGAGCCGGGCGGTCGAGGGAGGGCTGAAGGCCGACGTCGTGCACTTCTCCCTCGAGCCCGACGTGCAGCGGCTGGTGGACAGCAAGCAGGTCTCGCCCGGCTGGGACACGACCGCCGACAAGGGCATCGTCACGCAGTCCGTCGTCGTCCTGGTGGTCCGCAAGGGCAACCCCAAGCACATCGAGGGCTGGGACGACCTGGTCAGGCCGGGCGTCAGGATCATCACGCCCAACCCCGCGTCCTCCGGCTCGGCGAAGTGGAACGTCCTGGCCGCGTACGGCCACGTGATCGCGAACGGCGGCACCCCCGCCCAGGCGACGGCGTACCTGAAGAGGTTCTTCGGCAACGTCGCGGCCCTGCCGGGCAGCGGCCGGGACGCCACGACGGCCTTCGAGAGCGGCAACGGCGACGTGCTGCTCTCCTACGAGAACGAGGCGATCCTGGCGCGTCAGAGCGGCGCCGAGTTCGACTACGTCGTGCCCGACCAGGACCTGCTGATCCAGAACCCGGCCGCGGTCACGACCGACGCGGGGCCGGCCGCGAGGAGGTTCCTCACCTTCCTCACCGGCACCAAGGCGCAGACCGACTACGCCCGCGAGGGCTTCCGCCCGCTCCGCAAGAGCATCAAGGTCGACGTCAAGGGCGCCAACGACCCGAGCAACCCGTTCCCGGTGCCCTCCAAGCTGCTCACGATCGACAAGGACTTCGGCGGCTGGGACAAGGCCGACACGCAGTTCTTCGACGACACCAAGGGCATCGTGACGAAGATCCAGGCGGAGACGGGCAAGCAGTGAGAACCGCCCTCGTCCCAGCTGGGGCCGCCCCGGGGTCCGCCCCCGGGCCCGGGGCGGTGGGCCGCCCGGCGCGAAGGCGTCGGGCCGCCCGGCCCGGCGCGCTGGGCGCCGCGTCCGGTCTCGGCCTCGGCGTCGCCCTGCTCTGGTTCAGCCTGCTCGTGCTGGTCCCGCTCGCGATGGTGGTCGCCACCGCCGGCTCCGAGGGCTGGTCCGGCTTCGCGCGCACGATCACCAGCCCCCAGACCCTGTCGGCGGTCGAGCTCACCGTCGCGCAGGCCGTCTCGGTGACCGTGCTCAACGTCGTGGTCGGCACCACGATCGCCTGGGTGCTGGTCCGCGACCGGTTCTGGGGCAAGCGGGTCCTCGACGTGGTCATCGACATCCCGTTCGCGCTTCCCACGATCGTCGCGGGGCTCGTGCTGCTCGCCCTCTACGGTCCCAACGGCCCCCTCGGCGTCAACGTGGCGAACACCCGCGCGGCGGTCTTCCTCGCCCTCGCGTTCGTGACGCTCCCCTTCGTCGTCCGCACCGTGCAGCCGGTGCTCGAGGAGCTCGACGCCGACGTCGAGGAGGCCGCCGCCTCGCTCGGTGCCGGGCGGCTCACCGTGTTCCGGCGCATCGTGCTGCCGGCCCTGGTGCCCGCGATCGCCGCAGGCGCGGCGCTCTCCTTCGCCAGGGGGATCAGCGAGTACGGGTCCCTCGTGCTGCTGTCCGGCAACCTGCCGAACCGCACGGAGGTCGCCTCCGTCCGCGTGCTGACGTTCATCGAGAACGGCGACACGACGTCGGCGGCCGCCGTGGCCACGCTGCTGCTGCTCGTCGCCCTCGCGGTGATCGTGCTGCTCGACGTGCTCCAGAGAAGGGTGGCCCGACGTGGCTAGCCCCGCCTCCGCCGGACGGCTCCGCGAGCCGACCCCGGTCCGCTGGTTGCTGCGGCTCCTCGCCGTCGGATACGTCGTCCTGCTGGTGGTGTGGCCGGTGTCGCTGGTCGTGAGGTACACCTTCGCGGACGGACTGACCGCCCTCCACAGTGCGTTCACCGACCCGTTGGTCACGCACGCGCTCCAGCTCACCGTGGTCGTCTCGCTCCTCGCGGTGGCGGTGAACCTGGTCTTCGGCGTCGGGATCTCGCTGCTGCTCGTCCGCACGCAGTTCCCCGGGAAGCGGGTCCTGTCGGCCCTGGTGGACCTGCCGATGTCGGTCTCCCCGGTCGTCGTCGGGCTGGCGCTGCTGCTGGTCTACAACCCGCGCACCGGGTTGCTCGGCAAGGGCCTCGACGCGCACGGCATCCAGGTCGTCTTCGCCACTCCCGGCATGGTCATGGCCACCGCGTTCGTGGCGCTGCCCCTGGTGATCCGGGAGGTGGTGCCGGTGCTCGAGGAGATCGGCGACGACCAGGAGCAGGCGGCGCGCAGCCTCGGTGCGAACGGCGTCCAGACCTTCCGCCGGATCACCCTGCCCGGCATCAAGTGGGCCGTGGTCTACGGCGTCGTGCTCAGCCTGGCCCGATCGCTCGGGGAGTTCGGCGCCGTGAAGGTCGTCTCCGGGAACGTGATGGCCCAGACCCAGACCGCGACGCTCGTCGTGGAGCAGAAGTACCAGAACTTCGACCAGGGCACGGCCTACGCCGCTGCGTTCCTGCTGGCGCTCGCGTCGGTGGTCTGCATCGTCGTCGTCAGCGTGCTGCGTCCCTCAGAGAGCAGAGAGTCATGAGCATCGAGATCACCGGCATCCGCAAGACGTTCCCCTCGACGGGCTCGGGAGAAGCGGCCTTCGTCGCACTCGACGACGTGTCGCTGACGATCCCGTCGGGACAGCTGACCGCGCTGCTCGGCCCGTCCGGGGGCGGCAAGTCCACGCTGCTGCGCATCATCGCCGGCCTCGAGACGGCCGACGAGGGCAGGGTGGTGATCGAGGGCCACGAGGCGACGCACCTGCCGCCCCAGAAGCGCAACGTCGGCTTCGTCTTCCAGCACTACGCGGCCTTCAAGCACATGAGCGTAGCCCGCAACGTCGCCTTCGGGCTGGAGATCAGGAACCGTGGCGGGCTCCGTCCCCCGTGGAGCTCCGG
>JAICLD010000235.1 GCA_025927595.1 Nocardioidaceae bacterium | reverse complement strand
TGCCAGGTAGGCGTCCTCCAGCGAGGCGGACTGGGGCGACAGCTCCAGGACGGTGATCCGGGCCCGGGCCGCCACGGTCCCGATCTCGTCGCTGGAGAGTCCTTCGACGGAGAGCGCCTCACCGTCCACGGTGACAGTGGCGCCGGCATCCTCGACGAGCCGAGCCAAGCGGCCGATCCTGGTGGCGCGCACCCGCACGGTCTCGGAGGACGCGTCCGAGATGAAGCCGGCCATCGGCTGGTCCCGCAGCAGCCGGCCCTTGCCCACGACGATCACGTGATCGGCCGTCAGGGCCATCTCGCTCATCAGGTGCGAGGACAGGAAGACCGTGCGGCCCTCGGCCGCGAGCTCCTTGAGCAACGACCGGATCCACCGGATGCCGTCGAGGTCGAGACCGTTGATCGGCTCGTCGAGCACCAGGGTGGCGGGGTCACCGAGCAGCGCCGCGGCGACCCCGAGGCGCTGGCCCATCCCGAGTGAGAACGCTCCGACCCGCTTGTCGGCGACCTCGCTGAGGCCGACGAGCTCGAGGACCTGGTCGACCCGGGAGCGTCCGATGCCGCTGGTGAGCGCCAGGGCCCGCAGGTGGTGGCGCGCCGAGCGTCCGGGGTGCACGGCGCGGGCCTCGAGCAGGGCCCCGACCTCGTGCAGCGGTGCAGCATGGGAGTGCGGCGCCCGACCGTTGACCAGGACGGAGCCGCCACTGGGTCGGTCCAGGCCGACCATCATCCGCATCGTGGTCGACTTGCCGGCGCCGTTGGGCCCCAGGAAGCCGGTGACCATGCCGGGGCCCACGCGGAACGTGAGGCCGTCGACGGCGAGCTTGTCGCCGTAACGCTTGGTGAGGCCGCGTGCTTCGATCACGTGCCGGGCTCCAGAGACGCTGGTCGGGATGTTCGCGGGGACGTCGGCATCCACGAGGGGCACCCGCGTCGCCTGCATCGTGCGCTCCGTCACCTGAAGCCTGCCTGACTGCGCTGCCGGGCGTCTCCCGGCCGGCGCCGGGCGGCGAGGGGCCGGCTACGGCACCCCGGCCAGCCGGAGCAGCGCGGTCGTCCCGGCGGCCGCGACGACCACCACCGGGAACGGCGCCCGGCGCAGCACGAGCGCCCCGCCGACCAGCACCCCGGCCGGACGCGCCCACCCCGCGGCGTGGTGGCCGTCGGTGAGCGTCGACACGACCACCAGCGCGACCAGGAGGACGACCGCGGCGTCGGAGAGCAGCCGGTCCAGCCGGACCGGGAGCCGCAGCCGACCGCGCAGCCCGGGTCCGACGATCCGGAAGCAGAACGTCCCCGCGGCGAGGACCAGGACCGCGAGCGGCGTCATCCCCCGCTCCCGGGACTGCGAGCGCGCGAGCGGCGAGGGAGCACCGTGACCACCAGCCCGGCGAGCGCCGCCAGCACCGGCAGCCCGGGTGGCAGCCAGGGGGTGGCGAGCACCGCCACCACGGCGCCGGTCAGCGCCGCCGCCCGGGTGTCGGCCCGTCGCAGCGACGGCACCACCAGTGCCAGCAGCACCGCGGGGAAGGCCGCGTCCAGCCCCAGCGCGTCGGTGTCCCCGACCAGCCCACCGAGCAGCGCTCCGGCGACCACCGCCAGGTTCCAGCAGACGAAGAGCGCGAGCCCGCACGCCCAGAACGCCGCGCGTCGCGCGACCGCGTCCGGCTGCCGCACCGTGAAGGCCACCGACTCGTCGGTCACGAGATGGGCGCCGAGGCACCGCCGCAGCCGCCCGGGGCCCAGGACGTCGGCCACCGCGAAGCCGAACGGGAGCAGCCGGGCGTTGAGCACCAGCCCCGCCACCACGCCCGCCGCGGCGCCACCGCCGGCGAGGACCGCTCCGACGGCAGCGAACTGCGCGCCGCCGGCGAAGACCAGCACCGACATCGACACCGGGACCCAGGCCGGGAGGCCCCCCGACACCGAGATCGCCCCGAAGGAGGCACCGACGAGCGCGTCGGCCAGGCACACCAGCGCGATGTCCCCGACCGTCGAGGGGGCCAGCGCGGCCAGCACGCCGGTGACCGGGCGCGGGAGCCGGTCGACTCCGAGGGCCAGCAGCCGCCGGGCGGAGATCACGCCCGACACCGACGGAACGCGACCCGGCGGACGGGGCTCGGACCTGGATGTCCGGCCGCTGGCGACGGGGGATGCACCAACGGCCGGACTGCGTGAAACCTATTGGTGATGGAAGGTTTGATCAACACGGCGAGGCCGGTCGTGAGGCGGGACACCGGCAAAGCGGACACCGGACTAGACCGGTCAGCGGATCGTGAGCTGCCGGTTCGCGAGACCGCTGCGGGCGGACCGCTCCCCGGCGGTCAGCGGGCGCCGGTCGGCCAGCGTCTCGGCCAGCTCGCGCCCGAACTCCCCGGCGGGCTCCTCGAGCACGTCCGCGCCCGTGCCGGAGGGCAGGTCCCACACCGGGACCAGCCGCCCGTGGGCTCGGAACATCCCGACGAACCGGGAGCCCTCGGCGACCCGGTCCCGGCCGGCGACGTGCAGCCGCGCCAGCGCGTCGAGCAGTGGCTCCTCGGCGTACGGCAGCACCCAGCGCAGGTGCTCGCGGGTGCCGACGTCGGTCCAGTACGCCGCCTCGACGGAGGTGAGCCGCCGGCTCGGGTTGGCGGCCGCGTTGGCCGTCTCCAGTGAGGCCGCCGCGGTGCCGTCGGGGTCGTCCACGTCGGCGATCCAGTAGCCGAAGCCGTCGTGCACGGTCACCTCGAGCGGCTCGGGCGCGAGCAGGTCCTGCAGCCGGGGGCCCTCCCCCGGGTCGTCGGTGAGCCCGACCACGCCGGCGCCGGGGTCGGTCTCCAGGGCGTGGAGCAGCACGGCGGCGAGGTCGCGGCTCGGGTCGCCGAAGCCGTGCTGGACCTGCAACCCCAGCCAGATGCTGCCGTCCGCCCGGGACAGGGCCGGCGCCGCCATCGGCAGCAGGGAGCACAGCTGGACGGCCCGGTCGGTCGAGCACCCGTCGACGAGGCGCACCGGCGCCGTGGCGGCCGGGATGATCTCGCGCATCGCGATCAGGTCGCACTCGCCCGGCAGGCCCTCGAACGGCCGAGCGACGAACCGTGGGGCGGCTCCCGACGCGCTGCCGTGACACGCCTTGTAACGCCGGCCGGAGCCGCACGGGCAGGGCTGTCGCGGTCCCACCCCGGCTGCCCCGCCGGCGGCGCCGACGGGAGTGGCGGCGACCGCGGACCGCGACGAGGCGCGTGACTTCTTGCCCATGGGGGCAGAGCCTACAAACGGCGCGAGGGGCGTCTCAGACCGGAAGCACCGCGTGGACGGTCGCGCGGGACCCGGTGTGCTCGGTCCACCACCGGTCCGCGAGCGTGTCCACGATCGCCATCCCGCGTCCGGCGACGGCGGAGGACGGCGCGTGCAGGGGCTGTGGCCGGGTCTGGCCGCCCCCGTCGGTGACGGACAGGCGTACGACGTCGCCGTCGAGCGACCACGACACGAGGATGCTGCCGTCGGCCAGCGGCCGCGCGTGCCGCACGGAGTTCGCCAGCAGCTCGGAGAGCACCACGCGGGCGTCGTCCACCATCTCGGGCGAGGCGCCGACCTCGGCCAACCACGCGTTGAGATGACCCCGCGCCACCGCCACGGACGACGGCGAGAACGGCAGGCGGAGCGAGGTCGGCGCCTGCAGGCGGGTGCTCGGCACTGGTCCCCCGCTCCGGTCGGGTCGTCTGGTCCTGCCCACGATGCCCCGTCGCGGCCACCGACAAACGTGGTCCCTCCATGTCGTGGGTCACGGTGCTGACCGCAGGTGCCGCAGCGCGGCGTGGGGGTCGTCGGTCATGAGCGCCTCCACGCCCAGCCGGACGCACAGGTCCAGGTCGGCGGGGTCGTTGACCACCCAGGCGTGGATGCGACGGCCGCGTCTGCGCAGCCGGTTCACCAGCCGCGGGCTCTCGCGCAGCAGCTCGATGCCGGGCCCGGCTATCCAGCCCGGCTCCAGCAGGCTCGTCGCCACCCGCCAGGAGAACTGCCGGTCCATCAGCAGCACGACCTCCAGGTCGGGCGCCAGCCGCCGGACCCGGTTGAGCGCCACGGCCGAGAAGCTCATCACCCGCGCCGGCGACCCCCGACCGGCCCAGCCGAACTCCGTGAGCAGCTCGACGAGCCGCCGCTCGACGAGGCCGGCGTACCGCGTCGGATGCTTGGTCTCGATCGCGAGGTCCACCTGCCCGCGGTAGTCACGGGAGACCTCGAGCAGGCGACGCAGGGTCAGCACCCGCCGGGCCTCCTCGTCGTACTCGGGGGCCTCGTCGTCCAGGTCGGCCCACGGGTTCTTCCACGACGCGAAGTCGAGCGCGTCGAGGTCGGAGAGCTCCATCGTGGAGACCACCCCGCGACCGTTCGCGGTCCGGTCGACGCGCCGGTCGTGCACGCACACCAGGTGCCCGTCCGCGGTCAGCCGCACGTCGCACTCGAGGCCCTCGGCACCGGCGTCGAGCGCCTCGACGTACGCGCCCAGGGTGTGCTCGGGCCTGTCCTGGCTCGACCCCCGGTGCGCGACCACCTGCGGGCGGCCCTCCACGC
>JAICLD010000213.1 GCA_025927595.1 Nocardioidaceae bacterium | reverse complement strand
GGCGCACCGTCGCCGAATGCGGGTGCCCGGCGCGGTACCCGAACAGCGTCCCAGGGAAACCGCGGCAGACGCCTGCCCGCGAGCGGCTCAGCCGGGACCCGTGGCCTCGCCGTCCTCGATCGCCACCTGCACCGCGAGGGCGTCGCGAACCGCCTGGTCGAGCACCGCCCGGCGCGGGTCGGGTACGGCGAGCCAGGGACCGGTCCGGACTGCCGCGAGCCGCCTCAGCGCCGGCTCGACGAGCACCGTGTCCACGGCCTGCCGGTCACCGCCGCACACCAGCGCGGACACCGGACCCGTCAGGATGCGCGCGGCGTGCGCGGCCGCCGCCTCGTAGGCCTGCCGCGCCTGGTTGTCCCGCCGCCGCGCGAAGCGCTGCTGGCTCTGGCCGCCGGCCTTGCTCCGGCCCTGCACGTGCCGCTGTCCCACCTTGACGGCACCGACGTCCCGCCCGGACACCGCGGCCACGGCGAAGCCGCCCTTGCGCACCAGCAGCACGGCCCAGTGGTCCGGGACCGCCGAGCGGGCCGCCTCCGCCAGGCCGATGGCGGTCGGGGGCCCGTCGTACTGGACGTCGAAGGGAGGCCGCAGCCGCGCCACCACCCCGTCGGGGGCGCGCAGCACCAGCGCGCCACGCTCGACGACCGCCGTGAACGCGCCGTGGGTGGCCGCCGCGTTGTCGACCCAGCGGACCACGCGCTCGGCGGGGACGAGCACGGCCCGCACGCCGGGCTCAGACGTTGAAGCCGAGGGCCCGCAGCTGCTCGCGGCCGTCGTCGGTGATCTTGTCCGGTCCCCACGGCGGCATCCACACCCAGTTGATCGTGACGTCGTTGACGAGCCCCTCGAGGGCCTGGTTCGTCTGGTCCTGGATCACGTCGGTCAGCGGGCACGCCGCTGAGGTCAGCGTCATGTCGAGCACGACGTCCTTGGTGGCCTCGTCGAGGTGCACGTCGTACACGAGGCCGAGGTCCACCACGTTGATCCCGAGCTCGGGGTCCACGACGTCCTTCATCGCCTCGGTCACCTCGTCGGTGGTGACGGTGCCGGCGCCACCGGCGAGGCCGGCCTCGTCGAGGTCGGGCAGGTCGCTGTGGTCGGGGGTGTGAGTGGTCATCGGGTCTCCTCCGTGCTCTCTTCGGTCTCCTCGGTGCGTCCTGCGCCGGACACGATCCGCGAGGTCGCGTCCTTCCAGGCCATCCAGGACAGGAGCGCGCACTTGACGCGCGCCGGGAACCTGGCGACACCGGCGAACGCGATGGCGTCCTCCAGGACGTCCTCGTCGGGCTCGACGCCGCCGCGGCCCTGCATGAGGGTCACGAACGTCTCGTGGACGCCGAGCGCCTTCGAGACCGGCTTGCCGATCACGAGGTCGGTCATCACCGAGGCCGCCGCCTGGCTGATCGAGCAGCCCTCGGCGTCGTACGACACGTCCGCCACCACCTGCTCGTCGCCGTCGCGCAGCAGGTGCACCCGCATCGTCACCTCGTCACCGCAGGTGGGGTTGACGTGGTGCACCTCCGCCTCGAACGGCTCGCGGAGCCCTTCGTGGTGGGGGTTCTTGTAGTGGTCCAGGATGATCTCCTGGTACAGGGCGTCGAGGTCCTGGGACGTCATGAAGGCCTTTCAGTCCACCCGGAAGTAGGTCTTGGTGTAGTCCAACCCCTCGACGAGCGCGTCGATCTCCGCCGGCGTCGTGTAGAGGTAGGACGACATCCGCGTCGAGCTCTGCACGCCGAACCGCTTGTGCGCCGGCTTCGCGCAGTGGTGCCCCGCGCGCACGGCGATGCCGCGGCTGTCGAGCACCTGGCTGACGTCGTGCGGGTGCACCCCGGCGAGCTCGAAGGAGATCGCCCCGCCGCGCAGGGAGGCGTCCTGCGGGCCGAGGATCGTGAGCCCCGACACAGAGCCGAGCCCCTCCAGCGCGTAGGCGGTGATCGCCTCCTCGTGCCGGCGGACGTTGTCCATGCCGAGGGCCGACAGGTAGTCGACCGCCGCGCCGAGCCCCACGGCCTCCACGATCGGCGGGGTGCCGGCCTCGAACTTGTGCGGGATCGGGGCGTACGTCGACCGCTCCATCGACACGGTCGAGATCATCTCGCCGCCGCCGAGGAACGGGGGCAGCTGCTCCAGCAGCTCGCGGCGACCCCAGAGCACGCCGATGCCGGTGGGGCCGGTGACCTTGTGGCCGGTGAACACGAGGACGTCGGCGCCGAGCGCCTGCACGTCGACCGGCATCTGCGGGACCGCCTGCGCGCCGTCGACCACGACGATCGCGCCGACCTCGTGGGCCCGCCGGGCGATCTCGGCGACGGGGTTGATGGTGCCGAGCATGTTGGAGACCCAGGTCAGCGACACCACCTTGGTGCGCTCGTTGACCAGCTCGTCGATGTTCGAGAGGTCGAGCCGGCCGTCGTCGGTCAGGCCGAACCAGCGCAGCCTGGCGCCGGTGCGCTCGGTCAGGAGCTGCCACGGGACCAGGTTGGAGTGGTGCTCCATCTCGGTCACGAGAACCTCGTCGCCCTCGCCGACCGCGAGCGGCCCGACGGCCCAGGCCAGCGTGTTCGCGACCAGGTTCAGCGCCTCGGACGCGTTCTTGGTGAAGACCACCTCGTCGCGCGAGGGGGCGTTGAGGAACGCGGCGACCCTGTCCCGACCGCCCTCGAAGCCCGCGGTCGACTCCGCACCGAGCTGGTGCATGGCGCGGGCGACGTTCGCGTTGTGCCGCTCGAGGTGGTCCACCATGGCGTCGATCACGACCTGTGGCTTCTGCGAGGTGTTCGCGCTGTCGAGGTAGACCAGCGGGAACCCGTCGCCGAGCGTGCGGGACAGGATCGGGAAGTCGGCTCGGACCAGGTCCAGGCCGTCCAGCAGCCCCGGCAGGGCGTGCTGCGTGTCCACCGTCATGGCGCCGTTCCCCTTCCTGGTCAGGCGTTCGCGCGCAGGAACCGGTCGTAGCCCTCGGCCTCGAGGCGCTCCGCGAGCTCGGGACCGCCCTCCTCGGCGATCCGGCCGTCGACGAACACGTGCACGAAGTCGGGGGTGATGTAGCGAAGGATCCGGGTGTAGTGGGTGATCAGCAGGACGCCGCGGTCCCCCTTCTCGCGGAACCGGTTGACGCCCTCGGAGACGATCTTCAGCGCGTCGATGTCGAGCCCGGAGTCGGTCTCGTCGAGCACCGCCACCTTGGGGTCGAGCAGCTCGAGCTGGAGGATCTCGTGGCGCTTCTTCTCGCCGCCGGAGAAGCCCTCGTTGACCGATCGCTGCGCGAAGGCGGGGTCCATCTTCATCCGCTCCATCGCGGAGCCGACGTCCTTGACCCACGTGCGCAGCTTCGGGGCGTCGCCGTCGATCGCGGTCTTCGCGGTGCGCAGGAAGTTCGACACCGAGACGCCCGGCACCTCGACGGGGTACTGCATGGCGAGGAACAGGCCCGCGCGGGCGCGCTCGTCGACCTTCATCGCGAGCACGTCGGCGCCGTCGAGCGTCACGCTTCCGCGGGTCACGGTGTACTTCGGGTGGCCGGCGATCGAGTAGGCCAGCGTCGACTTGCCGGACCCGTTCGGGCCCATGATCGCGTGGGTCTGGCCACCGTCGATGGTGAGGTCGACGCCCTTGAGGATCTCCTTGGGGCCCTCGCCCTGCGAGCCGGTGTCGACCGTGACGTGCAGGTCGCGGATCTCCAGCGTTGCCATGTGTGTCTCTTCCTTCGAGGTTCGGTGGTCAGTCGTTGAGCGTGGTGGTCAGGTCGACCAGGACGTCGTCGCCCTCGACCGTGACGGGGTAGATCGGGACCGGCGCGGTGGCCGGTGGGCCGGTCGGCTTGCCGGTGCGGAGGTCGAAACGGGAGCCGTGCATCCAGCACTCGATCTCGCAGCCCTCCACCTCGCCCTCGGAGAGCGGCACCTCGGCGTGCGAGCACTCGTCGTCGATGGCGTACCACTCGTCGTCGACGGTGTGCACGACGGCCACCGCCACGCCGGTGGGGCTGTCGAGCTCGGTGGCCAGGGAGCGGCCGGGCGGGACCTCGCCGATCCCGCAGGCACGTGTGAAGCTCATACGTTCTTCTCCAGCTCGGTCTCCAGCGTCTCCAGCAGGTGCTCCTCGATGACGGGCACGCCGATCCGCCGGATGATGTCGGCGAAGAAGCCGTGCACCACCAGCCGCCGGGCCTCGTCCTCGTGGATGCCGCGAGACTGCAGGTAGAACAGCTGCTCGTCGTCGAACCGGCCGGTCGTGGAGGCGTGGCCGGCCCCCTCGATCTCGCCGGTCTCGATCTCGAGGTTCGGCACCGAGTCGGCCTGGCACCCGTCGGTCAGCACCAGGTTGCGGTTGGACTCGTAGGTCTCGATGCCCTCCGCGACCTTGCGGATCAGCACGTCGCCGATCCACACGGCGTGCGCGCCCTGGCCCTGCAGCGCGCCCTTGTAGTCCACGTGGCTGCGGGTCCTCGGCTCGTTGTGGTCGACGAACAGCCGGTGCTCGAGGTGCTGGCCGGCGTCCGCGAAGTACAGGCCCATCATCTCGACCTGTCCGCCCGGTCCGTCGTAGGCGACCGAGGTGCTCATCCGCACCACGTCGCCGCCGAAGGACACCGCCACGTGCCGCAGGGACGCGTCCCGGCCGACCTGGGCGTGCTGGGTGGTGTGGTGCACCGCGTCGTCGGCCCAGTCCTGGACCGAGACCAGCGTGAGCTGCGCGCCGGCGCCGACGACCGCCTCGACGTGGTCGGCGAGCACCGCGGACCCCTCGAAGCGGAGGACGACCGTGCCCTTGCTGTGGGGCTCGGCCACCACGACGACGTGGCCGGCCGAGGCGGAGTCCATCGAGGTGCCGCGCAGGGTCAGCACGGTCGCCTCGTCGACGACCCGGTCGCCGGGCAGGGTGACGACGGTCGCCTTGTCCACGGCCGCCCACGCCCGGGCGCTGACCCGGTCGGTGGGCACGTAGCCGCTGGAGCCCCGCACCGGGTCGTCGGCGGAGACCGTCTCGACCCGCACGCCGGGGGCGACCCGGACGTCGACCTCGGTGGTGCCGGTGCCCAGCGGCGCCGTCGCGTCGTCGGTGTGCAGGCCGTGGAGCCGCTTCAGCGGCGTGAACCGCCAGATCTCCTCGCGGCCGGTGGGCACCGGGTGGGCGTCGACGTCGAAGGAGCCCTCGGGGTGGAGGTGGCTGGCCACCTTGTCGGAGGTCTCCAGGGCCCGCGCGACAGCCGGTCCGTCGGTCACAGTCACTTGTTCGCTTTCCTCGTTCGCGTTCCGGTCGGGAGCTGGGTGTGGGGCGGTGCGGCCGGTCAGCCGACCGCGCCCTCCATCTGCAGCTCGATCAGCCGGTTCAGCTCCAGGGCGTACTCCATCGGCAGCTCCTTGGCGATCGGCTCGACGAAGCCGCGCACGATCATCGCCATCGCCTCGTCCTCCTCCATGCCCCGGCTCATCAGGTAGAAGAGCTGGTCGTCGGAGACCTTCGAGACGGTCGCCTCGTGCGCCAT
>JAICLD010000058.1 GCA_025927595.1 Nocardioidaceae bacterium | reverse complement strand
TGGCCAGCGCCCAGGGCGCCTTCCGGCTGGTCTTCGAGTCCGACCTGACCAACGAGCCGCCGGTGCGCGAGCGGGTCGACCGGGTCACGGCGTACTGCGCCGAGGCGATCGCCGAGGTCATTCACGAGGACACCGGCCTGCCCGACGAGCAGTCCCGGCTGCTCGCGGTCTCGCTGGTCGGCATGGCCCAGGTCAGCGCGCGGTTCTGGCTGGACACCGCCGGTGAGATCTCTCAGGAGGACGCGGCTACGCTCGTGTCCGGGCTCGCCTGGCGCGGCATCCGCGGCTACCCCCGCAACGACGAGCAGGTCTGAGCCCCGGCCCCCCGTGGGGCCACCCCGCGAACCACATACATAGGAGGTCCTCCGGTGGAGGTCAAGATCGGCGTGCAGAACGCCAGCCGCGAGCTGGTCCTCGACTCGGCGGAGTCGGCGGACGCGGTGGAGAAGGTGGTGGCAGCCGCCCTCTCGTCCGACGCGGGAGTGCTGACCCTCGCCGACAGCAAGGGCCGGAAGGTCATCGTCCCCACCGACAAGCTGGCCTACGTCGAGATCGGCTCCCCCTCGGCCGGCCAGGTCGGCTTCCGCTCCTGACGCGAGCGACTCGGGAACGCGAGGCGGGGACATGGCCGGCGAGGTGCTGTTCATCCTGATCGGCGGAGTGGTCATCGGGCTGCTGGGCAAGTTCGTCGCGCCCGGCGACCGGGACCGGATCCCGCTGTGGCTCACCGTCGTGTGCGGTGTGCTCGGGATCTTCCTCGGCACCTACCTGTACGTCGACGTGCTCGGCGGCCGCGCCGGCACGCCCGGCGTCGACTGGCTGCGCCACCTCGTGCAGGTGCTCGTCGCGGCGGTGCTGGTGATGGTGGCCGCGGCCGTCACGGGTCGCCGGCGGAAGCCGCGCTAGCTGCCCGGTCTCGGGCCGTCCCAGTCTCGGGCCGTCTCAGTCTCGGGCCGTCTCAGGCGGCGAGCCCGAGGGCGGCCATCCGCTTGGCGTGGTTCTCGGTCAGCCGGGTGAACAGCCGCCCGATCGCAGCCAGGTCGAGCGCGGGCCGGTCCACCCCTCCGGCGAGCAGGGCCGACCGCGCGTCCCGCTCCGCGGCGACCCGCTGGGCCTGGCTCAGCGCCTCGCCCATCAGCCGGCGGCCCCACAGCGCGAGGCGGCCGCCGACCCGCGGCTCGGCGGCGATCGCCGACCGCACCCGGTCCACCACGAAGGCCGCCTGCCCCGCGTCGGCGAGGCTCTCGACGATGATCGAGCGGGTGTCGGTGTCGAGGAACATCGCGATCTCCCGGTAGAAGTCCGCGGCCAGCCCGTCGCCCACGTGGGCCTTCACCAGCCCCTCCAGCCAGTCGGCGGGGGCGGTGCGGGCGTGGAAGGACTCGAACGCGGCGACGAACGGGTCCATCGCCTCGAACGGCTCCGCGTCGAGCTCCTCGAGCCGGGCCCGCAGCTGCTCGAAGTGGCCGAACTCGGTCGTCGCCATCCGGGCCAGCTCGGCCTTGTCCTGCAGGGTCGGCGCCATCTTGGCGTCCTGGCTGAGTCGCTCGAAGGCCGAGATCTCGCCGTAGGCGATGGCGCCGAGCAGGTCGATCACCGCGGCGACGTACGAGGGGTCGGCGAAGGCGACCGGCAGCTGCGGCGACCACCGCGCCGGGCCGGCGGCCGACGGCGGCGGCACCGGCGATTCCGTCATGCGAGCAGCCTACCGATAGACTGGGTCCGGTCCGCCCGTCGAGAGCAGGACGCCGAGGGGCTGCACGAGCCCCGGGCGGGAGCCTCACGGCGACGGACTCATCGCCTTCGCCACCGCAGAGAACAGGCAGGATCCTGACCACTTTCAGAGACCTCGGTGTCCTTCCCGAGATCGCCGACGCCCTCGAGCGCGTCGGCATCACCACCCCCTTCCCGATCCAGGAGATGACGCTCTCGGTGGCCCTGATGGGCACCGACCTCATCGGGCAGGCACGCACCGGCACGGGCAAGACCCTCGCCTTCGGCATCCCGGTCCTCCAGCGCACCGTCGCCCCCCACGACCCCGACCACGCCGAGCTGGTCGCCCCCGACAAGCCGCAGGCGCTCGTCGTGGCGCCGACCCGCGAGCTCGCGCTCCAGGTGTCCAACGACCTCTCCGTCGCCGCCACCGACCGCGGCACCCGGGTGCTGACCGTGTACGGCGGGGTGGGCTACGACCACCAGCTCGACACCCTCGCCTCGGGCGTCGACGTCGTGGTCGGCACCCCCGGCCGGCTGATCGACCTGATGAACCGCCGGGCCCTCGACCTGTCCCACATCAAGGTGCTCGTGCTCGACGAGGCCGACGAGATGCTGGACCTCGGGTTCCTGCCGGACGTGGAGCGGCTCATCGCCCGCACCCCGGAGACCCGCCAGACGATGCTGTTCTCCGCCACGATGCCGGGCGCGATCGTCTCGCTCGCCCGCACCCACATGCGGCACCCGATGAACATCCGCGCGGAGTCCAGCGACGCCCAGCAGACCGTCCCGGCGACCGCGCAGTTCATCTACCAGGTCCACGACCTCGACAAGCCCGAGCTGATCTCCCGCATCCTCCAGGCGGAGAACTCCGGCCTCACGATCGTGTTCACCCGCACCAAGCGCGCGGCGCAGCGGCTGGCCGACGACCTCACCGAGCGCGGCTTCAACGCGAGCCCGCTGCACGGCGACATGCAGCAGGTCGCGCGCGAGAAGGCGCTGCGCCGGTTCCGCGACGGCCAGCTCAAGGTCCTGGTCGCCACCGACGTCGCCGCCCGCGGCATCGACGTCGCGGACGTCACCCACGTCATCAACTACAGCTGCCCCGAGGACGAGAAGACCTACGTCCACCGGATCGGCCGCACGGGTCGCGCCGGCGCCAGCGGCGTGGCCGTCACCTTCGTCGACTGGGCCGACGTCACGCGGTGGAAGGTGATCAACAAGGCGCTCGACCTGCCGTTCGACGACCTGGCCGAGACCTACTCCACGTCCGAGCACTTCTACCACGACATGGGGATCGCCCCGGGGACGAAGGGTCGCCTGGTCCCCGAGCAGCCCGCGGCCCCGCGCGCCGAGTCCTCCCGCGCGGGCTCTCGCTCCGGCGGGGGGTCCGGCGGCGGGTCGGGCGGCGGGTCGGGTGACCGTCCCCGCGGCGAGCGGCGGGGCCGCAGCCGCACCCGTGGCGGCACGTCCGTGGACGCCGCGTCGGCTTCGTCGCCCGCCTCGTCCGCGTCCTCCGACGCGTCGGAGGCCACCGCGGCCGGCGGCGAGTCCACGACCGGCACCCGGAACCGGCGCCGCCGTCGCCGCAGCTCCTCCCCCTCGGCCACCTCCGCCGACTGACCGACCGCCCCCTCCCCTCCCTTTCTCGCCGAGTCGGCGCGTCCACAGCGGCTGTCGGACGCCGAGTCGGCGCGTCCACAGCGGCTGGCCGGACGTCGTACCCGTCACTCGGGTCGCGTCCGTCAGCTCGGTGCCCAGGCGCGCCCGCGTCGTACCGCGCCACACCCGCCGGCTCGGCACGCCGGGCGCGTTGTGGACGCGCCGACTCGGCACCCCGGAGGTGCTGTGGACGTGCCGACTCGGCGGGAAGGGGAGGGCGGCGGGGAGAGTCAGGTGACGACGACGCGGGTGCCCACGGGGGCGAAGGCCCACAGCGCCTTCGCGTCGGGACGCCACTGCCGGATGCAGCCGTGGCTCTGCGGCGACCCGAGCTGGTCCCGCGTCTGCACGTAGGCGCCGTGCAGCCGCGGGATGTCGTGGAAGCCGATCGCGGCGTGCTGCCCGTGCGCGAACCGGACCATGTAGCGCATCGTGCCGGAGTCGTCGACCCCCCAGGCGTGCAGCGAGCGCGAGTAGACCGCGTACGTCCCGGGCTGCAGGTTGTCGGTCACGCTGCCGGACACCAGGTACGTGCGGCGTACGACGTCGTGGCCGGCGTGCCGGCCCACGAGCCACACGCGCTGGGACGTGATGTCGAAGACGACGCGCCGGCCGGTGCCGCTGCTCGCGGGGACCGCCGGCGGGACGTCCTGGCCCGCGCTCCGGTCGGCGGCCGGCTTCGAGCTGGCGGGCAGCCGCACGTGACTGCGGCGCACGGCGGCACCCCCCTCCCCCACCGGCGTCGACCCGGCCAGCGCGGCCGGCACCTCCGACTGGGCCGCCAGCTGCGCCGCCGCGGGCGCCGACCCGGGACGACCCGCCGTCATCGAGGCCCGCGCGTGCTCGAGCGGCAGCAGCCCCGCGCCGCCCAGCAGTGCCACCACCGTGACCAGGACCGCTCCGCCGGCCGCGGCGATCCGGCCGTACCGCGGCCGGGCCGGCGGCTCCGGCCGGCGCCGGGCGTGCGGACCCTCGGGGCGACCCATGGCGCTCACAGTAGCCGCGTCAGGCTCAGCGGCGGGTGAGGCTGGCCGCGACCTCCCGATACGCCTCCGCACCGGGGTGCCGGCCGCTCGTGCGCAGGATCGAGCGACCGACGGCCGGCGCCTCGGCGAACCGGATCGACTTCGGGATCGGCGGCTGCAGGACCTCGAGCCCGTAGGTCTCCGAGATCGTCTCGAGCACCGCCCGGGCATGGTTCGTGCGGCCGTCGTACAGCGTCGGCAGCACGCCCCAGACCTTGAGGCGCCGGTTGGTGAACCGCCGCACGTCGTGGACGGTGTCGAGCAGCTGCCCGACGCCGCGGTGCGACAGCGTCTCGCACTGCAAGGGGATCAGCACGCCCTGCGCCGCCGTCAGGGCGGCCACGGTGAGCACCCCGAGCGAGGGCGGGCAGTCCAGCAGCACCCAGTCGTAGCGCCCGGCCAGCTCCTCGAGGGCCAGCGCGACGACGTGCTCGCGGCCGGTGCGGGTGAGCAGGTCGGCCTCCGCGCGGGCCAGCTCGATCGTCGCCGGCAGCAGGTCCACGCCGTCCTCGGTCTCGATCACCGCCTCCGCCGGGGCCAGCCCCTTGGTCAGCACGTGGTGCACCGAGAGCTCGAGGTCCTCGGGGTCGATGCCGAGGGAGAAGGTCAGGCAGGCCTGCGGGTCGAGGTCGACGAGCAGGACCCGGTGCCCGAGCTCGGCCAGCGCGGCCCCGAGCGAGGCGACCGTCGTCGTCTTCGCGACGCCGCCCTTCTGGTTGGCCACCGCGACGACCCTGGTCCTGGAGGCAGCCACGCCGCCATCATGCCGCAGCCGCGTTGCGGCGCCTCGTGCGGGCCGTGGATGCTCGTCGCCATGTCGCACCCCCGCACGCGCCCCCTGGCCCTGGTCACCGGACCCACCTCCGGCATCGGCCTGTCCTTCGCCCACCGCCTCGCCGCCGACGGCCACGACCTCGTGCTGGTCTCCCGAACCCGGGAACGGCTCGAGACACTGGCCACCACCCTCCGCTCCTCGTACGGCGTCGAGGTCGACGTGCTCGCCGCCGACCTCGGCCGCCGCGAGGAGCTGGCCCTCGTCGAGCGGCGGCTCGCCGACGAGGACCGCCCCGTCGACCTGCTGGTGAACAGCGCGGGCTTCGGGCTGAAGCGGCCGTTCCTGGCCAACTCCGTCGAGGACGAGCAGTACCTCCTCGACACCCACGTCACCGCCGTGCTGCGGCTCATGCACGCGGCGCTGGGCCGGATGGTCCCGCACGGGCACGGCGCCGTCGTGAACGTCTCGAGCATCGCCGGGTTCCTGCCACGGGGCACCTACAGCGCCGCCAAGGCCTACGTCACCGCCCTGAGCCAGTGGGCGGACCTGACCTACGGCGACCGCGGCGTCCGCGTGATGGCGCTGCTCCCCGGGTTCACCCGCACCGAGTTCCACGAGCGGATGGACGTCAGGCCCGACTCGGCGCCGTCGTGGCTGTGGCTCGACGCGGACCGCGTGGTGCAGGAGGCGCTGCGCGACCTCGCCCGGGGCCGCCGGCTGTCGGTGCCGAGCAGGAGGTACCGGGCCATCAGCGTGCTCGCGAGGCACACCCCCGCCGGGGTGCAGGCCCGGTTCCAGGGGCTCGGACGCCGGTGACCGCTCACGCCTCGGGGACGCCCGCCCACGGCTCGCGCGGCGGCACCACCGAGCCCGGTCCGCACAGGGACCGCACCTCGCACCAGCCGCACCTCGGGGCGACGCGCGCGGGGAAGGCCGCATCGGCCACCTTGCGCGACAGCCCACCCGCGTGCACCGCGTCGAGGCGGTCGAGCTCGGCGGACACCGCGTCGGCCCGGTCCAGGTGCGCGGCCAGCGTCGCCTCGGTGTGCTCGAAGGCGGCGACGGTGCCGCTCGGCAGGTGGTGCAGCTCGACCCGCCGGCACCGCCGCCGCATCAGCCCCGCCGCACCCGCCGCGTAGACGGCGAGGGCCTGCGAACCGGCGGCGGCCTCCTCGCCGGGCACCGACGTGCCCGTCTTGTAGTCGACGACCACGAGTCCGTCCCCCGCCCGGTCGTCGAGCCGGTCGACCCGGCCCCACAGCCAGGCGTGCGGGGTCCGGACGGCGACGCTGCGCTCGACGGCCACCGGCTCCGCCGCCGGGTCCACCCCCGCCAGGTAGCCCTCCACCTCCGCACGGACGCGGACCCGGGCCCGCCTCGACTGGTCCTCGTCCCGGAACCCCTCGGTCGGCCAGGCCTGCCCGAGCAGCGCGCCGCCGGCGCGCGGGGTCCGCGCCCTCAGCGGCAGCCCCCACCACCGGGCGAGCGCCGTGTGGACCGCGGCGCCGACGGACCGGTGCGCCCAGGCCCGCCCACGCGCGACCGCCGGCCGGTCGAGGTAGGTCAGCCGGTAGCGCCGTGGGCAGTCGTCGTACGTCGAGAGCCGGGCCGGGGTGGCCGGGTAGAGCCGCTGCGGCATCCCGTCGAGCGGCGGCTGGTCACCGTCACGGCCGGCCGCCCGGGGCACCTCAGCCCTCCCCGCCGATGAACGCCCGCACCGCGTCCGCCACCAGCTGCACGGCGATCGCGGACAGCAGCAGCCCGGAGATCCGCGAGACCAGCACGACGCCGCCGTCGCGCAGCAGCCGCAGGATCGGCAGCGAGAACCGCATCGCCAGCCACAGCGACACGTGCACGAGGACGACGCCGGCCGCCACGGCGACGAAGTCCGGGACCGTGTCGACACGGCGCGAGAGCACCATGGTCGCGACGATCGCGCCGGGGCCGGCCAGCAGCGGGGTGCCCAGAGGCACCAGCGCCACGTTGACGTCGGAGGCCGCGGTGGGGGCCTCCTCCTTGCCGGTCAGCAGCTCCAGCGCGACCAGGAGCAGCAGCAGACCCCCCGCGCACTGCAGCGCCGGCAGCGAGATCCCGAGGTAGTGCAGGATCTGCTGGCCGAAGAACGCGAACGCCACGATCACCGAGAACGACACGGTGACCGCCTGCCAGGCCGCCCGGCGCACGCTCGCGGGCGACCGCCCGCGCGTCAGCGACAGGAACAGCGGGATGGTGCCGACCGGGTCCATGATCACGAACAGCGTGACGAAGACCTCGGTGAGCAGCGAGAACGTGAGGACCGAGCTCATGGCCGCAGCAGCCCGGGCGCGGGCCGCCCGGCAGCCGCGGCCGCCTTCTCCGCCGCGGCCACCAGCCGGTCCAGCTGATCCGGGGCGGTGGTGTTGCAGCCGAGCTCGTGGCCGCTCTTGCCGGCCCCGTGGTGGTCGCTGGACCCGGTCACGAGCAGCCCCAGCCGGAGCGCGATCGCGCGCAGGCCGGCCCGGTCGGCCGGCGAGTGGTCCTCGTGGTCGACCTCGACGCCGGCGAGCCCGGCCCGGGCCAGCCGGGCGATCCCCGCCTCGTCGAGCGCGGTGTGGTTGTGCCGCGACGCCCAGGGGTGGGCCAGCACGGTGACCCCGCCGGCACCGGCGACCAGGTCGATCATCGTCTCCAGGTCGGCGGCGTAGCGCGACACGTAGGCGGGGCCCTGCGGGCCCAGGAAGACGTCGAACGCCTCGCCCCGGTCGGCGACGACCCCGAGGGAGGCCAGCGCGTCGGCGACGTGCGGCCGTCCCATCGCCGCGGTCTCGCCCGAGACCCGGCGGACGTCCTCGACGTCGATGTCGATGCCCAGGTCGCGCAGCCTCGACAGCGTGGCGGGCAGCCGCGCGCGGCGGCCGTCCAGGATCCTGCGGAGCTCCTCGGCCAGCGGCGGGTACGTCGGGTCCGGGAGGTAGGCCAGCAGGTGGACGCCGTACCCGGCGAAGCGGCAGCTGACCTCGATGCCGCGCACCAGGCCGACCCCGTGGCAGCCGGCGGCCCTCTCGGCCTCGTCCCAGCCCTCGGTGGTGTCGTGGTCGGTGACGCCGATGACGTCGATGCCCTGCTCCCGCGCCGCCTGCACGAGGGCCGCCGGGGACTGGGTGCCGTCGGAGCGGTCCGAGTGCGTGTGGAGGTCGATGCGCACCTCACGAGCCTAGAGGGCGCCCCGGCTCACCAGGCGGGCGGCGTGCCCCCGAACGGAAGGTCGATCAGCTCGGGGCCGAGGCCGGAGATGTCGGTCAGGACCCACTCGTCCTTGAGCAGCAGCGCGGCCGACGCCGGCCTCAGCACCACCCACAGCCACCGCCCGTGCGCCTCGCCCGCGAAGACCGAGCGGTCGAAGTCGACGTCCGCCTCGCTGGTCAGCACCGACCACAGCGGGATCGGGTGGCCGTCGATGCGGACCTTGACGTGCGGTGGGCCGTCGCCGATCTCGGCGCCCGGGTCGGTGCGCAGCACCCCGGCGCAGCGGGCACCCAGGCCCACCCCCGGCTCCTCCGAGACGACGGTCAGCTCGACGACGCCGTCGGGGTCGCTGGGCCCCGAGCAGGTGACGAAGCAGGCGCGGCCGTCGCGGTCGGGTGCCGCCACGCACCCGAAGTCGCTCACGGCCCAGCCGGGCGCCAGCGGCCACGGCACGAAGGTCGGCATGGTGCCGGCGCGGCGCACGTGCTCGCCGAACCCGACGTAGTCGGCGGTCTCCGGCCGCCACAACGGCGTGATCGCGCCGTGGTCGGCGCACCGCCAGCCGTCGTCCGTCGCGGTGACCGCCGCTGCGCAGCGGGGGCACCCGACTCCCAGGGTCATGGGCTAACGGTCGTGGCCGGGCCCGCGGCCGTCAAGCGCCTACCCTGGGGCGGGTGAGCGGGGACCGGGTGGACTGCGTGGGGGCGGTCGTCGTCGACGACCGCTCGCGGCTCCTGATGGTGCTGCGCGGCCACGAGCCGTCCCGGGGCCGCTGGGCGGTGCCCGGGGGCCGCGTCGAGGCCGGCGAGACCGACCCCGAGGCGACCGCCCGCGAGGTGCTGGAGGAGACCGGCCTGCGGGTCGAGGTCGGCGCGCTGGTCGGCACGGTCGAGCGCGCGGCGCCCGGCGGGCGCGTGTACGTGATCCGCGACTACCGCTGCCGGCTCGCCGCGGGACAGCCCCCGGAGCCGTTGCGGGCGGGCGACGACGCCGACGACGCCGCGTGGCTGCGCCCGGAAGAGGTGCGGGCGGTCGACACCTCGCCCGGGCTGGTGGAGGCGCTCACGGCCTGGGGCGTCCTGGAGAGCCCGTGAGTCAGGAGTTCCAGCGCAGCACGACCGGGAAGTCCCGCTCGTAGCCGAGCGTGCTGACCGTCGCCGTGTCGAGCTTGAAGAAGCGGCCCTCCTCGACGGGCTGCTCGATCCAGCGCGCCGTCAGCGCCCGCAGCGCGTGGCCGTGCCCGAAGACCAGCGTCCGCCCGCCCGCCTCACGGACCCGGGCCACCACGCGGTCCAGCCGCTCCGTCACCTGCGCGGCCGTCTCGCCGCCGGGCGTCGGGTGCGTCCACACCGTCCACCGGGGGACCCTCTCGCGGATCCGGGCGGTCGTCACGCCCTCGTACTCGCCGTAGCCCCACTCCACGAGGTCCGGCTCCTCCTCGACGTCGGTGAACCCCGCGAGCTCCGCCGTACGACGCGCGCGGCGCAGGGGGCTGCTCAGGACCAGGTCGAACGGCTCGCCGCTGAGCCGGTCCCGCAGCGTGCGGGCGACCTCGACGCCGTCGTCGGTGAGGTCGAGGTCGGTGTGGGAGGTGTGCCGCCCGTCGCGGCTCCACTCGGTCTCCCCGTGCCGGACCAGCCACAGCTCGGCGTCGTCGGGGCCGTCCGGGTCTGCGGGGTCCTGGGACATGGCGACAACCTACCGGTGCCGGGACCGTCTCAGGCCCGCGTCGGCGGGTCCGCCGGCTCCGGCCGCCCCGGCTGCTCGCCACCCCGGGCGTCGAGGTAGGACTGCTTGGGCACCATGACCTTGCGGCGGAAGACGCACACGAGCGTGCCCTCCTGGTTGTAGCCCGTGGTCTCCACGTGGACGACGCCGCGGTCGTCCTTGGACCGGGACTCCCACTTGCCGAGGACCTCGCTCTGCCCGTAGAGCGTGTCACCGTGGAAGGTGGGCGCGACGTGCCGCAGCGACTCCACCTCGAGGTTCGCGATCGCCTTGCCGGAGACGTCCGGGACGCTCATCCCGAGCAGCAGCGAGTAGACGTAGTTGCCGACGACGACGTTGCGCCCGAACTGCGTGGTGCCTGCGTAGTGCGCGTCGAGGTGCAGCGGGTGGTGGTTCATCGTGAGCAGGCAGAACAGGTGGTCGTCGTACTCGGTGACGGTCTTGCCCGGCCAGTGCCGGTAGACGGCCCCGACCTCGAACTCCTCGTAGCTGCGACCGAACTGCATCGCACCATCGTGGCGGACCGCGCCGAGCGGCGACAGGTGCCGCCGGGTGTCGTTCCTCACCCCGGTAGGCTGCCGGGCGCGGTCCGGGACACCGGGCCGGCGACCAGCACCAGCACCAGCACCAGCAGGACCCAGGGAGGGCCGGTGGCAGCCGGGATCCGCGCGAGCACCGGTGGCCTCGTCGTCCCGGGGTCGCTGACGGGCACCGTCGACGTCCTCCTCGACGGCCAGCGGGTGTGGTCCTTCCACCCGGCGCGCGACGGGCGTCCCGCCGAGGACGGGTGGCTGGAGGTGCCTTGGCCGCGGGCGCTGGTGCGGCACCTGCGGGGCACCGCGGACGTGACCCTGGTCGACCACGTGAGCCGCCAGGTGCTCGGCGCGGTGCCGCAGGCGCGGTTCGCCGACGGCAAGGGGCGGGTCCGGGTCGTCGACGACGAGGGCAACCCGCTCGCGGTCGACAAGGGCGGCCGGCTCCAGCGCGACTTCAGCAACACCGAGGACTCCACGCGGGGCGAGATCATGGACGCCCTGGAGCGCGTGCTGGCGGACCTGAGGGGCGCCTGCGGGCTGGACGCCTACCTGATGTACGGCTGCCTGCTCGGCGCCGTCCGCGACGGGCGGATGATCGGCCACGACTCCGACGCCGACGTCGCGTACCTGAGCCGCTGCCACCACCCCTTCGACATCATCCGCGAGTGCACCGCGGCGACCCGCCGGATGCGGGCGCTCGGCTGGCAGGTCGTGCGGATGTCCGGCGCCAACTTCAAGGTGTGGGTGCCGCTGCCCGACGGCCGGCGCTGCGGCATCGACGTCTTCGGGTCCTTCCACGTCGGCGACCGGTTCATGGTGACCGGCTCGCTGACCGGCCGCCTGGACCGCTCGGCGCTGGTGCCGTTCGGCACGGTGACGCTGGAGGGCCGCGAGGTCGTCGCGCCGGCGCGGCCCGAGGAGGTGCTGGAGTTCACCTACGGCCCGGACTGGCGCGTGCCCGACCCCGCCTTCCACTTCGACCACGACCCCGTCGACGTACGGCGCATGGACGCGTGGTTCCGGGCGCCCCGGCGCCGCGTCCGGTTCTGGCAGGACTTCTACAAGAGCCCCGCCGCGAGCCGCGTGCCACGCACCGCCTCGCCGTTCGCGCGCTGGGTGCAGCAGTGGCTCGTCGACCACGCCGCCGAGCGGCCGTCTCGGCGGGCCACGATCCTCGACGTCGGCGCCGGCACGGGGCGCGACTCCGCGTACTTCGCCGCACGCGGGCACCGCGTGTTCGCCTACGACTTCACCGGCCGCGGGATGCGGCACACCGAGCGGCTGCGCCGGCGCAAGCAGCTGACGGTGGCCACCCGCCAGCTCAACCTCGAGGACCTGCGCTCGGTGCTGCTCACCGGCACCCGGCTGGCCCACCAGAGGGGGCTGCGGCAGGTCTACGCGCGCGGCCTGCTCGACACGCTCGGACCCAGCGGCCGGGACAACCTCTGGCGCTTCGCCTCGATGGTGCAGCGCCGCGGCGGCGAGACGTTCGTCGAGTTCCGCACGCCGCTGTCCCGCGGGGAGCCGACGTTCTTCGGCCCGCACCAGCGGACGTACGTCGACCCCGACGACGCGGTCCGCGAGATCGAGTCGTACGGCGGCCACGTCGTCCACCGGGAGACCGGCCGCAACCTCGCCCCGCTCGGCGAGGAGGACCCGCACATCTGCAGACTCGTCGTGAGGTGGAGACCGTGACAGAGCACGACCGCAAGGCTTCCGGGGACCGCGCTGTCGGCCTCGACCGGCTGCGCTCGCTGGGCGCCCGCGTGCACGACCGGCTGCGACCGTCCACGCCGGTCCAGCCGCCCTTCGGCGTGGTCCCCGCCCTCCGCGACCAGGTCACCCGGCTGAGCGCCCGCGTCGCCGTCCTCGAGGAGGCCGTGGAGGAGAACCGCCGGCTCAACCAGCGGCTGGCCGACGTCGTCGACGTGGTGACCGAGGTCCTGGTCCCCGCGGTCGACCGCGACGACGAGCGCCTCCAGCGCGCGCTGGGCGACCTCACCCGCACCCTCGACGACGATCCCGACCACGACTGACGCCACCGTCAGAGGCGGTAGTCCTCCAGCAGCCGGCGCCCGATGATCATCCGCTGGATGTCGGCGGTGCCCTCCCCGATCAGCAGCATCGGCGCCTCCCGGTAGAGCCGCTCGATCTCGTACTCCTTGGAGAACCCGTAGCCGCCGTGGATCCGGAAGGAGTCCTCGACGACCTGGGAGCAGTACTCGCTGGCGAGGTACTTCGCCATGCCCGCCTCGAGGTCGTTGCGCCGGCCGCAGTCCTTGGTCCGGGCGGCCCTCACCATCATCTGGTGGGCCGCCTCGACCTTGGTGCCCATCTCGGCGAGCCGGAACAGCACCGCCTGGTGCTCGGCGATCCTCTTGCCGAAGGTCTCCCGCTGCTGCGCGTAGGCGACGCCGAGCTCGAACGCCCGCAAGGCCACGCCGCAGCCACGGGCGGCGACGTTGACTCGGCCGACCTCGACCCCGTCCATCATCTGGTAGAAGCCCCGTCCGGGTTCCCCGCCGAGGACCTGGTCGGCGCCGATCGCGAACCCGTCGAAGACGAGCTCGGTGGTGTCGACGCCCTTGTAGCCCATCTTCTCGATCTTGCCGGGGACGCTCAGGCCGGGCAGCACCTCGCCGAAGCCGGCGGGCTTCTCCACGAGGAACGTCGTCATGTTCTTGTAGATGCTGTCCGCGCCCTCGTCGGTCCTGACCAGCACCGCGACCAGGGTCGAGGTCCCTCCGTTGGTCAGCCACATCTTCTGCCCGTCGACCGTGTACGTCGCCCCGTCCGCCGAGCGCACGGCCTTGGTCCGGATCGCCGACACGTCGGAGCCGCAGCCGGGCTCGGACATCGAGAAGGCTCCGCGCACCTCACCGGTCGCCATCCTGGGCAGGTAGCGCTGCTTCTGCTCGGGCGTGCCGTGCCGCATCAGCATGTAGGCGACGATGAAGTGCGTGTTGACGATCCCGGACACGCTCATCCAGCCGCGCGCGATCTCCTCCACGACGAGGGCGTAGGTCAGCAGCGACTCGCCCAGCCCGCCGTACTCCTCGGGGATCGTGAGGCCGAACAGCCCCAGGTCCCTCATGCCCTCGACGATCTTCTCGGGGTACTCGTCGCGGTGCTCCAGCTCGGTCGCGACGGGGAGGATCTGCTCGTCCACGAAGGTCCGGACCAGCGCGAGGATCTCGGACTGGACGTCGGTGAGGCCCTCGGTCTCGCAGAGGCGGCCCATGGCGGGTCCTTCCGGTCGGGCCGCGACGGTGCGGCAGCGGCGTGGCTGGCGTGGCAGCACATGCTGCCCGTCGGGCACGCTCCTGGCTATGAGCGAGGTCACTCCCGGGCCGGGGAGCCGCCCAGCCGGGCCCGCACCCGCCGCGCCACGGCCCGCGCGGACCCCGGCAGGCGCTCGCGGAGGCGGTGCCCCAGGACGGCCGGGACGGGCGCGGCCGCGGCCCTGCGGCTCTCCCGCGTCAGCCGGCGTACGTCGTCCATCATCTCGGCGATGACGGCC
>JAICLD010000272.1 GCA_025927595.1 Nocardioidaceae bacterium | reverse complement strand
TGAGGTTGTGCATCGGGCAGTTCATCGCCTTGAGGCGGTACTCGGTGCCCTCGAACTCCATCGCCGGGAACATCGTGTCGGCGTAGTAGGGCAGGTGTCCGGAGGTGTGGAACAGCCCGTCCTTGCTGATGTGCGGGGTCCCGACGTACTGGAAGCCCTCCTCGACGTGCCGGCGGCGGACGTAGTCCTCCATCTCGCGCTTGAGCACCCCGCCCTTGGGGTGGAAGACGGCCAGGCCCGAGCCGAGCTCGTCGGGGAAGCTGTAGAGGTCGAGCTCCCGGCCGAGCCTGCGGTGGTCGCGGCGCTCGGCCTCCTCGATCCGGTGCAGGTGCTCGGCCAGCGCCTCCTTCGACTCCCACGCGGTGCCGTAGATGCGCTGCAGCTGCTTGTTGTGCTCGTCACCGCGCCAGTACGCCGCCGCGGTCCGCATCAGCTTGAACGCGGGGATCCGCTTGGTGGTGGGCAGGTGCGGTCCGCGGCACAGGTCCTTCCAGGCCAGCGACCCGTCCCGGCGCAGGTTGTCGTAGATCGTGAGCTCGCCGGCTCCGACCTCGACGGAGGCACCCTCGGCCGCCTCGGCTGCCGAGCCCGGCTGGTCGGGCCTGTCGAGTCCGCCCTTGAGGCCGATCAGCTCGACCTTGTAGGGCTCGTCCGCGAGCTCGCCCAGCGCCTCCCCGTCGGAGACCGGCCGCCGCGAGAACCGCTGGCCCTCCTTGACGATCTTGCGCATGCGGGTCTCGATCTTCTCCAGGTCCTCGGGCACGAACGGCTCGGGGACGTCGAAGTCGTAGTAGAAGCCGTCGGTGACCGGCGGGCCGATCCCGAGCCGGGCCTCGGGGAAGAGGTCCTGGACCGCCTGTGCCATGACGTGGGCGGTGGAGTGCCGCAGGATCGCGCGGCCGTCCTGGCTGTCGATCTCGACGCCCTCGACCTCGTCGCCGTCGCGGAGCTCGTAGGCGAGGTCGCGCAGCTCACCTCCGACCCGCGCCGCCACCACGGAGGGGGTGTCGCGGTAGAGCTCCCACGCCTGGGTGCCCGCCGTCACCGCACGCTCGGCGGCAGCGCCTGCGTCCTGCACGGTGACCTTGATCTCGGACACGGAGAGCTCCTGACGGCGTCGGGGGCCGCGCGGCCGGTGCCGGCGGCTGGGTGCCGCTCGATGGTAGCCGCCGGACCAGGTCCGCCGCCGCCGGGAAACGTGACGCGGGCCGGCCCTCCAGGAGGGCCGGCCCGGTGCGTCGCGGTGGGCGATACTGGGTTCGAACCAGTGACCTCTTCGGTGTGAACGAAGCGCGCTACCACTGCGCCAATCGCCCGCTGCGCCGCACAGGCTAGCGCATGCTCGCGGGCCACCCCTTCCCCTGCCCCCCGGGGCTGCGCTCCACGCGTCGTACGACGCGCAGGGGAGGTCCGGACCGGACCGGCAACACGCTGAAAGCGGACATGTCAACCCCTGAGAGTCGATCTCTTGAAGAAAACTTCTCGCGACCTGTTTGGTTTCCCGTCATGCGGCCACCTCTTGAACGTCTCCTCGACACGTCCGGAGGGGACGACTGGGAGGAAAGGCACCACAGATGGACTTCTCGATGAACACGGCACCGGTGACGGTCACCCAACCGGTCACGCTGGAGCTCATCGACCCGACGGGGACAGTGACTCCGATCGAGGCCGAGCTGCAGTACGACCCGAGCGACCCGTACGCCATCACGACGGTCTTCATGACCGGTTCCAGCCAGGTCCGCTGGACCTTCGGGCGCGACCTGCTCACCGAGGGGCTCTACGAGCCCTCCGGGGACGGCGACGTGCACGTCTGGCCCTGCCTGGACTCAGAGGGTCACGCGGTGGTGATCATCGAGCTCTGCTCGCCCGACGGCGAGGCGCTGGTGCAGGCCCGCACCGGTGACCTGAGCTCGTTCATCGACCGGATGAGCGCCGCTGTGGCCCGGGGCACCGAGTCCGAGCACCTCGACGTGGACGCGGCGATCAGCGCGATCCTCACCGCCGAGGCCGCCTGAGCGACTGCTCGAGCCGGTGCTGCGGTGACCCGTGACGGGGGTCGGCTGGGAGGCCCGATCCCGTGCGGCAGGCATCGCCGGTAGCCCGACGACCGACCCCTGTGGCGCTCCTCCGCCTCAGGGGTCGCTGTCGTCCGCGGCCCGTTCCGCCCACACCTGCCGGCATCGCTCGGTGACAGGTCCCGGCGCGGTGAGCGCCCGGTCGTCGCACCGGTCGACCGCCTGGACGTCCCTGGTCGTCGAGACGAGCAGGATCTCCTGCGCCTCGCGCAGCACCTCGACCGGCTCGTCGACCTCACGGGCGCCGTACCACTCCAGGAGCAGGGCGCGGCTGACCCCCGCGAGGCAGCCCGAGGCCAGGGTCGGAGTGCGGAGCTCCCCGTCGACGACGTAGAAGACGTTGGAGGAGGTCCCCTCGCACAGGTGCCCTGCCAGATTCGCGAACACCGCCTCGCCCGCGCCGCGCTCGGCCGCGTGGGCGAGGGCCACGACGTTCTCGGCGTACGACGTCGTCTTCAGCCCCGCCAGGGCGCCTCGCTCGTTGCGGGGCCAGGGCACCGTCACGACCGCGGTGGTGGGCCGCGCCGGGGCCAGGGCGTCGGCGAGGACGACCAGGGTGGGCTCGCCGCTCCCCCGTGCCGACGCGGCGGGGCCGATGCCTCCGGTGAGCGTGATCCGCAGCCGGCCCAGGGCCAGGGGCTCCGGCTCGAGCACGGCGGTCACCCCGCGTCGTACGGCGTCGAGATCCGGCGCCGGCAGCCGGAGCCCGGCCGCGGAGCGCGCCAGCCGGTCGAGGTGTCGCGACAGCGCGAACGGCACCCCGTCGACCACCTTGACCGCCTCGAAGACGCCGTCACCGACGGTGAGACCGTGGTCGAGCACTCCGACGGCGGGCGCGTGCGGGTCCTCGAGGAGCCGGCCGTTCACCCATGCG
>JAICLD010000191.1 GCA_025927595.1 Nocardioidaceae bacterium | reverse complement strand
GGAGGGGTAGAGCGGGGTCAGCTTCTGGAACTCCACGCGGTGCCGGGCGGCCTCGGGGTCGGCGCCGTTGATGGTGTCGATGCGCACCATCGGGTTGAACTTCTCCTTGCGGTCCCCCTCCCGCGGCTGGCGCACCTGGCCGGTGACCGCGTCGCCGCGGCGCAGGCCGAACTTGCGGACCATCGACAGCGAGACGTAGACGTCGTCCTGACCCGGGAGGTAGCCGCTGGTCCGCACGAACGCGTAGTTGTCGAGCACGTCGAGGATGCCGGCCGCGGGCACCAGCACGTCGTCCTCGAGGATCTGCGTGTCCGGCTCGCCGCGTCCCGGTCGGCTGGTGCGCTCCGGCCGGTCGGTGCGCTCCGTGCGGTCGGGACGGTCGTTGCGGTCGCGTCCCCGGCGCCGCCGGCTGCGTCCGCGCCCGGGACCGTCGTCGTCGGTGCGGGTGTCCGGGCGGGTGTCGTTGCGGCCCTCCGGGCGGCTGTCGTTGCGGCTCTCCGGCCGGGTGTCGCCGCGACCCTCCTGGCGGGCGTCGTTGCGGCCACGGGTCTCGGCGGACCGGCCGCCCTGCTGGCCGCCGCGGTCGTAGGTCTGCTGCCGGTCCTGCCTGTCCTGCTGCTCGTGGTGCCGGGACGCGTGCTGGTCCTCTGGACGGGCGTCCTGGCGGCTCGCGTCACCGCCGCGGTCCTGCGGCGGCTCGGCGCGGGCCGGGGCCTGCGTCTCGGTGCGGCTCTCGGGACCGGTGGCGCGGTCGGGCTCGGTGCGGGCCGCGGCGTGCTCCTCGGGACGGGTCTGCGAGGGCTGCGCCTCGTGCCGACCGTCCTGCTGCTCACGCGCCCGGCCGTTCGACGTGCCGGTCGAGGCGCCCGACTGGCCACTCGACTGGCCAGCGGACTGGCCACCGGACTGGCCACCTGACTGGGCGGCCCTGATCGCGTCGACCAGCTGGCTCTTGCGCATGGCGCCGGTGCCCTTGATCCCCAGGCCCGCGGCCATCTGCTTGAGCTCGGGGAGCAGCATGCCGGCGAGCCCGGTGGCGCGGCGACGGGTGCCGGTGCCGGTGCCGGGAGCGGCCGGCTGGTCGGCTGCGGTGGTGTCGGTCACGTGAGGGTCCTTCCCACGTATCGGGCCGGCCCGGACGACCCGGGTGGCCTCGTGCCAGGTGGTCCTCGACGCCGTCCGACGGGACCCCGGCGGGCGGACGCCGAGACGGCGGCCGCTGCGGAGAGGGCGGAGGACGAGCGAGAGGGAGAAGTGCGAGCGAGGTGATGGCGTCGACTGCGAGGACCGCGGTCTCGATCACTGCCGCACGGGCAGCGTAGCACTACCGCCGGGGGCCGCGTGCGACCTCCGCCGAGCCCGCCGAGGTCACCCGCGCGGCGCCGGAGCGGCCCCCCTGCCGGTCTCCTCGGGAAGGGTCACCAGCGCGCCTCTCCGGTCGACCGGCACGGCCAGCGCGGCCCAGTCCCGCGGGGCCCGCAGGACCAGCTCGTCACGGCGCTTCCGGTCGGTGAGGACCAGCACCGTCGGACCCGCCCCGGACACCACCGCCGGGACGCCCTCGGCACGCAGCGAGCGCACGAGGGCGAGGGTCTCCGGCATGGCCGGCTCCCGGTAGTCCTGGTGGAGCCGGTCCTCCGTCGCCGCCAGCAACATCTCGGGGCGGTGTCCCAGCGCGGCGACCAGGAGCGCGGCCCGGCCGGCGTTGGCCGCGGCGTCCGCGTGGGGCACGCTGGCCGGGAGCAGCCCGCGCGCGACCTCCGTGCGGACCCCCTCCGGTGGCACGAACGCGACGACCTCGACCCGTGGGTCGACCTCCAGGCCCACGGCGTGCACGTGCGCGCCGTCGCGGTAGGCCACGGTGAACCCGCCGAGCAGCGCGGGAGCCACGTTGTCGGGGTGTCCCTCCAGCTCGGTGGCCAGCGCGAGCACGGCGTCGTCGTCCATGAGCAGCGAACCGCCTGCGACCAGTCCGCGCGCGGCGCAGATGCCGGCGACGATCGCCGCGGACGACGAGCCCAGACCCCGCGCGTGCGGCACGACGTTGTCGCACGCGAGGTCGACGGACGGCAGGTCCGTGCCCATCCGCTCGAACGCGGCGCGCATGGCCCGGTGCACGAGGTGCCGCTCGTCGAGGGGCAGCGCGCCCTCCCCCGAGCCGCGCACGACGATCCTCGGCGCGCCGGCGTCGCGTCCCCGGCGACCCTCCACCACCTGGGCGGTCACCACGTCGCGGTGGTCCAGCGCGAGGCCGAGGCTGTCGAAGCCGGGCCCGAGGTTCGCGCTGGTGGCGGGGACCGAGACCCGCACCGGACCGTCGAGGTACGTGCTCACCTCAGGCCCGCGGCCTCGGCGGCGGCCTCCACGTCGGCGTCGACGACGGTGTCCACGAGGTCGGTGAAGGTCGACAGGGCGGTGTCGACGTCCTTGAGGCCGTGTCCGGTGACGGTCACGACGAGCCGCTGCCCGTCGTACCTGGTGCCGGCGGCGACCTCCTGCAGCAGGCCCGCGACGCCCGCTGCGGACGCGGGCTCGACGAAGACGCCGTCGCGCGAGGCCAGCTGCCGCTGCGCGGCGAGGATCTCCTGGTCGGTCACGGCCCGGAAGCAGCCTCCGGACTGCTCGGCGGCCGCGACGGCCAGGTGCCAGGACGCGGGGTTGCCGATCCGGATCGCCGACGCCACCGTCTCGGGGTCGGGGACGGGGGCACCGGAGACCAGCGGGGCGGCTCCGGCCGCCTGCCATCCCAGCATCCGCGGGGTCCTGCTGCTGCGGCCCGCCTCGTGGTACTCCCGGTAGCCCTTCCAGTAGGCGGAGATGTTCCCGGCGTTGCCGACGGGCAGCACGTGCACGTCCGGTGCGTCGCCGAGCGAGTCCACGACCTCGAACGAGGCGGTCTTCTGCCCCTCGAGGCGCATCGGGTTCACGGAGTTCACCAGCGCCACCGGGTAGCCCTCGGCGAGGCCTCGGGACAGCCGCAGGCAGTCGTCGAAGTTGCCGCGGACCATGATCACCCGGGCGCCGTGGACGATGGCCTGGGCCAGCTTGCCCGCGGCGATCTTCCCCTGCGGCACCAGCACGAGAGGCGTGACGCGGGCGCGGGCGGCGTAGGCCGCCATGGAGGCCGACGTGTTGCCGGTCGAGGCGCAGACCACCGCTTCGGCACCCTGGCCGACGGCGACCGAGAGCGCCACGGTCATCCCGCGGTCCTTGAACGAGCCGGTCGGGTTGTCGCCCTCGACCTTCAGCCAGGCCTCGCCGCCGGTGAGCCCGGACAGCCACGGGCTGTCGACCAGGGGGGTGCCGCCCTCCCGCAGCGTGACGGTGGGCGTGCCCGGCGGGAGGTCCAGCCAGTCGCGGTACTCCTCCACCACGCCTCGCCACTGGTGGGCGCCGGCGCGACCGTCGGGTGCGCTCACTCGCTGTCACCCTCGACGCGCATCACCGAGGACACGTCGTGGACGAAGTCCATCGTGCGCAGCGAGTCCACGGTCGCCGACAGCGCGGCGTCGGTCGCGCGGTGCGACACCACCACGAGCTGCGCGTCGTGACCGTGCCCCTCCTGCCGCACCGTCTGGATGGACACGTCGTGCTCCGCGAAGGCCAGCGCCACCGCGGCGAGGACACCGGCGCGGTCGTCGACGTCGAGGGCGACGTGGTAGCGGGTCTCGGTCTGCCCCATCGGCAGCACCTCGCACTGCGCGTACGTCGACTCGCCCGCCCCCCGTACGTCGTCGAGGCGGTGCCGCGCGGCCGACACCAGGTCGCCGAGCACCGCGCTGGCCGTCGGGGCGCCGCCGGCGCCGGGACCGTAGAACATCAGCCGGCCCGCCGCGTCGCTCTCGACGAAGACGGCGTTGTACGCCTCCCGCACGCTGGCCAGCGGGTGCGACCGCGGGATCATCGCCGGGTGCACGCGCGCCGACACCGCGGGCCCGTGGGACCCCTCGCGCAGCTCGCAGATCGCGAGGAGCTTGACGACACTGCCCATCCGGCGGGCCGAGGCGATGTCGGCGGCGCTGACCTCCGAGATCCCCTCGCGATACACGTCCGCGGCGGTGACCCGGGTGTGGAAGGCCAGGCTGGCGAGGATCGCGGCCTTCGACGCCGCGTCGTAGCCCTCGATGTCGGCGGTCGGGTCGGCCTCCGCGAAGCCGAGCTCCTGGGCCTCCTCGAGCACCTCGGCGAAGCCGCTGCCGAGCGTGTCCATCTTGTCGAGGATGAAGTTCGTGGTGCCGTTGACGATGCCTGTCACCCGGCGCACCCGGTCGCCGGCGAGCGACTCCCGCAACGGGCGCAGGATCGGGATCGCGCCGGCGACGGACGCCTCGAAGTAGAGGTCGCGGTTGGCCTTCTCGGCGGCCGCGAACAGCGTCGCGCCGTCCTCGGCCAGCAGCGCCTTGTTGGCGGTGACCACCGAGGCGCCGTTCTCGAGCGCGGACAGGATGAGCGAGCGGGCCGGCTCGATGCCGCCGATGACCTCGACGACGAGGTCGACGTCGCCGCGCGAGACGAGCCCCGCCGCGTCGGTGGTGAGCAGCTCGGCCGGGATCTCGGCGTCGCGCTGCAGCTCCGGGCGGCGCACGGCCACGCCGACCAGGTCCACCGGAGCGCCGATCCGGGCCGTCAGGTCGGCACGCTGCTCGCGCAGCAGCCGGACCACCTGGCTGCCGACCGAGCCGCACCCGAGCAGTGCCAGCCGCAACGGCTCCTCACGGCGCCTGTCCACTCCCGCTCCCTCTCCGCTCGCTCCGCACGGCAGCACGCCGCCCGGCGGACGTCCCATCTTGGGCCATCGCCCCCAGGGGCGCAGCAAACCACAGTCCCCGTCCGGTGCCTGAGATGCCCGCCGGCCGTCCTCACGCACCGACGTCGGTGCGCAGCAGGTCCTCCTCCGTCTCGCGCCTGAGCAGGACCGTGGCGACGCCGTCACGGACCGCGACGACCGGCGGGCGGAGTGCGTGGTTGTAGTTGCTGGCCATCGACCGGCAGTACGCCCCGGTCCCCGGCACGGCCAGCAGGTCGCCGGGGGCCACGTCGCCCGGGACGAACTCGTCCTTGACGACGATGTCGCCGGCCTCGCAGTGCTTGCCGACGACGCGGGCGAGGACGGGCGGCGCGTCCGAGCGGCGGGACGCGAGCGTGCACGAGTAGTCGGCGTCGTACAGCGCGGTGCGGATGTTGTCGCTCATCCCGCCGTCGACGGAGACGTAGGTCCGCCTCGCGCCCGCGTCGAGGTCGACGACCTTGACGGTGCCGACCTCGTAGACCGTGCACATCGCCGGGCCGACGACGGCGCGCCCCGGTTCGACCGAGAGACGGGGGACCGGCACGCCGAGCGCGCGGCACTCGTGCTCGACGATCCCGGTGAGCTCCGCCGCCAGACGCGCCGGGTCGGCGGGGTCGTCCTGGGTGGTGTAGGCGATCCCGAACCCGCCCCCGAGGTCGAGCTCGGGCAGGGTCACCCCCAGCTCCTCGCAGGCGCGGGCGTGCAGCGCGAGGACCCGGCGGGCGGCCACCTCGAACCCCGAGGTGTCGAAGATCTGCGACCCGATGTGCGAGTGCAGGCCGAGCAGCTCGAGCCCGGCCGCCTCCCGCACCCGGCGTACGGCGTCGAGGGCGTCGCCGGAGCTGATGGAGAAGCCGAACTTCTGGTCCTCGTGCGCGGTGGCGATGTACTCGTGGGTGTGCGCCTCGACCCCGGCGGTGACCCGGACCATGACCCGCGCCGTCAGACCCGTCTCCGCCGCCAGCCCGGCCAGCCGGTCGATCTCCCGGAACGAGTCGACGACGACCCGGCCGACCCCCGCCTCGAGGGCACGGCGCAGCTCGGCCACCGTCTTGTTGTTCCCGTGGTAGCCGATCCGTGCCGGGTCGAAGCCGGCCCGCAGCGCCACCGCCAGCTCCCCGGCCGAGCAGACGTCCAGGCTGAGCCCCTCCTCGGCGGCCCAGCGGGCCACCGTGGTGCACAGGAACGCCTTGCCGGCGTAGTAGACGTCGTAGCCCTCGAAGGCCTGCCGGAACCCCTGCGCCCGGGCCCGGAAGTCCGCCTCGTCCAGGACGTAGGCAGGAGAGCCGTGCTCGGCGACGAGGTCGAGCAGGTCCACCCCGCCGACCTCGAGCGACCCGTGCGGGGTCTTGCGCGCCGTGGCGGACCACAGCAGCGGGACCAGGTCGTTGACGTCGCCGGGCAGGCGGAGCCAGGACGGTCCCCGGGCCCCCTCGGCATGGGCCCATCCGGCCTCGTG
>JAICLD010000051.1 GCA_025927595.1 Nocardioidaceae bacterium | reverse complement strand
TCACCCTGCTGACCCGGCGTGTCTGGCGACGACCGCGCGCCCGACGCGCCGGGTCGGTGCCGTGGCGCACGCCAGACGCGCCGGGTCGACATCGGGCCGTTACACGGGGGCGGCATCCGTCACGTCCCCGCAACACGGGAGGCGCCACCCCGAAACCTCACCGGACGAGCATGGGCCCACCGAGGCGACCGGCCGCACCGCGGCGTCGCGCCTCGTCCTGATGCGACTCCTCGCGAGGTGGACTCATGGATACTGGCGACACCGCCTGGGTGCTGGCGTCGGCGGCGCTCGTGCTGCTGATGACCCCCGGTCTGGCACTCTTCTACGGCGGCATGGTGCGCGCCAAGAGCGTGCTCAACATGATGATGATGAGCTTCGGCGCACTCGCGCTGATCAGCGTGCTCTGGGTGCTCTACGGCTACTCGGAGGCCTTCGGCGACGACGTCGGCGGGGGACTGGTCGGCAACCCGTTCGAGTTCTTCGGGCTCTCCCGGCTGATGGGCACCGCCGGCGTCGACAAGGGCTTCGCCGCCACCCATCTCGTGTCCACGGTCCCGGCCCTCGCCTTCGTCGCGTTCCAGGCGGTCTTCGCGATCATCACGGTCGCGCTGATCTCTGGGGCGATCGCGGACCGAGCGCGGTTCGGGCCCTGGATGCTGTTCGCAGGGATCTGGGCCACGGTCGTGTACTTCCCGGTCGCCCACTGGGTGTTCGCCTTCGACGGCGCGCAGTCGCCGGTCGGTGGCTGGATCGCCAACCGCCTGCTGGCGATCGACTTCGCCGGTGGCACGGCGGTGCACATCAACGCCGGTGCCGCAGGGCTCGCCCTCGCGCTGGTGCTCGGCAAGCGGAAGGGCTGGCGGCGCGACCCGATGCGCCCGCACAACCTCCCGCTGGTGATGATCGGCGCGGGGCTGCTGTGGTTCGGCTGGTTCGGCTTCAACGCCGGCTCCGCGCTCTCCGCGAACGGCCAGGCCGCGGAGGTCTGGGTGACCACGATGGTGGCCACCGGCGCGGCGGCGCTCGGCTGGCTGCTGCTCGAGCGGATCCGCGACGGCCACGCGACCTCCCTCGGCGCCGCCTCCGGAGTGGTGGCCGGGCTGGTGGCGATCACCCCGTCGTGCTCGGCGGTCTCGCCGCTCGGCGCGATCGCGGTCGGCTTCCTGGCAGGGGTCCTGTGCGCGGTCGCGGTCGGCTGGAAGTTCCGGCTCGGCTTCGACGACTCCCTCGACGTCGTCGGCGTCCACCTCGTCGGGGGCCTGTGGGGCACGCTCGCGGTCGGGCTGTTCGCCACGGCGGGCGCCACGGCCGGCGTCGACGGCCTGTTCTACGGCGGCGGGCTGGGTCAGCTGTGGCGGCAGGCGGTCGGCGCCCTCGCGGTGCTCCTCTTCTCGTTCGTGCTGACCTACGTGATCGGCCGGGCCATCGAGGCCACGATCGGCTTCCGGCTCAGCGAGGAGGCCGAGGTCGAGGGGATCGACGGTGCCGAGCACGCCGAGTCGGCCTACGACTTTGCCACGGCGGGCGGCGGGCGCGCCCTCGGTGGCCCGCTCACGACCGGCGGGACCGGCACCTCCACGGTGACCCGCCCGACGGCCGGCGCCACGACCCGCGCCACGACCGAGACCGAGACCGGGACCGAGACCGAGAGCGAGACCCGAGGAGTGCACGCATGAAGCTCGTGACCGCGGTGGTCAAGCCGCACCGGTGGGAGGACGTCCGGGAGGCGCTGGAGGCCTTCGGGGTCACCGGCATGACCGTGAGCGAGGTCAGCGGCTACGGACGGCAGAAGGGGCACACCGAGGTCTACCGGGGCGCGGAGTACGACATCGCGCTCGTGCCCAAGATCCGGATCGAGATCGTGGTCGGGACGGACGAGGTCGACGACGTCGTGGACCTGATCGTCAAGACGGCCAGGACCGGGCGGATCGGGGACGGCAAGGTCTGGGTCCAGACCGTCGACGCGATGGTCCGGGTCCGCACCGGGGACCGGGACGAGGCGGCGCTGTGACCGCCCCGTACCGCGTCGCACCGCCGTGACCCAGGCCGGCCGCCGAGACCGTACGGCGGCAGCGGACCGGCTCTGCCGGCTGGCCCTCGACGGATCGGTCCCCGAGGCGCACCGGGACGGCGTCACCGGGCTCGCCCTCGTCGCCGTCGGCGGCTACGGACGCGGTGAGCTGGCTCCGTGCAGCGACCTCGACGTGGTGCTGGTCCACGACGCCGGCGCCGGCCCCGACGACGTACGACGCGTCGCGGAGCGGGTCTGGTACCCGCTGTGGGACGCCGGCGAGAGGCTGGACCACTCGGTGCGGGCGCTGGGGGAGGTCACCGCGGCGGCGGCCGACGACCCGCGGGTGGCGCTCGGGCTCCTGGACGCCCGGCACCTCGCCGGTGACCCGTCCGTGACGCTGCGGCTCCGGGCCGACCTGCTCGCACACTGGAGGAGGGACGCGCGGCACCGCTTGCCGGCGCTCCGCGAGCTCGTCGTGCAGCGGGCGGCCCGGCACGGCGAGCTGGCCCACGCCGCGGTCCCGGACCTCAAGGAGTCCACCGGTGGGCTGCGCGACGCGACCGTGCTGCAGGCCCTGGTCGCCACCTGGCTCGTCGACGTCCCGCACGCGGACCTCGAGCGGGCCCGTCTCCGGCTGCTGGACGTCCGCGACGTGCTGCACGTCGTGGCCGGCAGGGCCACGGACCGGGTGGCGCCGGAGCTGTGGCCCGAGATCGCCGACCGGCTGGGCCTCGACGGCGGAGAGGCCGCGCAGCGCCACGTGCGCGAGCTGGGCCGACGGATCACCCACCTGTCACGGCTGACCTGGCGACGCGTGGACGCCGTCCTCGCTCCGCCGGCGCCGGGGCCCCGCGCGCCGCAGCTGTGCCGCATCGGGCCGGGGGTGGCCGTCTCCGGCGCCGAGGTCGTCCTCGACTCGAGCGCCCGGCCCGCACGGGACCCGCTGCTGCTGGTGCGGGCCGCCGCTGAGGCGGCCGAGCGGCGGCTCGCGCTGTCGCCCGCGACGGCGGCACGTCTCACCCGCCACGGACAGGCCCTGACCGAGCCGTGGGGGCGCGCCGCCCGCGACCTGGTCGTCCGCCTGCTCGCGGCCGGACCCGGTCTCGTCGACGTGTGGGAGACCCTGGAGGAGACCGGCGCGCTGGACCGGTTGCTGCCCGAGTGGCGGGCCGTCCGAGGGCTTCCCCACGCGTCCGTGGTGCACCGGTTCACCGTCGACCGGCACCTCGTGGAGACCTGCGTCGAGGCGTCGCGGCTCGTGCGCCGGGTCCGCCGCGTCGACGTGCTGATGACGGCGGCCCTGCTGCACGACGTCGGCAAGGCCGCGGCGACCGACCACTCCGTCGCCGGCGAGCCGGTGGCCGCCGCGGTGGCTCGGCGGATGGGGTTCGACGACCGCGGCACCGCGCTGGTCGCGACCCTGGTCCGCCGGCACCTGCTGCTCGCCGACGTGGCCACGACGCGGGACCTGGAGGACCCGGTGACGGTGGCGGCGGTGACCTCGGTGGTGCCGGACGTGGAGACCCTCGACCTGCTCGAGGCGCTCACGGAGGCGGATTCGAGGGCCACGTCCGCCCAGGCCTGGACCCCGTGGCGGGCCGGGCTGGTGGCCGACCTCGCGGGCCGCGTCCGCGCCGCGCTCGCGACCGGGGCGGCCGCCCCGGGGCCGGCGGTGCGGCCTCGCGTGCCGGTTCCCGAGCGGGTACGTCGGGACGCCGGGCTCGTCGACGTACAGGTGTGCCGCGAGGGGGACGGCAGCGTCGTCACCGTGGTCGCAGGCGACCGGGTCGGCCTGATGGCCGACGTGGCGGGCGCGCTGGCGGTGCTGCGGGCGTCGGTCCGGTCGGCGCGCGCCTGGGAGGAGGAGGACGTCGCGGTGTCCCGGTGGGAGGTGGACGACCCGGACCTCGACGCCACCGCCCTCCGGCAGCGGCTCGACGCGGTGGCGGCCCACCGGCTGGATCCGGCGCGCCGGCTGGGCTCGCCGCGCGGTCCGGGGCCCGGCCCCAGCGTCCAGGTCCGGCACGACGCCTCCCGGGACGCCACGGTCCTGGAGGTGCGGGTGCACGACCGCCGAGGGGTGGCGCACCTGGCCTGCGCGGCGCTGGCCGGGCTGACCCTCTCGGTGCGCTCGGCCCACCTGGACGTGCGGGGACCCCAGACGGTCGCGGTGCTCTACGTCCAGGAGCCCGCGGCGGGCGCGCTGTCGGAGGAGCGCTCCGCCTCGGCCGCCCACGCGGTCAGGCGTGCGCTCGGCCCGCCCGTTACCCTGGACGCTGATCGCGGCTGAGCGCGGCGGCCCGGTGCGGCCGAGCCGCGAGCCACGACCCCACCGACCGACCGAGGACGAGGCCGCCCGTGTTTGCCACTCTCTCCGACCGTCTGACCGCGACGTTCAAGAACCTGCGCGGCAAGGGCAGGCTCTCCGACGCGGACATCGACGCCACGGCGCGGGAGATCCGGATCGCGCTGCTCGAGGCCGACGTCGCGCTCCCGGTCGTCAAGCAGTTCGTGGCGGCGGTCAAGGACCGCGCCCGCGGGGAGGAGGTCAGCCAGGCGCTGAACCCGGCCCAGCAGATCGTCAAGATCGTCAACGAGGAGCTCGTCCAGATCCTCGGCGGCGAGACCCGGCGGCTGCGGTTCGCCAAGACCCCCCCGACCGTGATCATGCTCGCCGGGCTCCAGGGCGCCGGCAAGACGACGCTGGCCGCGAAGCTGGCCCTGTGGCTCAAGGAGCAGGGCAACAGCCCGCTGCTGGTCGCCGCCGACCTCCAGCGTCCCAACGCCGTCACGCAGCTGCAGGTCAACGGCGAGCGGGCCGGTGTCAAGGTGTTCGCGCCCGAGCCCGGCAACGGCGTCGGGGACCCGGTACGCGTCGCCCGGGACGGCGTCGCGGAGGCCCGCCGGACCCTGCACGACGTCGTCATCGTCGACACCGCCGGTCGGCTCGGTGTGGACGCCGACCTCATGCAGCAGGCCTCCGACATCCGCGACGCCGTCTCGCCCGACGAGATCCTCTTCGTCGTGGACGCGATGGTCGGCCAGGACGCGGTCAACACGGCCCGGGCGTTCCTCGACGGTGTCGGGTACGACGGCGTGGTGCTCACCAAGCTCGACGGCGACGCCCGAGGTGGCGCGGCGCTCTCGATCGCCTCGGTGACCGGCAGGCCCGTGATGTTCGCCTCCGCGGGGGAGAAGCTCACCGACTTCGACCTGTTCCACCCCGACCGGATGGCCTCGCGCATCCTGGACATGGGCGACGTGCTCACGCTGATCGAGCAGGCGGAGAAGACCTTCGACGCCGAGCAGGCCGCTGCCGCGGCCGCGAAGCTCACCGGGCAGGGCGGGGAGTTCACCCTCGACGACTTCCTCCAGCAGATGCAGCAGCTGCGCAAGATGGGCTCGCTGTCGAAGATCATGGGGATGCTCCCCGGGATGGGGCAGTTCCGCGAGCAGCTGGAGAACTTCGACGAGCGCGAGGTCGACCGCATCGAGGCGATCATCCGGTCCATGACGCCCGCCGAGCGCACGAACCCCAAGATCATCGACGGCTCGCGCCGGGCGCGGATCTCGAAGGGCTCCGGCACCCAGGTCTCGGACGTCAACGGGCTCGTCGACCGGTTCTTCGAGGCCCGCAAGATGATGATGTCGATGGCGCGCGGTGGCGGCATGCCGGGCATCCCGGGGATGCCGGGCCTTCCCGGGATGGCCGGCGGCAAGCGGGCCAAGGGCAAGCAGGCGGCCAAGAAGGGCAAGGCGCGGCGGGTCTCGGGCAACCCGGCGAAGCGGGCCGCCGACCAGCGGGCGGCGGCGCAGCGACCCGCCGACGGCGCGGCAGCCGCGAACCCCTTCGGGCTGCCGGCCGGGCCGGACGAGGAGCTGGACCCCGCGTCCCTCGACCTCCCGGCCGACCTCTCGAAGTACCTGAGGTAGCCGGCGCTACGACAGCGGGATCCGGGTGACCGCGCCTCCGCCGGCGCACACGCTGCACGTGGTCACGTAGGCAGCCCCGTGCCGGATCGCGACGCCGTACGGCGCGGGCAGGTTCCCGGCCACGGTGTCCTCCGTCGTGTTGTCACCGCGGTGCACCCTCAGCAGGGAGCCCATCGGCAGCCCGGTCGCGGCGAGCAGGCCGTCGTCGGCGATCTGCACGGCGTACAGCCGCCCGTGCGACCAGGCGAGGTCCGTGACGTTGGTCAGGCCCGAGGCGTACACCGACGGCGCGTGGCCCGGGACCACCCGGAAGACGTGGGCGGCGCCGGCCGGGAACGGGAACCCGGTCAGCTGGCTGACGTAGTAGGCGCCGTCCGGCCCGAGGGCGACCGAGGTGGGCACCGCCTGCATGGGGCCGGTGCCGCCGGACGGCTCGGGCACGGTGACGTCCGGGAACACCGCCACGGCGCGGACGTGCGCGAGGTGGCCGCGGTGGCGGTGCCCGGTGCGGACCAGCGTGTTGCCGCCGGAGTCCGTGGCCACGTAGCCGTGGCGGGTCATGAGGACCCCGGTGGGGTCGCTGTCGCGGTGCTCGCTGTGGTCGGGGTTGTGGGCGGCCTCGAACCTCGCCAGGTCCGCCAGGACCCGGGACCGGTGGCCGAAACGGCCGGACACGAGGGTGCCCATCCGGCGGGCGTGCCGCCCGAGCGAGCGCCTGGCCGTGGTGTCCTGGCCGATGCCGATCGAGAGGACGTAGCGGCCGTGCCGCGTGACGTGCACGTCGGCGGGCCCGATCGGCTCCGCCGCGTCCATGCCGGCGAGCGAGGGCAGCCGGGTGAGCACGCGTCGCTGCACGCCGTGGCGGACCCGCGTGACCGAGCCCGTGCGCCCGAAGCACACCTCCCCGGTCTCCCCGGTGACACAGCGGCCGTTCCCTCCGGTGCCGGCCTCGGCGACGTACAGGCTGCCGTCGGGGCCGAACGAGAGCTGCCGGGGAGAGTTGAGGTGCTCGGCGACGACGGACGACGCGGACCTGGCGGGGACACCGCCGCCACCGGCGGTGGCCGCCGGTGCGGCGGTCAGCACGGACGCCGCGAGGACCGCGCTGCCGGTGAGGGCCATCACGGAGAGAGGACGGGACAGGAGGGGGCGGGAGGACATGGGCACTTCCTTGGGGGTGGGGGATGGGCCACCTCCACACTGGTGACACGAGGTCGCGGGGGCCATGCCCCGTTCGGGCCTGCCTGCGGGGGCGGTACCCGGAGGAGTCGGTCGGTTCCGGGCCGCCCGAGCGCAGCCGCGGCCGGTAGGGTCCCGAGCCATGAGCGCGCTGAGGGTCCGCGGCCCGGTCCTGCCCGACGGCGAGGTCCGCGACCTGTACGTCGTCGACGGGCGGGTCACCTACGAGCGGGTCGCCTCCGCCGAGCTGGTCGCCGAGGGCTGGGTCGTCCCGGGCCTGGTCGACGCGCACTGCCACGTGGGCCTGGACGAGAACGGCGCCGTGCCGCCCGAGGTGCAGGAGGAGCAGGCGCTCGCCGACCGCGACGCCGGGGCCCTGCTGCTGCGCGACTGCGGCTCGGCCTCGGACACCGCCTGGATCCACGAGCGCGAGGACCTGCCCCGGCTGGTCCGGGCCGGCCGGCACATCGCGCGGACCCGCCGCTACCTGCGCAACTACGCCCACGAGATCGAGCCCGAGGACCTGCCGGCCTACGTCGCCCGCGAGGCGGACCGCGGCGACGGCTGGGTCAAGATCGTCGGCGACTGGATCGAGCGCGACGCGGGCGACCTGGCCCCGTGCTGGCCGCGGGAGTCGCTGGAGGCGGCGATGCGGACCGCCCACGAGCACGGTGCCCGGGTCACCGCGCACGTGTTCGGGCACGACGCCCTGCCGGACCTGATCGGCTCGGGGATCGACTGCATCGAGCACGGCACCGGGTTGACGGCGGACCTCGTCGACGAGATGGTCGCCCGCGGGGTCGCGCTCGTCCCCACCGTCCGGCAGCTGCAGAACTTCCCGATCTACGCGGCGGCGGGCCGGGACCGGTTCCCCGGCTACGCCGCGCACATGACCCGCCTCTTCGAGAGCCGCCGTGAGGTGATCGGCGCCGCCCACGAGGCGGGGGTCGCGATCTACGCCGGGACCGACGCCGGCGGCGTCCTGCCGCACGGCCTGATCGGCGAGGAGGTGCGGGAGCTCGCGACGTACGGGCTCTCCGCGCGCGAGGCGCTGGGAGCCGCCTCGTGGCGGGCGCGCAGCTGGCTCGGGCTCGACGACAACCTCGCCGAAGGCACCACCGCCGACCTCGTCGTGTTCGGCCGCGACCCGCTGGCGGACCTCGACGTGCTCGCCGAGCCCGAGCGCATCCTGCTGCGGGGCCGGGTCGTCCGGTAGCCGATTTCGGGAGCGGGGCGTCCGTCTGGCAGAATGACGGGCTGAGTCGCGGGTCCGGACCCTCTCTTCCGGTCCCGTCCGACACCACGCAGCGAACCCGGCCGGTCCCCACCAGGCCCGGGACGCTCACCCCGAACACGAACCTGCTGAGGAGACACCACACTCGTGGCCGTCAAGATTCGCCTGAAGCGCATGGGCAAGATCCGTGCGCCGCACTACCGCGTCGTCGTCGTCGACTCCCGCAAGCGGCGGGACGGCCGGGTCATCGAGGAGATCGGCAAGTACCACCCCAAGGAGGAGCCCTCGTTCATCGAGGTCACCTCCGAGCGGGCGCAGTACTGGCTCGGTGTCGGCGCCCAGCCCACCGAGGCGGTCGAGGCCCTGCTCAAGATCACCGGCGACTGGCAGCGGTTCAAGGGCCTGCCGGGCGCGGAGGGGACGCTGCGCACCGCGGAGCCCAAGCGGGCCAAGCTCGACCTGTTCAACGAGGCGCTCAAGGACGCGGGCAGCGAGCGTCAGGCCGAGGCGGTCACCGCGCGGCGGACGTCCAAGCGGTCCGCCGACGCGGGCGACACGGCCGACTCGTCCGTGGTCGGCGACGAGGCCGCCGCGAGCGAGCTCACCCCGGGCGTCGAGACCCCGGCCGGTGCGACCGCGGAGGCCGAGGCCGCCGAGGTCAAGGCGCTCGACGACGAGCGGCAGTCGGCCGACCCGAACCCAGAGAACTGACGCCGTGCTGGCCGAGGCGCTCGAGCACCTGGTCCGCGGCATCGTCCGGCACCCGGACGACGTGTCGGTGCGTGACAAGCAGCTGCGTCGCGGGTCGGTGCTCGAGGTGCGGGTGAACCCCGAGGACCTGGGCAAGGTCATCGGCCGCGGTGGCCGCACCGCGACCGCCCTGCGCACCGTCGTCGGTGCGCTGGCCGGCCGGGGCGGTGCCCGCGTCGACTTCGTCGACGTGGACCGCCGCCGCTGACCGGCCGGTCCGGTAGGGCCACCGATGGGCAGCACGGACGTCGTCGTCGGCCGGGTCGGGCGCGCGCACGGCGTCAGGGGCGAGCTGTCCGTCGAGCCGCGCACCGACGAGCCGGAGCGCAGGTTCGCGGACGGCAGCGTGCTGCAGGTGCGCACCCCGCAGGGCGGACCGCCCACCGGCGACCGGCCGGCGCGGCTCACGGTCGCCCAGACCCGCTGGCACCAGTCCCGGCTGCTGGTGCGGTTCGCCGAGGTGCCCGACCGGACCGCGGCGGAGTCCCTGCGTGGCCTGCTCCTCGTGGTGGCGGTCGACCCGGCGGAGTCCCCCGACGACCCCGAGGAGTTCTACGACCACCAGCTCGTCGGCCTGTCGGTGCTGACGACAGACGGCCGGCCCGTCGGGGAGGTCGCCGAGGTGCTGCACAGCGGCACCCAGGACCTGCTCGCGATCCGGGCCGAGGACGGCCGCGAGCTCCTCGTGCCGTTCGTCGAGGCCCTCGTGCCCGTCGTGGACGTGGCCGCCGGCCGGATCGAGGTCGCCGACCGGCCCGGCCTGCTCGAGCCACCCGACGAGCCCGGCACCGGGTAGGGGCCGTGCGGTTCGACATCGTCACGATCTTCCCCGACTACCTCGCCCCGCTGCGGCTGTCGCTGCCCGGCCGGGCGCAGGCGGCCGGCCTCGTCGACGTACGCGTCCACGACCTGCGGGACTGGACGCACGACCGGCACCGCACCGTCGACGACGCCCCGTACGGCGGCGGCGCCGGGATGGTCATGCGTCCCGAGCCCTGGGGAGAGGCGATCGACGCCCTGCTCCTCGAGGGGCCCGCGACCCTGGTGGTGCCGACGCCGTCGGGGGAGCGGCTCACGCAGCGCACCGCCGCGCAGCTGGCGACGGAGGAGCGGCTCGTGGTCGCCTGCGGGCGCTACGAGGGGATCGACCAGCGGGTCCTCGACGACGCGGCCGAGCGGATCCCGGTGCGCGAGGTCTCGCTCGGCGACTACGTCCTCAACGGCGGCGAGGTCGCGGCGCTGGTGATCGTCGAGGCGGTCGCCCGGCTGCTGCCCGGGTTCATGGGCAACCCGGGATCGCTGACCGAGGAGTCGCACACCGGCGAGGGGCTGCTGGAGTACCCGGTCTACACCCGCCCGGCCAGCTGGCGCGGCCGCGACGTTCCCGCCGTGCTGCTCGGCGGCGACCACCGCCGGATCGCCGAGTGGCGCCACGACGAGGCCGTACGACGGACCGCGGCCCGGCGCCCGGACCTGCTGCCACCGTCGAGCGCGCTGGAGGACGTCGAGGTCCGTCCCGTGGCGCCGGGCGACGCGGGGGAGCTGCTGACCCTGCAGCGCGCCTGCTGGGTCCAGGAGACCTGGTCGAACCCGGGGGTCGAGATCGACGCGCTCACCGAGACCCTGGAGGACGTGCGCGCCTGGATCCGTGAGGGGACGACGCTGACCGCGCGCAGCGCCGGCCGGCTCGTCGGAGCCGTGCGCGGCCGGCTGCGCGGGCACACCTGGGACGTGGGGCGGCTGATGGTGGCACCGGACCTGCAGGGCCGCGGTCTCGGCCGGCTGCTCCTGGCCCGGATCGAGGAGGCGGCGCCCGAGGACGCCTCGGAGCTCGAGCTGTTCACCGGCGCCGGCAGCGCGCGCAACCAGCGGATGTACCGCCGGGCGGGCTACCGGTCGCGCGGCGAGCTGCGTCCCGGGGTGGTCCGGATGACCCGCCCCCGGCGGCCCGACCGGTGATTTCGCCCGGCCCGCGCGCCTGTGGCAGACTGGGCGGTCGCATCCATGCGTCCCGACCGCCCGCCTCACGGGCAGGGGTCGGCGGGCCACCTGCCACAGGGGGCGTTCCGCACGACGCAGAACAGGTGCGGTCCGACCGACCCACGTTCCGCGGGTGACCTGTGGCGCCCTCGAGGAGACCTCCCATGACCAACGCCATCGACTCGCTCGCCGCCGCCACCAGGCGCGACGACCTCCCAGAGTTCCGCGCCGGTGACACGCTCAAGGTGCACGTGAAGGTCGTCGAGGGCAACCGCTCCCGCGTCCAGGTCTTCCAGGGTGTCTGCATCCGGGTCCAGGGCTCCGGCGTCGGCCGCACGTTCACGGTGCGCAAGGTCTCCTTCGGCGTCGGCGTGGAGCGGACCTTCCCGCTGCACACGCCGATCATCGACCGGGTCGAGCTGGTCACCCGCGGCGACGTGCGGCGCGCGAAGCTGTACTACCTGCGGAACCTGCGCGGCAAGGCCGCCAAGATCAAGGAGAAGCGCGAGGCGACGCCGAGCCGCTGAGGCCGCCCGACCGACCCGCTCGCCCGACCCGCCCGGCTGAGGACCGCGAGGTCGCCCGCGTGCCACGACGCCTGCGTGCCGCCCGTCGCCCGCTGCCGGTCTGGCAGGAGCTCGCGCTGCTGCTCGCGCTGGCGCTCGTGCTGTCTGTGGTCATCAAGGCGCTCCTCGTGCAGGCCTTCTACGTCCCGTCGGCCTCGATGAGCGACACGCTGGTCCCCGACGACCGGATCCTGGTCCAGAAGGTGTCCTACTGGCGAGGGGCGCCGCAGCGCGGGGACGTCGTGGTGTTCTCCGACCCGGGCGGCTGGCTGGACGGGCGCGACGGCGGGGGCCGCGGCGACGGCGGACCGCTCGTGCGAGCCCTGGAGGCCGTCGGACTGCATCCGACCGGCGGGCACCTCGTGAAGCGGGTCATCGGGGTCGCCGGCGACGAGGTGCGCTGCTGCGACGCGGACGGACGGATGACCGTCAACGGCTCGCCGCTCTCGGAAGGGGCGTACCTGCGCCCCGGGGTGCGCCCGTCCGCGGTGCACTTCGACGTCCGGGTCCGCCCCGGCGACCTGTGGGTGCAGGGCGACAACCGCTCGGACTCCGCGGACTCCCGTTTCCACCTGGGCGACCCTGGCGGCGGCCAGGTGCCGGTCGACGACGTGGTGGGCAAGGTCCTCGCCGTGGTCTGGCCGCTGGGGCACGCCACGCGGCTGACCACCCCGGCCACCTTCCGCTCGCTGGGCTAGGCGAGGTACGAAGGACCGTGTCATGACTGTGCTGCCGCGAGGACTGACCGTCCGCCGGGACGCCGGCCTCTACGGCTACGAGCGTGCCCTCCGTCGGGTCGGGATGGCCCCGGTGGCCGGCGTCGACGAGGCCGGACGGGGCGCCTGCGCGGGCCCGCTGGTCGCGGCGGCCGTCGTGCTGCCGGACGGCAGCCGCGGCCAGGTCCCGGGGCTCGCCGACTCCAAGCTGCTCACGCCGCTGGCGCGGGAGCGGGCGTACGGCGAGGTGCTGCGCCGGGCCTCGGCGTGGTCGGTGGTCGTGGTGGGGCCCCAGGAGTGCGACCGGCTCGGCATGCACGTCGCCAACGTCGAGGCGCTGCGCCGCTCGCTCGCCCGGCTCGAGGTGCGGCCGTCCTACGTGCTGACCGACGGGTTCCCCGTCGACGGCCTGGAGGTGCCGGGGCTGGCGATCTGGAAGGGTGACCGGGTGGCGGCGTGCATCGCGGCCGCGTCCGTCGTCGCCAAGGTGACCCGGGACCGGATCATGACGGCGCTGCACCGGGACTTCCCGGTCTACGACTTCGAGACGCACAAGGGCTACATCACCCCGACGCACACGGCCGCCCTGGCCGAGCACGGGCCCTGCGCGATCCACCGGCGGCGGTTCGTCAACGTCCGCCGGGCGTTGGGTGAGGCGGTGCCGGACCCGGAGCCGGGCGTCGGCGACAATGACCGGGTCGTGACCGAGCAGCTGGAGGTGGGCGGATGAGCGCCGAGGATCTCGAGAAGTACGAGACCGAGATGGAGCTCCACCTCTACCGGGAGTACCGCGACGTGGTGGGGATCTTCAGCTACGTCGTGGAGACCGACCGGCGGTTCTACCTGTGCAACCAGGTGGACGTGAAGGCGCGGACCGAGGCCGGGGACGTGTTCTTCGAGGTGACGATGACCGACGCGTGGGTGTGGGACATGTACCGGCCCGCCCGCTTCGCCAAGAACGTCAAGGTGCTCACGTTCAAGGACGTCAACGTCGAGGAGCTCAGCCCGGCCGAGATCGAGCTGCCGAAGAGCTGAGCCGGCCGGGTCCGGTCCACAGGCCGCCCCCGCCGTCCCTCGTCCACCGCCGGCTCCGGACCGGTCACGGGCGTCCGCCGTGTGCGACAGCCTCCTGCCCAGGAGGTTCCGATGACCCGACGCCCGACGCTCACCCGGCCCGAGCCGGACGGCCCGCCCGACCCCGCAGCGCGACGTCGGGAGGTGGGCCGCTACGGCGAGGACGCCGCGGCCCGGCACCTGGTCGAGCAGGGCATGGTGGTGCTGGACCGGAACTGGCGGTGCGAGGCGGGGGAGATCGACCTGGTCCTGCGTGAGGGCCGGGTGCTGGTCGTGTGCGAGGTGAAGACCCGCTCCTCGACGGCGTTCGGCGGCCCGGTCGAGGCCGTGTCGGAGACGAAGGCGGCGCGCCTGCGTCGGCTGGCGGCGCGGTGGCTGGAGGACCACCGGGTGCACCCCGAGGAGGTCCGGCTCGACCTGGTCGGGGTGCTGCTGCAGCGGCGCGGCGCCCCCGTGGTCGAGCACGTCCGCGGGATCGGCTGATGCGGTTCGCCACGGCCCGGACGATCTCGCTGTCCGGCGCGGCCGGGCACCTCGTCGACGTACAGGTGGACCTGGCGCAGGGGGTGGTCGCGACGGCGCTCGTGGGCCGCGCGGACGCGTCGATCAACGAGGCCCGGGACCGCGTCCGGGCCGCCGTCACCAACACCGGCTTCACGTGGCCGGCGACGCGTCGCGTGACGATCCTGCTCTCACCGGCCGACCTGCCCAAGAGCGGCCCGCACTTCGACCTGGCGATCGCGGTCGCGGTGCTCGGCGCCATCGAGGACGTCCCCAAGGCGTCCTTGGAGAAGGTCGTCTTCGTCGGTGAGCTCACCCTCGACGGCCGGCTCCGGCCGGTGCCCGGGGTGCTGCCGATGACGATGGCCGCCAGGGCCCGGGGGATGACCTGCATGGTGGTCCCCGAGCCGCAGGCCGAGGAGGCCGCGCTGGTCCCGGAGATGGCGGTGATCGGCGTCCGCTCGTTGCGCCAGGTGGTGGCGCACCTGCGCGGCGACCCGGTGCCCGACGAGCTGCCGGTCGAGCGCACCGGCGGCGCGTCGCTGCTGGCCTGGCGCGGTGAGCGCCGGATCGAGGACCTCGACATGGCCGACGTGCTCGGCATGGCCGACGCCCGGTACGCCCTCGAGGTGGCCGCGGCAGGGGGTCACCACCTGATGCTGAGCGGCCCCAAGGGTGCCGGCAAGACCACGCTGGCGGAGCGGGTCCCGGGGCTCTTGCCCGACCTGACCCTGGAGGAGTCGTTGGAGCTGACCGCGATCCACTCGCTCTCGGGCGGTCTGCCGCCAGGACAGGTGCTGCTGTCCCGGCCGCCGTTCCGGGCGCCGCACCACTCGGCCTCGCGGAGCAGCCTCCTCGGGGGCGGCACCGGCCGCGTCCGGCCGGGCGAGGTGAGCCGCGCCCACCACGGCTGTCTCTTCCTCGACGAGTTCCCCCTCTTCAACGCCGACCTCATCGAGGCCCTGCGGCAGCCGCTGGAGAGCGGCGAGGTCACGATCGCCCGCGGCGAGGAGTCCGCGACCTTCCCGGCGCGCACCATGGTGCTGATCGCCTGCAACCCGTGTCCCTGCGGCGAGTACCACCCCGCCCGCCGGGACCACCGGTGCTCCTGCACGGAGGTGCGCCGCCGGGAGTACCGCAAGAAGCTGTCCGGGCCGATCATCGACCGCGTCGACATCACCCGTCACGTCGATCCCGTCGCTCCGCACGAGGCCCGGGACCCGCTGGCGCGTCCGGAGCCCTCCGCCCCGATCCGCGAGCGCGTGCAGCGGGCCCGGGAACGCCAGGCCGAGCGCTACGCCGGCACGCCGTGGCGGCTCAATGCCGACGTTCCCGGGC
>JAICLD010000164.1 GCA_025927595.1 Nocardioidaceae bacterium | reverse complement strand
GCGACCGCGGCGAGGACGGCGCCGGCGAGGCCGACGAGCACGACCGGCCCGAAGCTCCGGGAGCGGGACCGTGCCGGGCGCGGCGGTGCGTCCGGAGGCGCGGCGGCCTCAGCCATCGCCGAGCGGCAGGGCGACCGCGTCGAAGCAGGTGCGGTCCCCCGTGTGGCACGCGGCGCCGACCTGGTCGACCTTGACCAGGAGCGTGTCGCCGTCGCAGTCGAGCCGCACGTCGGTGACGGTCTGCCGGTGGCCGGAGGTCTCCCCCTTGACCCAGTACTCCTGCCGGGACCGGCTCCAGAACGTCGTACGCCGCGTCGCGAGCGTGCGGTGCAGCGCCTCGTCGTCCATCCAGCCGAGCATCAGCACCTCACCGGTGTCGTGCTGCTGGACCACCGCCGGGACGAGGCCCGCGCGGTCGCGCTTGAGGCGCGCGGCGATCGCGGGGTCAAGGCCGGTCATGCCCCCAGTATGCGGTCCCCCCGACCCCGATTCGTCTGCGAGGGGTGCGCGACGTGGACCTGCCGGAGCGCAGACTCATGGGAGGGAGGCCTGCTGGGCGACCCAGCTGGCGTGCAGGCGCCCGTAGACGCCGCCCTCGGCGACCAGGGCGGCGTGCGGGCCCCGCTGCACGACCCGGCCCCGGTCGACGACGACGACCTCGTCGGCCTGCTCGGCGGTGGACATCCGGTGCGCGATGGTCACCGAGGTGCGGCCCTTCGTCAGCCGCTCCAGGGCCCGGCCGATCCGCATCTCCAGGGCGGGGTCGACCGCGCTGGTCGCCTCGTCGAGGACCAGCAGGTCGGGGTCGGCGAGGTGCGCGCGCAGCAGCGCGACGAGCTGCCGCTCCCCCGCGGAGAGCGACTCGCCGCGCTGGCCGACCCGGGTGTCGAGGCCGCGCGGCAGCGACTCCAGCCAGTCCGAGAGCCCGAGCTCCTCGGCGGCCCGCCAGATGTCGGCGTCCTCGGCCTCGAGCCGGCCGTAGCGGGCGTTGGCCCGCAGGGTCGCGTCGAACAGGAAGCCCTCCTGCGGCACCAGGACGACGCGCTCGCGCAGCGAGGCGAACGGCACCCGGCGCAGGTCCACGCCGTCCAGCCGCACCGTGCCGGACGTGGGGTCCATCAGCCGGGTCAGCAGCTTCGCCAGCGTCGTCTTGCCGGAGCCGGTCTCCCCCACGACCGCCAGCCGGGTGTCCGGCGCGACGTGCAGGTCGACGTCGTGGAGGACGGGGGTGCCGCCGGGGTAGGCGAACCCGACGCCGGCGAACTCGATGGCGACCGGTCCTGCTGGCAGCGGCACGCCGTCCTCCCCCGGGTCGACGACGTCGGCCGGCGTGTCGAGGATCCCGATCACCCGGCGCCAGCCCGCGATGGCGTTCTGGGCGTCGGTCAGCACCTGGGTGCCGACCTGGACCGGCCCCACGAACAGCGTGACGAGGAATGCGAACGCGAGCACCTTGCCGAGCGTCATCGTGCCGCTGGAGGCGTGCACCCCCAGCAGCACGCCGATGACGAGGACCCCGGCGTTGGCCAGGCCCGCCGAGACGCCGCCCAGCGAGAAGGAGAAAGCGGTCAGTCCCTGCGCCTTCGTGCTGGCCTGCTGGTACCGGTCGATCGCCTCGTCGATGCGGTCCTGGGTGCGCCGCTCGATCGCGTAGGAGCGCACGGTGGCCGCTCCGACAACCGGCTCCGAGACCTTGCTGAGCATGACGCCGACCTGCTGCCGCACGACGCCGTACGCCGCGGAGAGCCGCTGCTGGAAGAAGCGCAGGGACGCGAACAGCGGCAGGAAGCACACCCAGACCACGATCGTCAGCTGCCAGCTGTAGACGGCCATGAGGACCGTCGCGATGAGGATCTGCCCGACGCTGACGATCGAGATGATCCCGCCGAAGATCAGGAACTGGGAGACCTGGTCGACGTCGCTGGTGACCCGGGAGACCAGCGCGCCCCGCCGCTCGGTGTCCTGGGTCAGCAGGGGCAGGTCGTGCACGTGCCGGAACGCCTTGATCCGCAGCGTCGCCAGCCCCCGCTCGGCGCTGCGGAACAGCCGGTAGGTCATCTGGTACGACGCCAGGGCCGTGAGCAGCACCGCGACGGCCGCCAGCGCCGCGACGACCCCGGTGAACGCCAGGTCGGGGCCGCCGCCGGCGCCGACGCCCCGGTCCAGGGTCTGCTGCACCGCGACGGGGACCACGATCCGGCCCAGGGTGGAGACCACCGCGAACGCCATGGTGCCGGCGAAGCCGTCCTTGAGCTCCGGGGACAGCTCGATGCCACGGGCGATCGTCCGCAGCGCGGAGATCGACTCGCCGCTGTCCATGCTGCTCGCGGTGCTCACCGGACCCGCACCTGGGCCTCGGGGCCGCCGGGATCGCCGGGATCGCCGGGATCGCCGGGGTCGTCGGCCTCGTGCTCGTAGGCGTTGACCAGCTCGGCGTAGCCGGGGCTGCGCTCCAGCAGCTCGGCGTGCGGGCCCTGGTCCACGACCCGGCCGTCGCGCAGGTGCACGACCTCGTCGGCCAGCGCGATGGTGGCCTTGCGGTAGGCCACCACCAGCACGGTGGCGTCGTCGCGGCCGTCACCGCGCAGCGCCGCCAGGATCCGGGCCTCGACCTCGGGGTCGACCGCGGACGTGGCGTCGTCCATGACGAGCAGGCGCGGCCGCCGGACGAGGGCCCGCGCCAGCGACAGGCGCTGCCGCTGCCCGCCGGACAGCGTCGTCCCGCGCTCCCCGAGCCGGCTGTCCAGCCCCGCCGGCAGCGCGGCGACGAACCCGTCGGCCTGGGCCTGCCGCAGCGCCTCCCACACCCGCTCGTCGGGGACGTCCTCGCCGAGCGTCACGTTGCCGCGGACGGTGTCGTCGAACAGGAACGCCTGCTGCGGCACCAGCGCGACGTGGTCGGCCAGCGCCCCGGCCGCCAGCTCGCGCAGGTCCGCACCGTCGAGCAGCACCTGCCCGTCGACGGGGTCGACCAGCCGCACCAGCAGCGACGTCAGCGTGCTCTTGCCCGAGGCCGTCGGGCCGACGACGGCGACCGTGCGCCCGGGGGCGACGGTGAAGGTGAGCTCGCGCAGCAGCGGCGGCCCTCCGACGTAGGAGTAGCCGACGCCGCGCACGTCGAGCCGCGCTCCCGAGGACGACCGCGACAGCACCCGCTCGCCGTACGTCATCTCGCCGGTGGCGTCGAGCACCGACTGGACCCGCTCGAAGCCCACGACGCTGCGGGGGAACTCCCCCACCAGCCAGCCGAGCGAGCGGATCGGGAAGGACACGATCGTGAGCAGGTAGGCCACGGTGACGACGTTGCCGGCGTCGGTCGACCCGTGGTCGACGCGGAGCACCCCCACGAGCAGCACCGCGAGCACCCCGAGGTTGGGCAGCGCCTCGAGGACCGGGTCGAAGGCCGCACGGACCCGGCCGGCGCGCACGTCGACGTCACGCAGGCGGTGCGCCTTCTCCGCGAACCGCTCTGTCTCCTCCCCCTCGCGGCCGAGGCTCTTGACCACCATGGCGCCGTCGAAGGACTCGTGGGCCACCTCGCTGAGCTCGGCGCGCAGTGCCTGCGCGCGGGTCATCAACGGGGACTGGAGGCGCTGGTAGACGACGTTGGTGACGATCACCAGGGGGAAGACGAGCAGCCCCACGACCGCGAGGACCACGTCGGTGAGCAGCATCTGGGAGACCGCGATCACCATCATCGCGACCGTGCCGACGGCCATCGGGAGCGGTGCGATCGGCGCCCAGGCGGCCTCCACGTCGGAGTTCGCGTTGGACAGCAGCTGACCGGTGGGGTGCTGCTGGTGCCACGACACCGGCAGCCTGAGGTACTGCCGGGTCACAGCGCGGCGGTAGTGGGCCTGCATCCGGTACTGCATGACGCCGGCGCCGAGCCGCCGCGCGACGATGCCGACCGCACGCAGCAGCGCGACCGCCACGAACAGCGCCACGATCGTCAGCAGTCCCCCGGCGCGGACGTCCCCGTCGCGGAAGGCCGGCTGCACGACGTGGTCGGTCGACCAGCCCAGCACCGAGGCGTCGGCGACCGTGAGCGCGCCGAACAGCACGCTGCCGAGCGTGGAGAGCGTGAAGATCCCGGGCTCCCGCCGGATCGCGACGCCGAGGACGCGGAACCCGTCGCGCAGCGTGCCCGCGTGGGCCGGCTGGGTCGGACGGGCGGCGCTCACGGGCACCACCCTACGATCGAGCCATGACATCTCTGGCTCGGACCGAGCGTGCGGCGCTGTGCGACCTGGCGCTGCGGCTCGGCCCCGACCGGCCGACCCGGTGCGAGGGCTGGACGGTCAAGGACCTCGTGGTCCACCTGGTCGTCCGTGAGGGCAGCGTCGCCTCGGTCGGCATCGCGGTCCGGCCGCTGTCCGGGCTCACCGAGCGCGCCTACGCTCGCGCCCGGCGTCGGTCCTTCGAGTCCCTCGTCGACCGGCTGCGGAGCGGACCACCGAGGCTCTCGCCGCTCTCGCTGCCGAGGCTCGACGAGGTCGCCAACGGGGTCGAGATGTTCGTCCACCACGAGGACGTCCGCCGCGCGCAGCCCGGCTGGGAGCCTCGGGAGCTGGACACCGAGACGGAGGAGCGGCTGTGGTCGGCGGTCGCGGGCTTCGGGCGGCGGCTCGTCGCCAAGGCGCCCGTCGGCGTCGTCGCGGAGCGCACGCCTCAGGACACGGTCGCGGTCCTTCGGGACACGGCGCCGAGCGTGACGGTCGCCGGCCCGCCTGCGGAGGTGCTGCTCTACCTGTTCGGCCGCCGCGAGGGCGCCCGGGTGCAGCTGCGCGGCAGCGAGGCCGCGGTCGCACGTCTCACCGAGGCCTCCCTGGGCGTCTGAGCCGCAGGCCGCCTCCTAGTCTGGCGACATGAGCGCCACCCTCCAGCTGCTGCCGGCGGTCGACGTGGCCGGCGGCCAGGCCGTGCAGCTCGTCCAAGGCGTCGCCGGGTCGGAGAAGCGCTTCGGCGACCCCGTCGAGGCAGCGTTGAACTGGCAGCGCCGCGGCGCCGAGTGGATCCACCTCGTCGACCTCGACGCCGCCTTCGGACGCGGGCACAACCGCGACCTGCTGACCGAGATCATCGGCCTCGTCGACGTACAGGTCGAGCTGAGCGGGGGGATCCGCGACGACGAGTCGCTGGCCGCCGCCATGGCCGCCGGCTGCCGGCGGGTCAACATCGGCACCGCCGCCCTCGAGCAGCCGGAGTGGTGCGCCGCCGCGATCGCCGAGCACGGCGACCGGGTCGCCGTCGGCCTGGACGTCCGCGGGCGCACGCTCGCCGCCCGCGGCTGGACCCGCGACGGCGGCGACCTGTACGACGTCCTGGCGCGGCTGGACCGGGAGGGCTGCGCCCGCTACGTCGTCACCGACGTGAACAAGGACGGCATGCTCCAGGGCCCGAACCTCGACCTGCTGCGGGAGGTGTGCGCCGCGACCGAGCGGCCGGTGGTCGCGTCCGGCGGGATCACGGAGCTGTCCGACCTCGCCGCCCTCGCCGAGCTGGTCCCGGTCGGCGTGGAGGGCGCGATCGTCGGCACCGCGCTCTACGAGGGCCGGTTCACCCTCGAGGAGGCCCTCGAGCTCACCCGGGCGCCGCGGTGACCCTCGCGGTCCGGGTGATCCCCTGCCTCGACGTCGACGCCGGCCGCGTCGTCAAGGGCGTCAACTTCCAGCGGCTGCGGGACGCCGGTGACCCCGTGGAGCTGGCGAGGCTGTACGACGCCGAGGGTGCCGACGAGCTGACGTTCCTCGACATCTCCGCCTCGCACGAGGGGCGGGCCACCACGATGGCGATCGTCTCGGCGACCGCGGAGCAGGTCTTCATCCCCCTGACCGTCGGCGGCGGGGTGAGCAGCGTCGAGCACGTCGACGCGCTCCTGCGGGCCGGCGCGGACAAGGTCGCGGTGAACACCGCGGCGATCCGGCGTCCCGAGCTGGTGGCCGAGATCGCGGACCGCTTCGGCAACCAGGTGCTGGTCCTCTCGGTGGACGCCCGCCGCGCGGCTGCGGGGCACGGCACCGACAGCGGCTTCGAGGTGACGACGCACGGCGGCCGGCGCAGCGCCGGCCTCGACGCGGTCGCGGGGGCCCTACGGGCCGCCGAGCTCGGCGCCGGTGAGATCCTGCTCAACGCGATGGACGCCGACGGCACCCGGGACGGGTTCGACCTCGAGCTGCTGCGGCTGGTCCGGCGCGAGGTGAGGATCCCGGTGATCGCCTCCGGCGGCGCCGGACGGCCGGAGCACTTCCCGGCCGCGGTCGACGCCGGCGCCGACGCCGTGCTGGCCGCGTCGGTGTTCCACTTCGGCACCCTGCGGATCGGCGACGTCAAGGCGGCCCTCGCGGACGCCGGCCACCCGGTGAGGTAGCGGCGCCGCCGTCCACGGAGGCGAGTGCCCGGAGCCGGCGAGCCACGCCGACCGGAGCACCGCCCGTGGGTCGGTCACCGCCGACGCGGCACCAGGACGGCGACGAGGACCGGGGCCACCAGGACGCTGACGACCAGCGCGGCGAACCGCGCGCCCCAGTCGGGACGCGCCACCCACACCACCACGTTGAGCACGAGCAGCAGGACCAGCACCGACCAGCGCTGCCGGCGACGTCGTGCGGCCCAGGTCCCCGTCTGCCGCCCCGGGCGGCTCACCACCCGTCCTCTCGCACGGGCAAGCGCGCGTCGGCGCGCGAGGCGACGCTCGCGTCGCTCCGCCTCCGCGGCTCGCGCGGCGGCGCGCACCGCGGCCTCGCGCTCCCGCACGGCCCGGCGGCGGGCGCGCTCCCTGCTCATCGGGCGCTCATCGGGCGCTCATCGGGCGCTCATCGGGCCAGCGTCGCGACCCAGTTCACCAGCAGCCGGTGACCCGCGTCCCCCGACTTCTCGGGGTGGAACTGCGTCGCCGACAGCGGGCCGTTCTCCACGGCTGCGACGAACCGGTCGCCGCCGGCCGAGGCCCACGTGACCATCGGCGGCACGGTGCGTCCGTTGGTCCTCAGCGTCCAGTCGCGGACGGCGTACGAGTGCACGAAGTAGAAGCGCTCGCTCTCGACGCCCTCGAAGAGCCTGGTGCCGTCGGGCGCCTCGACGGTGTTCCACCCCATGTGGGGTACGACGGGCGCCTGCAGCCGTTCGACGACGCCCGGCCACTCGTCCAGGCCCGGGGTGTCGTCGCCGTGCTCGACGCCGTGCTCGAAGAGGACCTGCATGCCGACGCAGATCCCGAGCACCGCCCGGCCGCCGGCCAGCCGCCGGCCGATCACCTCGTGCCCCTTCACGGCGCGGATGCCCTGCACGCACGAGCGGAAGGCGCCGACCCCCGGCACGACCAGGCCGTCGGCGTCCATGGCCGCGGTGCGGTCGGCGGTCAGGGTCACCGAGGCGCCGGCGCGCTCCAGGGCGCGCACCGCGGACCGGGTGTTGCCGGAGCCGTAGTCGAGCACCACGACCCG
>JAICLD010000274.1 GCA_025927595.1 Nocardioidaceae bacterium | reverse complement strand
GCCGTGGCGCCGACGACCGCGCACGGCGGGCGGCCGGTCGCCCGGGTGCGCAGCGCACCGCTCGCGGAGATCGTGCAGCACATCGTCGAGGTCAGCGACAACGAGGGCGCCGAGGTGCTCGCCCACCAGGTCGCGGTCGCGCAGGGCCGACCCGCCACCTTCGCGGGCGCCGCCGTCGCCGTGCGGCACGCCCTCGGCAAACTCGCGATCAGCACGGCGGGGGACCGCATCTACGACGGCAGCGGCCTGTCCCGCGACGACCGGCTCCGCGCCGACACGCTGCTGTCGGTCATCCGTACGGCGTCCGCCGACCGTCACCCGGACCTGCGCAGCGCCGTCGCGGACCTGCCGGTGGCCGGGTTCACGGGCTCGCTGGCCGCCCGGTTCGACACCGGCGACCCGCTCGGCCTCGGGCGGGTGCGCGCGAAGACCGGCACGCTGACCGGCGTGCACGGGCTCGCCGGCACGGTCACCACCCGCGACGGCGCCGTGCTGGAGTTCGTGGCGGTCGCCGACCGGGTGCGACCGGTCAACACGTTGGACGCGCGGGCCCGGCTCGACGAGCTGGCCGCCGCGCTCGCGGGATGCGCCTGCCGCGCCACCCCGTAGGGTCGAGCCATGCCCCCACGGACGATGATCGACTGGGACCTCGCGGTCGCGACCGCCTCACGGCTCGCGGGCCCGGGCCCGCAGATCGGCCGTGCCGACGCCGAGGCGACCGTCGCCGAGCTGCGCGCCGACGCCGAGCGCTCCACGGGGCTGGTCCGCGACTACACCGGGCTGGTCGCCACCGAGCGGACCGCGCCGGTGCTCGTCGTGGACCGCTCCGGCTGGGTCCAGGCCAACGCCGACGGCTTCGCCGACATCGTCGCGCCGCTCGTGGACCGCATGCAGAAGCACCGCGCCCCCGGTGGGCTCACCCAGGCGGTCGGCTCCAAGGTCACCGGCCTGGAGGTCGGTGGCCTGCTGGGGTTCATGTCCTCGAGGGTGCTGGGCCAGTTCGACCCCTTCTACTCCGGCCCCGGACCGGTGCCGGACGGAGGCTCCGGCGGACCGGCCGCTGCGACCGGGGCGGGCGGCGTGGTCGCGCTCCCGTCCGCCGGCCGGCTGCTGCTCGTCGCCCCGAACATCGTGCACGTCGAGGCCGAGCTGCGCGTCGACCCGACGGACTTCCGGCTCTGGGTCTGCCTGCACGAGGAGACCCACCGCGTCCAGTTCACGGCCGTGCCCTGGATGCGCGACCACATCCGGGGCGAGATCGAGCACCTGCTCGGCTCGGTGGACCTCGACCCGGGTCGGGTGGCGGCGCTGGTCGGCGACGGCGTACGACGTCTCGGGGAGGTGGTCCGGGGCAGCGAGGACACCAGCCTCGTCGACCTGTTCTCCACCCCCGAGCAGCGGGTCGTTCTCGACCGCATCACCGGCGTGATGTCGCTGCTGGAGGGACACGCGGACGTCGTGATGGACGGCGTCGGCCCCACGGTGATCCCGTCCGTCGACCGCATCCGTGCCCGGTTCGACCGCCGCCGCCGAGGCGCCGGCCCCCTCGACCGGGTGCTGCGCCGGCTGCTGGGGCTGGACGCGAAGATGGCGCAGTACCGCGACGGCGCCGCGTTCGTCCGCGGGGCGCTCGACCGGGTCGGCATGGAGGGGTTCAACGCCGTCTGGGCCGACCCCGCCCACCTCCCCTCCAAGGCCGAGATCGGCGACCCGGACGCCTGGGTGCGCCGGGTGCACGGCTAGCCACGCCCGCGGTGCCGCTCGACCCCTCCGTGGCGGCCGTGCGCCTCGCCGTCCGCGGCGCGCTTCCCGACGCCGCAGACCGCCCGGTCCTCGTCGCCTGCTCCGGTGGCGCCGACTCGCTGGCGCTGCTCGCCGCGGCGGTCTTCGAGCGTCGTCGCAGGCCGGGGCGGGTGGTCGGGGTGAGCGTCGACCACGGTCTGCAGCGGGGCTCGCACGAGCGGGCCGAGGCGGTCGTCGCGCAGATGGCCTCGCTGGGCGCGGACGAGACCGTCGGCGTCCGGGTCCGGGTCGACGGCAGCGGGCAGGGGCCCGAGGCCGCGGCCCGGGAGGCCCGCTACGCCGTTCTCGAGGAGGTGTCCCAGCGGTTCGGCCGGGCTCCCGTCCTGCTCGGGCACACCCTCGACGACCAGGCGGAGACGGTGCTGCTCGGCCTGACCAGGGGCAGCGGAGGCAGGTCGCTGGCGGGGATGCGCCGCGGGTTCGGTCCCTTCCGGCGGCCGCTGCTCGAGGTCACCCGGGCCCAGACCCGGGCCGCCTGCCGCGCGGAGGGCATCGAGTGGTGGGACGACCCGCACAACGAGGACCCGCGGTTCACCCGCGTCCGGGTCCGACACCGGGTGCTGCCGCTGCTGGAGGCCGAGCTCGGCCCGGGCGTTGCGGCCGCGCTGGCCCGGACCGCCGACCGGCTGTCCGAGGACTCCACCACGCTGGACCGGATCGCCGAGGCGACGTTCCACGAGCTGCGGCGCGACGACGGGAGCTACCGGACCGCGGACCTGGAGGGGCTGCTCACCGGGATCCGCTCCCGCGTCGTCCGGCTCGCCGCGCTCGACGCCGGCTGCCCGCCGTCCGAGCTCTTCCGGGTCCACGTGCTCGCGCTCGCGGCCCTGGTGGCTCCGGCGAGCGGAGCGCAGGCGGGAAAGCAGGTCCAGCTGCCGGGCCACGTCACCGCCTACCGCGACGGGGACCTCCTCCGGTTCCGCCGGACCGCTG
>JAICLD010000042.1 GCA_025927595.1 Nocardioidaceae bacterium | reverse complement strand
TGTGCGCCGACGTCCGGATCTGCGGCCGGGGCGCGACGTTCGGGCAGCCGGAGATCCTGCTCGGCATCATCCCGGGCGCCGGCGGCACCCAGCGGCTCACCCGGCTGGTGGGTCCCTCGCGCGCGAAGGACCTGATCTTCACCGGACGCTTCGTCGAGGCGGACGAGGCGGAGCGGATCGGCCTGGTGGACCGCGTCGTGCCGGACGAGGACGTCTACACCGAGGCGGTGGCCTGGGCCCGGCAGTTCGCCTCCGCGGCCGCGCTGGCGCTGCGCGCGGCAAAGGAGTCCGTCGACCGCGGTCTCGAGGTGGACCTCGAGACCGGTCTGGAGATCGAGCGGGTCCAGTTCGCGGCGCTGTTCGCCACCGAGGACCGGACCACCGGGATGCGCTCGTTCCTGGCCGAGGGTCCCGGCAAGGCCCGGTTCGCCGGCCGGTGACCCGACCGACGACCCGGCCGACGACCCGGCCGACGACCGGCTGGTGCGTGTGAGCGAGCCCACCCGGGGTCCGGTTCCGCCGTGTCGCTACGCGCGGGTAACCTCGCCCCCAACCGACCTGCACAGGAGGGGCCCGGCGTCGGGCCGACCACAACCATGAACATTGTCGTGTGTGTGAAGCACGTGCCGGACGCGACCGCGGACCGGCGCTTCGAGGATGACGGCACCGTCGACCGCGTCGGCGTGGACGGACTGCTCTCCGAGCTCGACGAGTACGCCGTCGAGCAGGCGCTCCAGGTCAGGGAGCGGCTCGGTGACGACAGCGAGGTGACGGTCCTCTCCGTCGGCCCGCAGCAGGCGGTCGACGCGATCCGCAAGTCGCTCCAGATGGGGGCCGACAAGGGCGTGCACGTCGTGGACGACGCCATCGCGGGGTCGGACTCCGTGGCGACCTCGCTGGTGATCGCCGAGGCGGTGCGCAGGATCGGCGCCTGGGACCTCGTCGTCTGCGGGATGGCCTCCACCGACGGGTCGATGGGCGTCGTCCCGGCGATGCTCGCCGAGCGGCTCGGGGTGCCCGCGCTGACGCTGGGGTCGTCGGTCGAGGTCGAGGGCGACATCGTGCGGATCCGCCGCGACGGCGACACGGCCACCGAGACCGTGGAGGCGACGATTCCGCTCGTGATGTCGGTGACCGACCAGTCCGGGGAGGCGCGCTACCCCTCCTTCAAGGGGATCATGGCGGCCAAGAAGAAGCCGCTGGAGACCTGGTCGCTGGCCGACCTCGGCATCGGGCCGGAGCAGGTCGGGCTCTCGGCCGCCTGGTCGGTCGTGCAGTCCACCGAGGCGCGGCCGCCGCGGACCAAGGGACAGGTCGTCACCGACGAGGACGGCTCGGGTGCCGCGGCGCTGGTCGAGTTCCTCGCGTCGAAGAAGTTCGTCTGAGCGGCGGGGGAGCACACATGAGCGAGGTCCTGGTCCTGGTCGACACGCTGGTCGACGGCAAGGTGGGCAAGCCCACGCTGGAGCTGCTGACGATCGCCCGACGGCTCGGCGAGCCGGTCGCGGTGGTGTTCGGCGAGGCCTCCGGTGTGACCGACGTCCTGGCGTCGTACGGCGCCGAGAGGGTCGTCGCGGTCGACGACACCGAGGTCCGCGAGCACCTCGTCGCACCGAAGGCGGAGGCGCTCTCCGAGCTCGTCGAGAAGGCGGGCCCGGACCTGGCGGCGGTGCTGCTGCCCTCCGGCGGCGAGGGCAAGGAGATCGCCGGCCGGCTGGCGGTCCGCACCGGGTCCGGGCTGATCACCGACGCGGTCGACGTGCAGGCCGGCGCGGACGGCCCGGTGACCACCCAGTCCGTCTTCGCCGGCGGCTACACCGTGCAGGCGCGGGTGACCAGGGGAGTCCCGATCGTCACGGTCAAGCCGAACTCCGCGACTCCGGAGCAGGCGCGGGGAGCCGGCACCGTCGAGGCGTTCCGGCCTACCGTGTCCGACGCCGCGAGGGGCGCGCGGATCACGGCCTCCGCGCCGCGGCAGGCGTCCGGTCGCCCGGAGCTCACCGAGGCCGCGATCGTCGTCTCGGGCGGCCGTGGGACGGGCGGCAACTTCGAGGAGGTGGAGGCGTTCGCCGACTCGCTCGGCGCCGCCGTGGGCGCCTCCCGCGCCGCCGTGGACTCGGGCTGGATGCCGCACGCGTTCCAGGTCGGGCAGACCGGCAAGACCGTCTCCCCGCAGCTGTACGTCGCCAACGGCATCTCGGGCGCGATCCAGCACCGCGCCGGCATGCAGACCTCGAAGACGATCGTCGCCGTCAACAAGGACGAGGAGGCGCCGATCTTCGAGCTCGTCGACTTCGGCGTGGTCGGTGACCTGCACACGGTGCTGCCGGCCGCCACCGAGCAGGTCCGGCAGCGCAAGGGCTGAGACCGCCCGCTGCAGCCGGTGGCGCGCCACTCGGCGCGCCAACGCCGGACCGCTCAGCGACTCCGGCGCGACGACGAGAACGACGCGGCGCTGTGCGAGCCGCCCGTGGAGGTCGAGTAGACGGTGCTCGAGCCCCCGCCGCGGCCGCCCGCACGACCGGTGCCTCGCCCGGCGCCGCCGCTGGTGGCTCCGCGGCGTCCTCCGGTCGGCGCGCTGCCGCGGCCCCCGGTCGCCGCGCCGCTGCGGGCCGGCTTGCGCGCGCTGCCGCTGCCGCCGCGGGCGCTCCCGCGCCGGTCGCCGCCGGTGGTGGCAGCAGGCTGCTGGGTCTGCTGCGGCCGGTCGGCGACAGCGACGAAGGTCCGCTCGCCCGGCGCGATGGCGCTCAGCAGCGGGTCCCCGACCTCGGCCCGGGTGATCGTCGGCTTGATCCCGGCCTTGCGGGTGAGGTCGCGCACGTCGCCGACCTGCGCGTCCGTCATCAGGGTGACGACCGTGCCCTCGGCACCGGCGCGAGCGGTGCGCCCGGAACGGTGGAGGTACGCCTTGTGCTCGACGGGCGGGTCGGCGTGCACGACGAGGCTCACGTCGTCGACGTGGATGCCGCGCGCGGCGATGTCGGTCGCGACCAGGGTGGTCGCGGTGCCGGCGCCGAAGGCGCTCAGGTTGCGGGTGCGGGCGTTCTGCGACAGGTTGCCGTGCAGCTCGACGGCCGGGATGCCCCGCGAGCTGAGCTGGCGGGCCAGCGCCTTGGCGCCGTGCTTGGTGCGGGTGAACACCATCGTCTTGCCGGGTGCGGCGGTGAGGTCCACGAGCACCGGCAGCCGGCCGTCCTTGGTGACGTGCAGGACGTGGTGGGTCATCCGCGACACCGGCGACTGCGCCGAGTCCACGCTGTGGGTGACCGGGTCGTGCAGGAACCGCTTGACGATGACGTCGACGCCGCCGTCGAGGGTCGCCGAGAACAGCATCCGCTGGCCGTTCCTCGGCGTGGTGTCGAGCAGCCGGCGGACGACGGGCAGGAAGCCCAGGTCGGCCATGTGGTCGGCCTCGTCGAGCACGGTGATCTCCACGGCACCGAGGTCGGCGTGCCCCTGCTGGACGTGGTCGGCGAGCCGGCCGGGGCAGGCGATCACGATGTCGACGCCGTCGCGGAGGCCGCGGATCTGGGGGTGGGCGCCGACCCCGCCGAACACCGTGAGCGTGCGCAGGCCGCTGGCCCTGGCCAGGGGCGCGATGGCCGCCTCGATCTGGCTGGCCAGCTCGCGCGTCGGTGCGAGCACGAGGGCGCGCGGGCGCTTCGGGGTCCGCTTGGTGCCGCTGGCCGCCAGGCGGGCCAGCAGCGGGAGGGCGAAGGCGTAGGTCTTGCCCGAGCCGGTCCGACCCCGGCCGAGGACGTCGCGTCCGGCCAGGGAGTCGGGCAGCGTCGCGGACTGGATCGGGAAGGGCTCGGTGACCCCCGACGCCGCGAGCGTCGAGACGAGGGTGGGGGGGACGCCGAGGTCGGCGAACGTGCGGGCGCGGGTGGCCGCCATGAGGGTGCTCCGGTGGGTGGGAGTGGGTCGTCCTGCCCGGCGCGACCCTGGCCGTCCCGTGAGGGACCCGGCCGGTCGCGGCGCTCGGTGGATGACGCGTCTGGCCCGAGGCAGAACTGATGGGGCCAGCACTGTCACTGTACCGGTCCACCCCGGTCGCGGGCGAATCGGCAGGCCGAGGGGCACACTGGCCGGATGGACCTCGACCGCGCCCGCGACTTCGTCCGCCGCCACCACCGCGCCGTGCTCGCCACCCGCTCGCGCTCCGGGGTGCAGCAGAGCCCCGTCCTCGTCGGCGTCGACACGCAGGGCCGGCTCACCGTGAGCACCCGGGAGACGGCCGTCAAGACCCGCAATGTCCGCGCCGACCCCTGGGTGCAGCTCTGCGTCCTCCGCGACGAGTTCTTCGGCGAGTGGGTGTACGTCGAGGGGGAGGCCGAGGTGCTGTCGCTGCCCGAGGCCATGGAGCCGCTCGTGGAGTACTACCGCGGGATCAGCGGCGAGGCGGAGGACTGGGAGGAGTACCGCGCCGGCATGGAGCGCGAGCGCCGGGTGCTGCTGCGGGTGACGCCGCGCCGAGCAGGGCCGGACCGGCAGGGATGAGGACCGGAGCCGGCGGCGGCAGCGTGGCCGTACGCTGGGGGACGCCATGAGCGACTTCACCGAGGCCCCGCGCGTCGAGGGCGACGTGGTCTACCTCGACCACGCGGCGTCCACGCCGATGTACCCCGAGGCCGTCGAGGTGATGACGGCCCGGATGGCCCGGACCGGGAACGCCTCCGCGCTGCACGCGTCCGGCCGAGCGGCGCGCCGGGTCGTGGAGGAGTCGCGCGAGACCGTGGCCCGCACCGTCGGCGCCCGCCCCGGCGAGGTGGTCTTCACCTCGGGCGGCACCGAGTCGGACAACCTCGCCGTCAAGGGGCTGTTCTGGGCCCGGCGCCACGCCGACCCCCGCCGCACGCGGGTCCTCTCGACGGCCGTGGAGCACCACGCCGTCCTCGACGCGCTGCACTGGCTCGCCGAGCACGAGGGCGCCGTGGTCGAGCTGCTCCCCGTCGACCGGCAGGGACGCCTCGACCTCGACACGCTCCGCGCGTCCGTGGACCGGGACCCCGGGTCGGTCGCGCTGGTCTCGGTCATGTGGGCGAACAACGAGGTCGGCACCGTGCAGCCGCTGCCCGAGGTCGTGGCCATCGCGCACGCCCACGGCATCCCGGTGCACACCGACGCCGTGCAGGCCGTCGGCCAGGTCCCCGTCGACTTCGCGGCCTGCGGTGTCGACGCCCTGACGCTCACCGCGCACAAGCTCGGCGGGCCGCAGGGCGTGGGGGCGCTCGTCGTACGACGGGAGCAGGCGGTGGTGCCGCTGCTGCACGGTGGCGGCCAGGAGCGCGACGTCCGCTCCGGCACGCTGGACACCCCCGCGGTCGCCGGCTTCGCCACGGCCCTCGAGATCGCCGTCGGCCACCACGGCGAGCGCGGCGCCCGGGTCTCGGCGCTCCGCGACGACCTCGTACGCCGGGTCCGCGACCGGGTCCCGGACGCCACGCTCAACGGGGACCCGGGGGCCGGGCGGCTGCCCGGCAACGCCCACCTGACCTTCCCCGGCTGCGAGGGCGACTCGCTGCTGATGCTGCTCGACGCCCGCGGGATCGCCTGCTCGACGGGGTCGGCGTGCTCCGCGGGCGTCCCGCAGCCCTCCCACGTGCTGCTCGCGATGGGCTGCACCGACGAGGAGTCCCGCGGGTCGCTGCGGCTCTCGCTCGGCCACACCAGCACCGCGGGCGACGTCGACGCCCTCGTCGAGGCCATCGGACCCGTCGTGGAGCGCGCCCGCGCCGCCGGCGCCGCCTCCGCGAACGGCTACTCGACGAGAGCCGGCTGATCGCGTGCGCGTGATCGCCGCGATGTCGGGCGGGGTCGACTCCGCCGTCGCCGCCGCCCGCGCCGTCGACGCCGGCCACGACGTCACCGGGATCCACCTCGCGCTCTCCCGCAACCCGCAGTCCTACCGCACCGGAGCCCGCGGCTGCTGCACCGTCGAGGACGCCAACGACGCCCGGCGGGCCGCGGACGCGATCGGGATCCCCTTCTACGTCTGGGACCTGAGCGAGCGCTTCCACGCCGAGGTCGTCGAGGACTTCGTCTCGGAGTACGCCGCCGGCCGCACGCCGCACCCGTGCCTGCGCTGCAACGAGAAGATCAAGTTCGCCGCCGTCCTCGACCGGGCCCTCGCCCTCGGCTTCGACGCCGTCGCCACCGGCCACTACGCGCGCCTGGTGCGCGCCGCGGACGGCACCGTGGAGCTGCACCGCTCGGCGGACCCGGCGAAGGACCAGTCCTACGTGCTCGGCGTGCTGACGTCCGGACAGCTGCGGCACGCGATGTTCCCGCTCGGTGACTCCCGCAAGGACGAGGTGCGCGAGGAGGCCGAGCGCCGAGGGATCCAGGTGGCGCGCAAGCCCGACAGCCACGACATCTGCTTCATCGCCGACGGCAACACCTCGGGCTGGCTGCGCGAGCGTCTCGGCCCGGCGGAGGGCGACGTCGTCGACGAGGCGACCGGGTCGGTGCTCGGCAGGCACGAGGGCGCCTACGGCTTCACGGTCGGCCAGCGCCGCGGGCTGCGGGTCGGGACCCCGACCGCGGACGGCAGGCCGCGCTACGTCCTCGACATCGAGCCGGTGTCCGGGACGGTGACGGTCGGGCCCCGCGAGCGCCTGGCCGTGCACCGGCTCCAGGGCCGGCAGCCGCGCTGGTGCGGCCCCGCCCCGGACGGACAGGTCCGCGGGACCGTCCAGCTGCGCGCGCACGGCGGTGAGCACCCCGCGGTGGTCCGGCTCGACGGCGAGCGGGTCGAGGTCGAGCTGCTCGAGCCGGCCCACGGCGTCGCGCCCGGGCAGGCCGCCGTCCTCTACGACGGGACGCGGGTCGTGGGCTCCTGCACGATCGCGGCGACGAGCCGCGCGTGATCGTCGCCAGCGGCGTCGGCGCGATGCCGGGGTCCGACGCCGGAGCGTACGACGAGGCGGTGGCCGTCGTGCTCGACACGCTGCCGGACCTGCCGTTCGTCCCCGAGCTGCCGGGCCGTGGGCCGCACGCCGACCTGCCCGGCCGGGCGCTGGCCGTCGTCGCCGAGCTGGCCGCCGACCTCCAGCCCGCCGGGTGGCGGCTGACCGGTGTCGGCGGCGCCACGGGCCTGGACCAGCGTCGGGCCCGCTCCCTGCTGGCCCAGGACCTCGACGCGTTCGAGGAGCGCGCCCAGGGCCTCACCGTGCCGGTCAAGGTCCAGCTCGCCGGTCCCTGGACCCTGGCCGCCCGGGTCGAGCGGCCTCGTGGCGACAAGGTGCTCGCCGACCGCGGGGCGCGGCGTGAGCTGGCGCAGGCGCTGGCGGAGGGCCTGCGCGACCACGTCGCCGACGTCCGCCGCCGGCTGGGCGGAGTCCCGCTCGTCGTCCAGGTCGACGAGCCGGCGCTGCCCGCCGTGCTGGCGGGCCGGGTCCCCACGGCGAGCGGCTTCCACCGGCACCGCTCGGTGCGGCCCCCCGAGGCCGACGAGGCCCTCGGCTGGGTCCTGGCCGCGGCCCGCGAGGCAGGCGCCACGCCCGTCGTACGGTGCGCAGACCCGCAGGTGCCGATCGCGCTGCTGACCGGTGCCGGCACGGCCGTCGCCGACGGGGTCGACGGGCTGGCCCTGGACCTGGACGTCCTGCCGGCCGCGGCGTACGACGGCGTGGCGGCCCTGCTGGAGGCCGGGCGGCCGGTGCACCTGGGGGTGGTCCCCGCGGCGCTGTCCACCGAGGCCCTCACCGCGCCACCGTCCGACGCCACCGTCACCGAGCGGGTGCTGCGCCTGCTGGACATGCTGGGCCTCGACCCGGGGGACGCCACCTCGCTGGTGGTCACGCCCACGGCCGGGCTCGCCGCCGCGGACCCGGCCTGGGCCCGGAGCGCCCTGGAGCTGGCGGCCCGGGTCGCCTCCCACCTGCGTCCGTGAGCGGCTCCTCGCGGTTCCCCTGCGGGGGCCGGCCGGTTCTGGGAGGATGCACCTCCGGCACCGGCCGGGCAGGCCGGCACGGCCGGAGAGGCGACGGACACGCAGCATGGTGGGCATGACGGGACGGGTGACCGGCAAGGTCGGCCCGGGCCGGGTGGGCGAGGTGATGATCGCCATCCGCGGGGGCAGCGAGGCGTTCAACGCCTACCCCTACCTCGACGAGGAGATCGCCGTCGGCGAGCTCGTCGTCGTCATGGAGCACCACGAGCCGCGCACCGTCTACGTCTCCCCGGCTCGTCGCTAGCCGATCGACCACGACCGCGTCCCGCGGTCCGCCAGGGGGAGAACCACATGCTCTACATCGTCATCGCCGCGGCCGTCCTGCTGGCCGTGCTCGTCGTGGTCCTCCTCTTCCGGACCGTGTGGCGGGTCGCCGAGCCCAACGAGGCCCTGATCATCTCCGGCCTCGGCGCGCACGGCGAGGCCAGCGCCGACGACAGCCGCGGCTTCAAGATCGTCGTGGGCCGCGGCACCGCCGTGATCCCCGGCTTCCAGACCGTACGGCGCCTGCCGCTCGGCACGAAGTCCACCGGGCTCATCGTCAACGCGGTGTCCAACCAGTCGATCCCCCTGACGGTGAAGGGGATCGTGGCCTTCAAGGTGGGCGACGACGCGGGGTCGATCCGCAACGCCGCCCGCAGGTTCCTGGAGCAGAAGGACGAGCTCATGCTGTCCACCATCCACGAGCTGTTCGCGGGGCACCTGCGAGCGATCGTGGGCGGGATGTCGGTGGAGGACATGCTGCACAACCGCGAGGAGCTCACCGCGAACATCCGCTCCTCGCTCGCCGACGACCTCGGCAAGCTCGGCCTCGTCGTGGACTCCCTGCAGATCCAGGAGATCGACGACGAGTCCGGCTACATCGCCAACCTCGGCAAGCCCCAGGCCGCCTGGATCGAGTCCAAGGCCCGGATCGCGGCCGCGCAGCGCGACCAGGAGGCGACCGAGGCCGAGCAGGCCGCGGACGCCGCCAAGGCGGCCGCCGTGCGACAGTCCGCGATCGCCCAGGCCGGCTACCAGGCCGAGGTCGACCAGGCGAGGGCGCAGGCCGCCCAGTCGGGTCCGCTGGCGGAGGCCCGCTCCCGTCAGGAGGTGGTCCGCGCCGAGACCGAGACGGCGGAGCTGGACGCCAGCCGCCGCGAGAAGATGCTGGAGTCCGAGGTCCGCAAGCCGGCCGACGCGGAGGCCTACCGGCAGGTGACGCTCGCGAACGCCGAGCGCGAGTCCAAGATCGCCGCGGCCCAGGCGACGGCCCGGGAGCAGGAGCTCCGCGGTGCCGCCAGCGGCAGGGCGACCGAGTCGATGGGCAACGCCGAGGCGTCGGTCGCGAAGACCCGCGCGCTCGCGGAGGCGGACGCCCTGCGGGCGAAGGGGCTCGCGGAGGCCGATGCCGCGAAGGCCCGGGGCCTGGCCGAGGCGGAGGCGGTGCGGGCCCGCAGCCTCGCCGAGGCAGAGGGCATCAAGGCGCGCGCCGCCGCGCTGGCGGAGAACCAGGACGCGGTCATCGCGCAGACGATCGCCGAGCAGTACCCGGAGATCGTCCGCGCGGGCGCGTCGGCGCTCGGCAACATCGACAACCTGGTGGTGCTCAACGGCGCCGACGGCATGGAGGACCTGCTCGGCAAGGCGCTGACGATGGGCGGCGCCGGGCTCGGGCTGGCCCAGAGGCTGGTGTCGTCGATCCGTGCCGGGGCCCCGACGGCCGCCTCGAACGGGCATCCCGCCGCCGAGGGGTGAGCCGGCGTCGGTGCGGCACGGCAGGATGTCCCCATGCCGCAGCAGCAGGACACCGCCCGCTCCACGGAGGCCGCCCAGCCGCCCGATGCCGAGCAGACGCACGTGGACGCCGCCCCGTCCGCCTCCCGTGAGGAGCACCGCACGCTGTCGGAGGAGGTCGAGGACGCCCGCTGGCGCTACTACGTGCTCGACGAGCCGACGCTGTCCGACGCCGACTTCGACCGACGGATGCGCCGCCTCGAGGAGCTCGAGGAGCGGTTCCCCGAGCTGCGCACCCCGGACTCCCCGACCCAGAAGGTCGGCGGCGCCGTGTCGACGGAGTTCACCGCGGTCGACCACCTCGAGCCGATGCTCAGCCTGGACAACGCGTTCTCGTTCGAGGAGCTCGAGAGCTGGCGGACCCGCCTGGTCCGGGACGGGGTCGTCGACCCGGCGTACCTGTGCGAGCTCAAGGTCGACGGCCTCGCGGTCAACCTGCTCTACGAGGACGGCCGGCTGGTGCGGGCGGCCACGCGCGGCGACGGGCGCACCGGTGAGGACGTCACGCCCAACGTCCGCACGATCGGCAACGTCCCGGGCCGGCTGACCGGCACCGAGCAGTTCCCGGTGCCGGCCCGGGTCGAGGTGCGGGGCGAGGTGTTCCTCCCGGTGGCGGCGTTCGAGCGGCTCAACGTGGCGATGCAGGACGCCGGCCGTCCGGCCTTCGCCAACCCGCGCAACGCGGCCGCCGGGTCGCTGCGCCAGAAGGACCCGCGGGTCACCGCCACCCGGCCGCTCGCCCTGGTCTGCCACGGGCTGGGGCTGCGCGAGGGGTTCAGCCCGGCCTCGCAGTCCCAGTCCTACGACGCGCTGAGGGCGTGGGGCCTGCCCACCAGCGACCGGGCCAGGGTCGTGCCGGACCTCGAGGCGGTCGAGGCCTTCGTCGAGGAGTACGGCGAGCACCGCCACGACGTGGAGCACGAGATCGACGGCGTCGTGGTGAAGGTCGACGACGTCACGCTGCAGCGCCGGCTCGGCTCCACGAGCCGGGCGCCGCGATGGGCGATCGCGTTCAAGTACCCGCCCGAGGAGGTGAACGCCCGGCTGCTCTCCATCGAGGTGAACACCGGCCGGACGGGGCGCGTCACGCCCTTCGGGCGGATGGAGCCGACCCGGGTGGCCGGCTCGACCGTGGAGATGGCGACCCTGCACAACGCCCACGAGGTGCGGCGCAAGGACGTCCGCCCGGGGGACACCGTCGTCCTGCGCAAGGCCGGCGACGTGATCCCCGAGATCGTCGGCCCGGTCCTGGCGCTGCGGCCCGAGGGGACCCCGGAGTGGGTCATGCCGACGACCTGCCCGTCGTGCGGGACGCCGCTCGCCGCGGAGCGGGCCGAGGACAAGGACCTGCGCTGCCCCAACCACCGGTACTGCCCCGCCCAGGTCCGCGAGCGCGTCTTCCACGTCGCCGGGCGGGGCGCCTTCGACATCGAGGGCCTCGGCTACGAGGCCGCCGTGGCCCTGCTCGACGCCGGGGTCATCGCCGACGAGGGTGACGTCTTCGACCTCACCGAGGACCGGCTGCGTCGCGCCCCGCTGTTCACCCGCGCGCCGAAGAAGGGCGAGGGCGAGGACCCGGTGCTCAACGCCAACGGCCGCCGGCTCCTGGACAACCTCGCCGACGCCCGGGACCGACCGCTGTGGCGGGTGCTCGTGGCGCTGTCGATCCGGCACGTCGGGCCGACCGCCGCCCGAGCCCTCGCCGCCGAGTTCGGCTCGCTGGAGGCGATGCGGGCGGCCGACGTCGACCGGATCGCGGAGTCGGACGGCGTCGGGCTCACGATCGCCGAGGCGGTGCGTCAGTGGTTCGACGGGCCGGAGGGCGACTGGCACACCGCGATCGTCGAGAAGTGGCGGGCGGCCGGCGTGCGGATGGTCGACGAGCGGGACGCGGGGACGCCGCGCACGCTCGAGGGCCTGTCCATCGTGGTGACCGGCTCGCTCGCCGGCTTCAGCCGCGACCAGGCGAAGGAGGCCATCGTGCAGCGCGGCGGCAAGGCGACCTCGTCGGTGTCGAGGAGGACCGACTTCGTCGTGGTCGGCGACGCGCCCGGCTCCAAGGCCGAGAAGGCCGAGCAGCTCGGTGTCCCGGTCCTCGACGAGGACGGCTTCCGCACCCTGATCGCCGACGGGCCTCCGTCCGCGGGGGTCTCCGCCGACGAGGGCCCCGCAGCCCCGGCCTGAGCGGCTCACCGCGTCGGCTCACCGTGTCGGCTCACCGTGTCGGCTCACCGTGTCGGCTCACCGCGTCGGCTCACCGCGTCAGGGGGGCCACCAGCTCCAGGACGGCGGAGGCGGTGGGGAGGTCCCGCAGCGCCACGCCGAGCGCCGCGCGCAGGGCGAGCCCCGCCCGGTCGGGTGCGCCGCGGTGCTCCAGCACCCTGGCGGCCCAGGTCAGGGCCTGCCGGACCACCTGCGGGTCGTCGGCCACCAGGGCGCCCGCCAGGCTGCCCACCACGTGCGGCAGCTGGTCGTGCAGCACCACCCGCCACTCCGGCTCTCGGTCCGCTTCGGCCTCGCGGCCGAGCCCGAGGTCCTCGGCGACCAGCCGCTCGACCTCGTCGGCGAGGTCCTCGCGGGTGCCGAAGACGACGTACCCCTCCTCGGCGCCCGGGTGCTGCAACGGGGCTGCCGGAGGCACCCCCGCCGGCAGGGTCCGCAGCACGTCCGCGACGTCCTCCGCCGTCGCCGCGAAGCCGGTGGCGCCCAGGACGCGCGCGCGGCGGCCCTCGGGGTCGAACGCGGACCCGCCGACGACCACCGGCGTCCCGGTCTCCCGCACCGCCTCCACCTGGCGACGCACGACCGGGAGGAACGCCGACAGCGAGCAGCTCAGCAGCACCGCCGCGGGCCCGGTCTCGTGCACGTGCCGCACCAGCGCGGACGACGAGGCGTTGGCCCCCAGGTAGCTGACCGAGAAGCCGTCCGCCCGCAGGTGCTCGGCGACCATCAGCGCCGGCAGCGCGTGCCACTCGTGCTCCACGCAGCTGACGACGACCGAAGGCGCCGACGCCGTGCCCGGGATGGCCGGGACCTCCTTCGCCCGGGCCAGCGCCAGCGAGGCGATGACGGACTCGCTGACGGCGGTCGCGGCGTGCTCCTGGGCGACGCTCCACTCGTCCGAGAGCCACAGCTCCCCGACCCGCAGCTGCGCCGGGGCGAGCAGGCCGCGGATGATCGCGAGGACGTCCTGACCGGCGTGCTCGAGGCCGTCCACCCGGGCCAGCGCCGCGGCCCGGTCGCCGCGACCGAGCGCCTCGAGGTAGGCCTCGACCTCGTCGTCCCAGGTCGGGCGGTCGCTGCTCATCGGCCGGTGGCCTGGAGGGCGAGGAGCGCGATGTCGTCGTGGGCGCGGTCGCGCAGGTGGGTCGACACGGCGACGGCCACGCCCTCCACCTGGGCGCGGACGTCGCAGGCGCCGGTCGCCCGGAGCACCTCGTGGAGCCGGTCGTCGCCGAAGCGCGAGCGGCGACCGGGTGCCTCGGGAACCCCGTCGGTGTAGAGCAGGCAGGTCTCTCCGGGGAGCAGCCGCACCCGTGCCGAGGCGTAGCGGGTGTCCGGCAGGAGGCCCAGCACCGTGCCGGAGACGTCGAGCTGCTCGACCGAGCCGTCCCCGCGCACGACGATCGGGGCGGGGTGGCCGGCGGTGGCGACCTCGAGGTGGAGACCGCTCCCGTCGCGGCGGCCCCGGACGCACACCGCGGTCACGAACGTGTCGGCCCCGTCGGCGATCAGGACCCGGTTGGCGAGCCCCAGGACGGCGGCCGGGTCACGGTCGACCAGCGCCGCCGTGCGGACGGACTGGCGCACCTTGCCGGTCAGCACGGCCGCCTCCACCCCCTTGCCGCAGACGTCGCCCATCACGGCCGTCCAGTCCTCGTCGTCGCCGTGCACGTCGTAGAAGTCGCCGCCGAGGGCGTCGCGCTCCACCGCCACCTGGTAGTACGACGCCAGCCGCACGCCCGCCAGCGCGGGCAGCGTCGGCGGGGCCAGGTCCCGGGACAGCACCGTGGCCACCCGGCGCGAGTCGGCCAGGGCCCGCGTGGTGTCGATGGTCACCGACACCCCGTGCGCGACGTCCTCGAGGAACGCCACGGCGCTCTCGTCGTAGCCGCTGTCGCCGCGGCGGGCCACGCTGAGGGCCCCGTACGTCGTCCCGCGGGCCGTGAGTGCGATCGTCAGCAGGTCGACCGGGCGGACCGCGGCCAGGTCGGCGCGCACGACGGCCGAGGGCACGGCCGCGCGGAGCGCCGGGTCGTCGGGGTCGTCGGGGTCGCCGCCTGAGGGCAGGGGCACCAGGTCGCTCACGCCGGTGGACAGCACCCGCACGAGGCTGGACGCGGACGCGACCTCGCCGGCGGACAGCCGGTCCTCGACGGTCGGTCCGCCGTCGTGGCGGGCGCGGACGAGGTAGCCGCGCGGCTCGACCAGCGTGACCTGCGCCCAGTCCGCGACGGCGCCGGTCAGCAGGTCCAGGACGAGGTCCACGGCGCGGCCGGTGTGGAGGGCTCCGGACAGGGTGCGGGCCACCCGCGAGAGGTAGGCGACGCGGTCGGACACCTGCCCGAGCCGGTCGTCGACCCCGGCGCCGGAGGCGGGCGCGAGCAGGGGCGTCCGCGTGGCCGAGCCGGGCCTCTTCACGGGCTCCCCCTTCTGTCGCGGCCCCCGCCGGCCCGCACCGGAGCGGTGCGGGGCGACGTTGCCTAGGATGAGGTCTCGGACGCGGACGACCTCGCCGCCGCCCGCGCGGACCCGGCCGACGACCGGTCGAGCATCAGCCGACCACGAGTCGACCACGAGCCCATCACCAGCCCATCACCAGCCCATCACCAGGAGCCAGCCTTTCATGCCCGACATCAGTCGTGACGAGGTCTCCCACCTCGCCGACCTCGCGCGCATCGACCTCTCCGAGCAGGAGATCGACCACCTCGCGCCGCAGCTGGCCGTGATCTTGGAGTCGGTGGCCTCGATCAGCGACGTGGCGGCCGACGACGTACCGCCGACCTCGCACCCGCTGCCGCTGACCAACGTCTTCCGCGAGGACGTGGTCCGCCCCGGGCTCACCGCCGAGGAGGCCCTGTCCGGCGCGCCCGTGCCGCCGGAGCAGCAGCGCTTCAGCGTCCCCCGGATCCTGGGGGAGGAGGCGTGAGCGACCTGACCCGCCGCACCGCGGCCGAGCTGTCGGACCTGCTCGCCGCCGGCGAGACCTCGTCGGTGGAGCTCACCGAGACGCACCTCGCCCGCATCGAGGCGGTCGACGGTGCCGTGCACGCCTTCCTCCACGTCGACGCCGACGGGGCGCTGGCGGCGGCGCGCGCCTCCGACGAGCGGCGCGCGGGCGGTTCGTCGGCCTCGCCGCTGGACGGAGTGCCGATCGCGGTCAAGGACGTGCTGGTCACCCGCGGCGTGCCGACCACCTGCGGCTCCCGGATCCTCGAGGGCTGGGTGCCGCCGTACGACGCCACGGTGGTCCGGAGGCTGCGGGACGCGGGGCTGCCGATCCTCGGCAAGACCAACATGGACGAGTTCGCGATGGGGTCCTCCACCGAGCACTCCGCCTACGGCCCGACGCACAACCCCTGGGACCTGGACCGGATCCCCGGCGGGTCCGGGGGCGGCTCCGCGGCCGCGGTCGCCGCCTTCGAGGCGCCGCTGGCGGTCGGCACCGACACCGGCGGGTCGATCCGCCAGCCGGGTGCGGTCACCGGCACGGTGGGGGTCAAGCCGACCTACGGCGGCGTCTCCCGCTACGGGCTCGTGGCGCTGGCCAACAGCCTGGACCAGGCCGGGCCGGTGACCCGGACGGTGCTCGACGCCGCGCTGCTGCACGAGGTGATCGGCGGCCACGACCCGCTGGACTCCACGTCCGTCGACCAGCCGGTCCCGGCCGTGCTCGAGGCCGCGCGTCGTGGTGCCGCGGGCGACGTCTCGGGGCTGCGGGTCGGGGTGGTCCGCGAGCTCACCGGCGACGGCTACCAGAGCGGCGTCCGGCAGCGCTTCGACGAGGCGGTGCAGCTGCTCGTGGAGGCCGGCGCCGACGTCGTCGAGGTGTCCTGCCCGTCGTTCGTGCACGCGCTGGCGACCTACTACCTGATCCTGCCGGCCGAGGCGTCCTCGAACCTGGCGAAGTTCGACGCCATGCGCTACGGCCTGCGGGTGCTGCCGGACGGGGTCGAGGCCCCGAGCGCCGAGGAGGTCATGCGGTCCAGCCGCGACCGCGGCTTCGGCGACGAGGTCAAGCGCCGGATCATCCTCGGCACCTACGCGCTGTCCAGCGGCTACTTCGACGCCTACTACGGCAAGGCGCAGAAGGTCCGCACGCTGGTGGCCCGCGACTTCGCCGCGGCGTTCGAGGAGGCCGACGTGCTGCTCTCGCCCACCGCGCCCACCACGGCGTTCCGGCTCGGCGAGAAGCTCGACGACCCGGTCGCGATGTACCTCAACGACCTCGCCACCATCCCGGCCAACCTCGCGGGCGTCCCCGGCATCTCGGTGCCCGGGGGGCTCGCCGAGGAGGACGGCCTGCCCACCGGCGTCCAGGTGCTCGCGCCGGCGATGGCCGACGACCGGGTCTACCGCGTCGGGGCCGCCCTGGAGGCGATGCTCACGGCTCGGTGGGGCGGCCCGCTCCTCGACGGGGCCCCGGACCTGACCGGCCTGACCGACGCGACAGGGGTGACGGCATGACGATGACGACCGCCGGGACGCTCTCGTTCGAGGAGGCGCTGGAGCGCTTCGACCCCGCGCTGGGGCTCGAGGTGCACGTCGAGCTCAACACGGCCTCGAAGATGTTCTGCGGCTGCTCCACGGTCTTCGGCGCCGAGCCGAACACGCAGGTCTGCCCGGTGTGCCTGGGCCTGCCGGGCGCCATGCCGGTCGTGAACGCCCGGGCTGTCGAGTCGGCGGTCCGGATCGGGCTGGCGCTCAACTGCGGCATCGCCGACTGGTGCCGCTTCGCGCGCAAGAACTACTTCTACCCGGACATGCCGAAGAACTTCCAGACCTCCCAGTACGACGAGCCGATCGCGTTCGAGGGCTGGCTCGACGTCGACGTCGAGGGCGAGACGGTCCGCATCGACATCGAGCGCGCGCACATGGAGGAGGACACCGGCAAGTCGCTGCACGTCGGCGGGGCCACCGGCCGGATCCACGGCGCCGACCACTCGCTGGTCGACTACAACCGGGCCGGGATCCCGCTGATCGAGATCGTCACCAAGCCGGTCACCGGCACCCGGGACCGGGCGCCGCTGGTCGC
>JAICLD010000246.1 GCA_025927595.1 Nocardioidaceae bacterium | reverse complement strand
CGCCGGCCCCGTCGAGCTCGACGTTCCCCCAGGTCCTGAAGGACCTGACCTCCGGCCCGAAGCACAACGAGGTCCAGGCCACGGTCCGGTTCCGCAGCGCGCCGGGTCTCGCCTCCCACGCGAGGCAGCGCAGCGAGACGATGAACCGCGTCGTGGGCGGCCACAAGCGGTACCGCATCGTCGCGATCGGCTGATCCGGCCGATCGGGCACAGGCAGGACGAGGTGGGGCGGGCGGCCGGCACGGCCGCCCGCCTCAGCCGTCCCGACTGGGGAGCGCCTTCCGGGCCACGTGCGCGAGCATCGCCGCGGACACCACCGCCCACGCCGTGAACGCGACCCAGAGCTCGGAGCGGCCCACCGCCTCGACGACGGGCAGGCGGTCCGCGCGGCCCAGGTAGATGCCCGCGACCGCGTACATCCCGAGCGGGAAGATGATGCTCCACAGCGTCGCGTCGTAGTGCAGCGGCATCCGCCGGCGGGCGTGCCGCCACCAGCCCGCCGCCACCAGCACCGGGATCAGCCAGGTCGCGAAGGCCCAGAACACCACGGCCAGCCCCGCGATCAGGTCTCGGGTGACCGCGACCATGGGGGCGTCGGCCATCTCCACGATCCGCGCGCCGGCCAGCACGGTGATCGCCAGCGCCCCCATCGACACCCAGTACGGCGGCGTCAGCTCCTCGGGCCCGAACGGGTAGAGCATCAGCCGCAGGGACACCAGCAGCCCCGTCGCGCCGTACAGGACAACCCCGACCGACCAGGACATGACGGCCAGCAGGGCGAGCTCGCCACGCACGGCGTCGTAGACCGGCTCGATGGTCGCCGTCGCGACCGCCATCGACTGGCTGGCCACCACCCAGATGAACCAGGTGCCGTTGGCGCTCGCGACCACGGGCCGCTCCTCGTGCCCGAGCACCGCCGTCCAGGGCACCACGTAGCCGAGCACCAGCCACGCCAGGCCCGCGACCCCGAGCAGGGCCGCGGTCGCCCCGTCGAGGCCCGACATCCCGAGCCGGACCCCGAGGACGTTGGTCCCCGCGACGAACGTGAAGAAGCCGAAGGCGCGTCCCGGGTCCCGGAAGTCGTCGACGACCGACGCACGGAAGGCGACGAGCCGCCACGCGTTCAGCAGGACCAGCGCCGCGAACGCCGCGGCGCAGAGGACCATGAGGCCTCCCGACAGCACGTCGAAGCCCTCCAGGCGCATGCCGACGGAGATGATCCCGGTGGCCATCACGACGGCGAAGTAGCCGGGGGTCAGCCGTTCCACGGTCCCGCGCGCGCGACCTCCGAAACCCACCGCCACGCCTCGGAGTGTGCCACCGGGCCGGCCGCCGGCGCGCGACCGGCTCACGGCCGCCGCGCCGGAACGCTCAGGTCACGTCTCGGCAGGCCGAACAACCTCCGACGACTCGGCAGCGACCAGGAGGACGAGCAGTGGCAGGCGAACGGCATGGGCTGGGGCGACTCGCGTCGCGATGGCCGCGTCGCGCCCGTCAGGTCGTCACGGTCGTGCTCGTGCTCAACGTCGCGCTCGGGATGGCGTTCAGCATCACCGGTCTCCGCCGGCAGGGTGACGCCCGGTCGGCCGTGCAGGTCCGGCTCACCCAGCGGATCGCGACCGCCAGCGACGTGCGCGCCGAGATCTGGCGGTCGGTGGGGCAGGGTGCGGCGACCCAGCAGCTGACGCACACCGACCTGGCGACGATCCGGGACTGGACCCCGAAGGCGCGGCTCTCCGGCACCGCACCGGCTGCGGGCGCAGCCTTCGCGGCATCGGTGCGGTCCGTGCGGCGTGCCCTGGCCAGGGGCGACGTGGCCGGCGCGCGCGCCGCGGCCTGGTTGGCCGACGTGGACCTGGACGCCCTGCGACGGGCCCTGACCTCCACGTCGAGGGCGCACCTCCGCTCGTCGCAGCGCGCCGGGACGACGGCCGACATCGAGACGGTCGTGCTGATGCTCTTCGCAGCCGGCATGGGCCTGGTGCTGTTCCGGCGCACCACGGCCGCGCGCCTCAACGGCGACCTGCGCGCCGCCCACGAGCGAGCCCGGGCCGAGGCGAGGTTCGGGTCGCTGGTGCGGCACTCCTCCGACCTGATCTCGATCGTCGACGTGGACTTCACCATCGCCTACCAGAGCCCGTCGCTGGAGCGCGTCCTCGGCTACCCGGCCGGCGAGCTGGTCGGCACCCGGCTGCTCGACCTCGTCCATCCCGACGACGCCGTCCACCTGGTCGCCGCGCACGACGCGCTGCTCGACGGCGCTGAGCCGCTGTCGACGACCGTGCGGGTTTGGGCCGCGGACGGGACCTGGCGCCACATCGAGAACGTGCACAACGACCTGCGTGACGACGCGTCCGTGGCCGGCGTCGTGGTGACGTCGCGGGACGTCAGCGAGCGCGTCGGCCTGGAGGAGCAGCTGCGGCACAGCGCGCTGCACGACGGCCTGACCGGGCTCGGGAACCGGATCCTGTTCAGCGACCGCGTCGAGCACGCGCTGAGCCGTCCGGTGGACGCCGTCACCTCACCCGCCGTGGTCTTCCTGGACCTCGACGACTTCAAGGGCGTCAACGACACGCTCGGCCACGGCGTCGGCGACGAGCTGCTCGTCGTGGTGGCGCAGCGGCTGACCGCAGGGGTGCGCCCCTGCGACACGGTCGCCCGGCTCGGCGGTGACGAGTTCGCCGTGCTCATCGAGGACCTGGACGCCGCATCCTGCACGCGCATGCTCGAGCAGGTGCAGGAGGAGCTGCGCCGTCCCGTCGTCCTCGACGGCCGCGAGCTCGCCGTACGGGCCAGCCTCGGGGTCGCGCGTGCGGTCGACGCCGCGGACGCAGAGAGCCTGCTGGCCAATGCCGACCTCGCGATGTACGCCGCGAAGGCGGCCGGCAAGGACACGCTGCTCGACTTCACCGCGGACATGAGCGAGGACGCCCGGCTGCGGCTGCAGGTCAAGACCGAGCTGCAGCAGGCGTTGCGGGGCGGCGAGATCTGCGCCTACTTCCAGCCGACGGTCGACCTGTCCACCGGCGAGCTCAGTGGGTTCGAGGCGCTCGTGCGCTGGAACCACCCGCGACGCGGGCTCGTCGCACCGCTCGACTTCATCCCGCTGGCCGAGCAGACCGGGCTGATCGTGCAGATCGGGCGGCACGTGCTCCGGGAGGCTTGCCGGTCGCTCGCCCAGTGGCACCGCGAGCACCCCGACTACGCGCACCTCACGGTCGCGGTGAACCTCTCGGCGCGTGAGCTGCAGGAGCCCGACCTCGTCCAGGTCGTCGCCGCGGAGCTGGCCGCGTCGGGCCTGGCGCCGCAGCGGCTGACCCTCGAGGTCACCGAGAGCCTGCTCATGGCCGACCCGGTGCAGGCGAAGCGGCAGCTCGCCGAGCTGCGGAGCATCGGGGTGCTGGTCGCGATCGACGACTTCGGCACCGGGTACTCGTCCCTCAGCTACCTCGAGGAGCTGCCCGCCGACATCGTCAAGATCGACAAGTCGTTCGTGGACCGGCTCAACGCCGGCCAGCCGAACGTCCTGGTCGAGACGATCACCCAGCTCGGCGCGGCCCTCGGGCTGCGGACCGTCGCGGAGGGCATCGAGCACGGGTCGCAGGCCGACATCCTGCGCGACCTCGGGTGCGACCTCGGCCAGGGCTACCTCTACTCCCGTCCGGTGACGCCGGGCCAGATCGACGCGCTGCTCCGCGACCAGCCCCGCTCCGCCCGACGCGTCCCCCTCGACACCCGCCACGTCGCCTGACCACGACCACCCTCCTGGAGACCCCCATGCAGTCGCTCACGCACTCCCCCGCCCGGATCTTCGCGCTCGCCTTCGGGGCTGCCTACCTGGTCGCCGGCCTGGGCGGCTTCGCCGTCACCGGGTTCCACGGGTTCGCGAGCATGGACGGGCCGCGGCTGCTCGGCCTGTTCATGATCAACCCGCTGCACAACCTCGTGCACCTCGCACTCGCCACCGCCTGGCTGGCGGCCTCCCGCCGGCACGCCACCGCCCGGATCGCGAACCTCGCCATCGGCACCGTCCTCGGTCTGGTGACCGTGCTCGGGTTCGCGCACCTGCTGATGTTCCTGGGCATCCACACCCTCGGCGACCCGGACAACTTCCTGCACCTCATCACCGCGACCCTGGCGCTGTACTTCGGCTCGATCGGTG
>JAICLD010000139.1 GCA_025927595.1 Nocardioidaceae bacterium | reverse complement strand
CGTCACGCTCGGCGCGCTCCCTCCCGCGCGGGGCACGGTCGCCGTCGTCTCGGCCGGGACCTCCGACGCTCCGGTGGCCGCGGAGGCCGCGCTCACCGCGCGGGTCTTCGGCGCCGGCGTCGAGGTCGTCGCCGACGTGGGCGTGGCGGGCCTGCACCGGGTGCTCGGCGCGCGCGACCGGCTCGCCGCCGCGGACTGCCTGATCGTCGTCGCCGGCATGGAGGGCGCCCTGCCCAGCGTGGTCGGCGGCCTCGTCGGGGTGCCGCTCGTCGCGGTCCCCACCAGCGTCGGCTACGGCGCGTCCTTCGGCGGCCTCGCGGCGCTGCTCGGGATGCTGAACTCCTGCGCGCCCGGGGTCACGGTCGTCAACATCGACAACGGCTTCGGCGCCGGCGTCTTCGCGGCCCGGGTCGCCCGCACCGCCGCCCCCCTCCCCGGTTCGTCCGCGGTCCGGGGGGTCGGCCCCGCGGACCCGCCGCAGACGAGTCGGGGGGCGGGGGCGCAGTCGTGATGATCGGCTGGGTCGACGCCTCGGCCGGGGCCAGCGGCGACATGCTGCTGGGCGCGCTGGTCGGTGCCGGCGTCCCGGTCGACGCCCTCGACCGGGCGGTCGCCGCCGTCGCTCCCGAGGGCGTCCGGCTCACGCAGCAGCGGGTCACCCGGAACGGCTTCGCCGCGACCGAGGTCGACGTCCACGTCGCCGACAGCAGCACCCACCGCACCTGGCGCGACGTCCGGGCGCTCCTCGACGCGGCCGACCTCCCCGGCGGCGTGGCCGACCGCGCCCACGCCGCCTTCGAGCGCCTCGCCCGCGCCGAGGCGGCGGTGCACGGCACGAGCCCCGACGACGTGCACTTCCACGAGGTCGGGGCCCTCGACGCGATCGCGGACGTGGTCGGGGTGTGCGCCGGGCTCGAGCAGCTGGGGCTCGACGCCCTCGTCGTCTCCCCCGTCGCCGTCGGCTCCGGCCGGGTGAGCGGCGCCCACGGGGACATGCCGGTCCCGCCACCGGCCGTCACCGAGCTGCTGCGCGGCGTGCCGTCGACGGCCGGCCCGGGTGGCGACCGCGCCGGCGAGCTGTGCACGCCGACCGGCGCGGCCCTGCTGACGTCGAGCGCGACGACGTACGGGCCGCAGCCGGGGATGACCGTCGAGCGGGTCGGCGTGGGCGCCGGCCGCCGGGACCCGCGCAGCCACGCCAACGTGCTGCGGCTGCTGGTCGGGACGCCCGCGCCGGTCGCGGTTCCGGACGGGCGGCCCGGAGCGCCGCTGCTGCTCGAGACGAACGTCGACGACCTCGACCCCCGGCTGTGGCCCGACGTCGTGGCCGCGCTCATGGCCGCGGGCGCCGCGGACGCGTGGCTGACCCCGATCCTGATGAAGAAGGGCCGCCCCGCGCACACGCTCGCGGTCCTGGTCACCGCCGAGACCGCGCCCGCCGTGCGCGCCGAGGTCTTCCGGCAGACGTCCACGATCGGGCTCCGCCAGTCCCCGGTCGGCAAGGTCGCCCTCGAGCGCCGGATGACGACCGTGTCCGTCGACGGCCGACCGGTCCGTGTGAAGATGGCGCTGTCGGACGGAGTGGTCGTCAACGTGCAGCCCGAGTACGACGACGTGGCGGCCCTGGCCCGCAGCACCGGCCGCCCGGCCAAGGAGGTCCTGGCCGACGCCGTCGTCGCGAGCCGCGACCTGATGCCCCTACCGCCCCTGCCCGACCCCGCCGCCGCCGCCCAGGCCCGATAGGACCTCATGGACCTCGCCGTCATCGCCATCGCCTTCGGCGCCATCTTCATCGTCGAGCTCCCCGACAAGACGTTCATCGCGGCCCTGGTGCTGTCGACCCGGTACCGGCCCCTCGCGGTCTGGCTCGGCGTCGGCCTCGCCTTCGGCGTGCAGACGCTCGTCGCGGTCACCGCCGGCACCCTGGCGACGCTGCTGCCCGACGTCCTCATCAAGAGCGTCGCGATCGCGATCTTCCTGATCGGCGCCATCGTGCTGTTCCGCACCGCCCCCGGTGCCGACGAGGAGGAGCGCGAGGCCGAGGAGGAGTACGCCGCCCGGGCCACCGAGCCGAAGACGTTCCTGCGCGCGGCGGTCGCGTCGTTCCTGGTGCTGTTCGCCGCCGAGTGGGGCGACCTGTCCCAGCTGCTCACGATCAGCCTCGTGGCCCGCTTCGACGACCACGTCGACGTCTTCCTCGGCGCCTGGCTCGCGCTGCTGACGGTCTCCGGCCTCGCCGTCGTCGCCGGCCGGGTGCTGCTGCGCTACCTGCGCCTGGCGGTGCTGCACTACGTCGGCGCGGGCGTCTGCCTGCTGCTCGCCGTCCTCACCCTCGTCGAGGTCCTCACCACCGCCTCCTCCTCCTCCGCCTGACGCCGAGTCGGCGCGTCCACAGCACCCCGTGGACGCCGAGTCGGTGTGTCCACAGCACCCCGTGGACGCCGAGTCGGCGCGTCCACAGCACCTCGGACCGTCGCACTAGGCTGCCCGGCATGACGAACCCGACCGCCCCGCACGGTGCCGACAGCGAGGTCGGCCGGCTCCAGACGGTGATGCTGCACCGGCCGGGGCCCGAGCTGAAGCGGCTCACCCCGCGCAACAACGACAAGCTGCTGTTCGACGGCATCCCCTGGATCGGCCGGGCGCAGGAGGAGCACGACGCGTTCGCGGCAGCGCTGCGCGAGCGGGACGTGGAGGTCCTCTACCTGACCGAGCTGCTCACCGAGACGCTCCAGAGCGAGAAGGCCCGCGAGCACGCGATCGCCGCGGCGATGGCGAGCCTGCACCTCGGCGACACCCTTCGCAGCTACCTCGACGGGGCGCTGCACGACCAGGCTCCCGAGGAGCTCTCGACGTTCCTCACAGCCGGGGTGCGCAACGACGAGGTCCGCGGCGGCTTCGGCCTCGTCACCAGCCTGCTGGCCCACGACGACTTCCTGATCGACCCGCTGCCGAACCTGCTGTTCACCCGCGACTCCAGCGTCTGGGTCCGGGACCGCGTCGCGATCACGTCGCTGGCGATGCCGGCCCGGGAGCGGGAGACCCAGCTGACCGAGCTGATCTACACCGAGCACCCGCGCTTCGCCGGCACGCCGACGGTCCACGGCTGGCAGCGCGAGCACGTCGAGGGCGGCGACGTACTGCTGCTCGCGCCCGGCATCGTCGCCGTCGGCGTGGGGGAGCGTACGACGCCGGCCGGCGCCGAGCGGCTGTCGCGCCAGCTGTTCGCGGCGGGGCTCGCGCACACCGTGCTGGCGGTCCCCATCGCCCAGGAGCGCGCGACCATGCACCTGGACACGGTGTGCACGATGGTCGACGTCGACAAGATCGTGATGTACCCCAACGTCGCCGACAGCCTCACCGCCTACGCCGTCACCGTGGCCGACCCGGCCGGCGGGGGCGCCGACCCGGTCAGCGACGCGGACCTCGTCCTGCGCGTCGCGGACGCCGAGCCGTTCCTGCTCGCCGCCGCCAAGGCCATGAGCATCGACACGCTGCACCAGATCGACACCGGTCTGGACCCCGTGACGGCCGAGCGGGAGCAGTGGGACGACGGCAACAACACACTGGCGCTCGCGCCCGGCGTCGCGGTCGCGTACGAGCGCAACGTGGAGACCAACGCCCGGCTGGAGGACGCCGGGATCGACGTGGTCGCGATCTCCGGCTCCGAGCTGGGGTCGGGGCGCGGTGGCCCGCGCTGCATGTCCTGTCCGGTGTCGCGGGCGCCGCTCCCCAGCGGCGTCTGAGTCGAGGGCAGGCACCCGCAACGAGGACGCGGGCCACATCGTCGGACATGGTTGGTCCCCTCGCGCGTGGGTACCGCTCCATGACTGCCCCCGACCTTGGAGTGACGATGACCGACGCAACCCCCGGCTCGGCCGAGACGCCCGCCGACGGCGAGGCAGGCGCGCCGACCGACGGTGAGCCTGCTCCGGACGCAGCTGCCGCGCAGGCGGCCGGTCCTGCTGCTGGTGCGGAGACCGACGCCGCGTCCGGCGCGCCCGCCGCAGAGCAGACCAGCCTCGCCGCACCAGCCCCCGCGCCGCGCGGCCTGAGCTACGCCGTCGACATCGTCTTCTGCGTCGACGTCACCGGCAGCATGACCCCGATCCTCGACCAGGTGAAGGCCAACGCTCTCCGGTTCTACAGCGACGTGCAGTCCAACCTCACGGCCAAGGGCAAGACCATCGACGAGCTGCGGGTCCGCGTCGTCGCGTTCCGCGACATCGTCGCGGACGGGGACGCGGCGCTGCAGGAGTCCCCGTTCTTCGAGCTGCCGTCCGAGGAGTCGGGGTTCAGCACCTTCGTCAACGGCCTGGTGGCCGAGGGCGGCGGTGACGCGCCCGAGTCCGGCCTGGAGGCCGTCTCGCTGGCCATGACGTCGCCCTGGACGACGCGTGGAGACCGTCGTCGCCAGGTCATCGTGGTGTGGACCGACCAGCCGGCGCACACCTTGGACGCGTCCGTGCTCTCGCCCGCGTTCGCCGAGCGGGTGCCCGCCGACTTCAGCGCTCTCACCGACCTGTGGGAGGACCCGCAGGGGCCGCTGGGCTCGAGCAGCAAGCGCCTGATCCTCTTCGCGCCCGACGGGCCCGGCTGGACCGACATCTCCGGGGTCTGGGAGAACGTCGTCCATCACCCGTCGCAAGCCGGCGGTGGCCTCTCGGACATCGACTACGGCACGATCATCGACTCGATCGGCAACTCCGTGTGAGCGAGCAGCAGGACGCCGTACGGGAGGGGACCGAGATCGTCGGCGGTGACGGCGACGTGACGGCCGACACCGCTCCGTCCGACCGCGGGGCCGACGACGGCGGGGCGCCCACCGACGAGGTGCGGGCTTCCGAGGGCCAGGGGCCGGACGACCGTACGGCGCTCGAGGAGGTCTCCGACGCCCGACGGTCGGCGGCGTGGGCCTCGGCGGCCACGGATGTCTCGCCGGCGGGTCCGACGCTTTCCTTCCGGTTCAACCTCGAGAAGGTGCCGGGCCGGGGTGAGGACTCCGACCCGATCGTCCGTGACGGTCGTGAGCTCGGGCTCGTGGCGGTCTTCGACGGCATGGGCGGCGCCGGGGGGACGGTCTACGAGACGCCGGACGGGCCCCGGACAGGTGCGTACCTCGCCTCCCGCGTCGCGCGAGACGTCGCCGAGGAGCGCATGCTCGCGCTCCTCGACCCGGAGTGGAACCTGGACGGCGCGGCAGCCGCGCGCGACCTGAGGGGTAGCGTCAAGGCGGCGCTCTCCGACACGCTCGCCGCACTCAACGCCCCGACCAGCGGCCTCCGGTCCCGCCTGCTGCGAGCCCTCCCCACGACCATGGCGCTCATGGCTCTGCAGCGACGCGAGCCTCGCAAGGGACGCTGGGCCGGTCACGTCCTCTGGAGCGGGGACTCGCGTGTGTACGTGTTCGACCCAGCGGCCGGCGCTCATCAGCTGACTCGCGACGACCTGCGCGACCGTGGCGACGCGCTGGTGAACCTGCGCCAGGACTCCGTGGTGAGCAACGCGATGTCGGCGGACACCGACTTCGTCGTCCATCACCACCAGGTCGAGCTCACCGCGCCGTTCCTCGCGGTGGCTGCCACGGACGGCTGCTTCGGCTACGTGCGCACCCCCCTGCACTTCGAGCACCTCGTCCTCTCAGCCCTTCGGGACTCCGCCGACACCGGGTCCTGGTCCGGACTCGTGCAGCAGCGCATCGCCGCGGTCGCGGGCGACGACGCCTCGATGGCCGTTCTCGGCGTGGGTGCCGACCATCGGGAGTTCCAGCAGCTGTTCGCCGATCGCACGTCGGAGGTCGAGCAGCGCTGTGTCGACCCCCTCGACGCGCTCGAGTCGGAGGTGGGCCACGCCGAGCAGGCGCTCGCCGAGGCACGCCGCCGGCATGCCGCGCTGCAGACGTCCTTGTGGGCGGCGTACAAGCCCGCGTACGAGCGCTTCCTTGCCCCGGAGGAGGACGAGTGACCCGCAGGGAGGTGTTGCGTGCCGGCGACCTGCTGAACGGCTACCGGCTGCTCGAGGACTTCCGCGTCGTCGGCGCCGGCCTCTCCGAGTGGAGCTTCGCCGAGCGTGGCGGCCGGATCTTCTTCATCAAGCGGTTCCTGAGCCCGACCTACCCGGAGGCCGACGCACCCGGCAGTGAGCGCATCAAGGCGAAGAAGCGAACGCGGTGCGCGGCCTTCGAGGCGCACCACCGCGGCATCCAGGCCGCTATGGCGCCGCTCACGACGTACGGCGGCAACCTCATCGCCACCCTCGACTTCTTCCGGGTCGGAGCCAAGTACTACAAGGTCACCGAGAAGGTCGACGTGGCCGGTCTGCAGACGCGTGACGTCGCGGCCCTCGACTTCCCCGCGCAGCTGGTGCTGCTGAAGACCGTCGCGCACAGCCTCAAGATCCTGCACGACCTGCACATCGTGCACAGCGACCTGAAGCCGAGCAACGTGATGATCAAGCGGACCGAGCTCGGCTACACCACCAAGCTCATCGACTTCGACAGCTCCTACATCGTCGGCAACCCCCCTCCGCCGGAGGAGATCGTGGGGACGATGAACTACTACTCCCCCGAGCTGGTGCGCTACATCCAGGGGAGCGCTGCTCCGAACGAGCTCACCGAGGCGTCGGACATCTTCGCCCTGGGTCTCATCTACGCCGAGTACCTCACCGGCGCCCTGCCACCCTTCGACCCGGCCTACCACGAGGCCGCGATCGCCGTGCTGCACGGGCAGCCGCTGAAGGTGGCCTCGGACCGGGCCCCCGCGCCGGTCACCGACCTGGTCGAGCGGATGCTCCTGCCCGACCCGGCGGCACGCCCCGGCGTGGCGGAGGTGCACTCGACGCTGATGGGGCTCCGGGGCCGCGGCGCCCCGGCGACCGGCCGAGCGCCGGTCCCGATCCGCACCCCCGTCGTGCCTCGCGGCAGCTCGACCACGGGCGGGACCACCACGCCAGCCGGCGCTGGACCGCGACGCGTGCCGCGCGGGGCCCCGTCCGTCCTGCGCGGCAAGGGAGTCCGGATCGCAGGCGGGACCACGGCAGCAGGCCCGCCCGTTCCGACCGCCTCGACGCCTCCTTCGTCGCCCGCTTCCTCGGCGCCTCGCCCGGCGGCCTCCGAGCCCGCTGCCGAGCGGCCGGCCGTCCGGTCACGAGCGCTGCTCGGTCGTCTGCTCGGCAAGCTCGAGGACCGGCGGTCGCGGTGAACGGGCTGTGGCGGTGCAGCGTCTGCGAGACGGTGAACAACGGCGGCCGCGAGTGCTCGGCCTGCGGAGCGGTGATGACCCGCCGTTCCGCCGCGGTCACCGCAGTCCGGAGCCGGGTCGCACCGGTCCGGCCCCCCGCCGACCCCCAGCAGCCGCTGCCGCGGCCCGTGGAGCGGGCGATCAACCGCGAGCCGGTCGTCGAGGAGGAGTGGCCCTACGACGACGAGCTGAGCTACAGGGTGGTTCCCGTCCCCGGTGGCTGCATCATGGTCGGCACACCGCGGCGACGCTAGCGGGCTTCGGTCCGTCACCGTGACGCCGCCGCGCGGCGCTGCTCAGGGAGATGCGGCGGTCTGGCTCTGCCTCGTCCAGAAGCGCTCGTCCCCACCGACTGCTGCTCGGTTCTACCCGCGCGGGGCGTCTCGTGCCCCGATGCCGGCATCGTGGCGGTCAGGATGGCGAGGACGTCGTTCCGCACCGTCTTCTCGCTGGTCCCGAACCGGTGGGCGATCGATGGGTCGGCCAGGTGGTGGGCCATCAGGGTGAGGACCTGCACCTTCTCGAGGAGTCAGGTCGGGGAGGCTCGCCGGCGGAGCTCGTCATCCTCGGGTCCGAGCGGGCAGCACGGCTCCCACCAGGATTCGCCGGCCGTTCGGCACGGCAGGAGGGCGAGCATGCCGCCCAGCACCGCCGGATCGGGCCCGCGCGTGCGCCGCGACGTTCTGGATCGCTTCCAGCGCGATGCGGCAGGTCGCCACCTCCACGGCCGCCGGCAGCTCAGGCGAGGCGACCGGCGCCTCGAAGCGCACGGGAACAGGCTACGCAGGCTCGGCCCGATCCGACTGCTCGGTCAGCCAGACCCGGTCGTCACCGCATACGCCACCGCTTCAGGAGACAGCCGACCTCACCAGCGCCGCGACCTTCTCCTCCACCGCGGGAGTCCAGTCGACCACCGCGTACACCGTGGGCCACATGTCGCCGTCGTCGAGGTTCGCTGAGCCCTCGAAGCCCAGGGTGGAGTACCGCTCCTTGAACTTGCCCGCGTTCTTGAAGAAGAGGACGACCTTCCCGTCCTCGTTCGCGTACGCCG
>JAICLD010000266.1 GCA_025927595.1 Nocardioidaceae bacterium | reverse complement strand
CGCCGCCGCCGACGCCATCAAGGCCGTCGCCAACCAGGGCCACTGACCCCACAGCACCCTCCACCCCGCCGAGTCGGCACCTCCCCCGCGCCGGGACCACGCGAGGTGCTGTGGACGCGCCGACTCGACCCTGAAGGCGCGCTGTGGACGCGCCGACTCGACCCCGGGAGCGCGCTGTGGACGCGCCGGGTCGGCGGGGTCAGGGGGTGAGGCGGGAGGTCAGGAAGCCGCGGACCCGGGCGGCGTCGCCGGAGACCCGCACGGTCGCGTCGTCCACGGGGCGGTGCCACAGCAGCCGGTACAACGTGCCGACGGGGGCGGCCACCCGGTCCGGGACCGCCACCCCTGCGCCGTCGCGGCGCCGGCGGACCGCCGGCGGCCCGGGCGGCTGCGGGGTCAGCAGCCACCGGTCCGCGGTGTCGGTGGCGACGACGGCCAGCGGCCGGTCCAGCGCGGCCGGGTGCCCCCGGTGGTGCATCCGGCGCAGCATGGTGTCGAGCACCTCCTGGACGCCGTCGGCCGCGACCTGGTCGTCGACGTCGCAGGTGCGCCCCGCGCAGGTGTCGAGGTCCACGCGGTGCATCGTGGTCTCGTGGAGCTGCCGGCGGGCCCAGAACTCCGCCACGCCCTCGTGCTCGACGAAGGTCCAGCACGGCTGGTCGGGGACGGTGGAGCGGAGCACCTCGAACAGGTCCTCGGCCTTCCCGGCGTACCACTCGCTGACCGTGCGGGGACGCCCGGAGCGCGGCTCGTCGTTCTGCTCGGCGGCCCGGCGCCGGGTCTCGACGATCGTGGCCGCCCAGGCGTGCACGTTCCCGAGGTGCACCACGACGTCGTAGGCCGACCAGCCGGGGCAGGCCGGGACCGGTGCGCGCAGGTCGGTGGCCGCCACCGCGTCGGCGAAACGGCCGGCGGCGACGGCGTACTGCTCGGCGAAGCCGACCGTGGCCGGCCGCCGCGCGACGGCGCTCACCGAGACATCATGGCACCGACGCCCGAGGCCGACGGCCCTCCGTGCCGTTCGGGGCCGGGCTCACGGCGTCCCGGGCGGGCCCTAGCCTGTGCGCCATGGGCCGCCGTCTCCCCTCCCTGCCGCTGATCGCCGTGGCGGTGACCCTGCTGCTCTGGGCCTCGGCCTTCGTCGCGATCCGGCACCTCGGCCCCACCTTCTCGCCCGGCTCGCTGTCGCTGGGCCGGCTGCTGGTCGGCTCCGTGGCGCTCGGCGTGGTGCTCGCGACCCGGGGCTGGACCCGCCCCAGCGGCCGGGACTGGGTCGGCCTGGTGGTGATCGGCGTCCTCTGGTTCGGGCTCTACAACGTCGCCCTCAACGCCGGCGAGCACCGGGTCGACGCGGGCACCGCCGCGATGCTGATCCAGCTCTCGCCGGTGCTGGTCGCCGTCCTCGCCGCGGTCTTCCTCAAGGAGCGGGCCACGCCCGCCCTCGGCGTCGGGCTGCTGGTCGCCTTCGCCGGTGTCGCGCTGATCGCCACCTCGACGTCCGGGCCCGGCGACCGCGACCCGGTCGGCGTGCTGCTGTGCCTGGTCTCGGCGGCGGCGTACGCCGTCAGCCTGGTCTTCCAGAAGCCGCTCGTCTCCCGGCTCTCGGCGGTCGAGGTCACCTGGGTGGCCTGCACGGTCGGCGCCGTCGCCTGCCTGCCGTTCGCGGGTCGGCTGGTGCACGACACGGCGGCGGCGAGCCCGGCCGACGTCGGCTGGGTGGTCTACCTGGGGCTCTTCCCCACGGCGGTGGCGTTCTCGACGTACGCGTTCGCGCTCTCGCACATGAGTGCGGGCAACCTCAGCGTGACCACCTATCTCGTCCCGCCGATCACCGTGCTGCTCAGCTGGCTGCTGCTGTCGGAGGCACCGCCGGTGACGGCGTACGTGGGCGGGGTGCTGTGCCTGGCCGGCGTCGCGCTGGCCCGGCGGCGCAGCGTCCGTCACTGACCGACCGGTTGGTGACTGACCGAAAGGTCAGTAGAGTGCTCCCGTGGCACGGACGACCGCGGAGCAGGCCCGCACCGAGATCCTGGACGTGGCGACCGGTCTGTTCGCCGCCCGCGGCTACGAGGCCACGTCGCTGACCGACATCGCCGCCGCCTGGGGCGGGTCGAAGGCCACCGTGCTCTACCACTTCCACACCAAGGCCGCGATCCTGCACGAGCTCGTGCGGCCGGCCGCGGCGGCGCTCACGCTCCTGCTGGACCGCAGCGCCGGTGTGCCCCCCGAGCGGGCCCGTCGCGAGGTCGCGCTCGGGTTCGTCGACCTCGCGATCGCCTACCGGGAGGCGCTGGCCAGCTACCCCGCGGCGATCCGCACCATCGTCGAGATCCCGGAGCTCGCCGACCTCGGCCTCGTCGAGGCCGGCGACCGGCTGGTCGCGGTGCTCGGCGGCGCCGCCGCGGACCCGCTGTCGCTGGCCACGGCCACCGTGTTCCTCAACGGCGTCCTGGTCGCCGCCCAGACCCTCGCGCACCTGCCGGCAGACGGCCTGCGCGCGGCGTTGGCCACCCTCGCCGCGCGGCTGCTCGAGCTCGACGACCCGCCCGCCGCGGCCGGCTGACCGCAGGCCGGCGCCCCGCCGGCGCCCCACCGTCGCCCGTTCCACCGCACGTCCCGAGGAGTCCCGTGTCCACGCTGCTCTACCGCCTCGCCCGCTCGTGCGTACGTCGTCGACGCACCGTCGCGGCCACCTGGCTGCTGGTCCTCGTCTCCCTCGCCGCCGTGTTCGCGGTGGCCGGCAGCCGCAGCAGCGAGGAGATCACGATCCCGGGCACGGAGTCCCAGCGCGCGCTCGACGCCTTAGCGACCCAGTTCCCGGCTGCCGGAGGAGCCTCCGGCACGGTGGTCGTGGCGGCACCCGAGGGCCAGACCCTCACCGCGCCGGACGCCCGCAGGCTCGTGCTGGCCGTGGTGCGGGAGGCCCGGCGTGTCCCGGGCGTCGTCGGCGCGGTCGACCCCTACACCGCCAGGTCGCTGTCCCCGGACGGCCGCTTCGCGCTGGTCTCGGTGCAGTTCGAGCGGCCCGCGGACGCGCTGTCCCAGCGGCAGGTCACCGCCTACGAGCACATCGGCGCCGCGGCCACCGCCGCGGGCCTGCGCGTCGAGCACGGGGGTGAGCCGGGGCAGCCCGCGATCGAGGT
>JAICLD010000245.1 GCA_025927595.1 Nocardioidaceae bacterium | reverse complement strand
GCCCGCCGGGTGCGTCCCGAGCTCGCCGTCGCCGACGTCCCGGAGCCCCCCTCGGAGGCCGACCAGACCGACCAGCTGCTGCAGGCCTGGGTGGTCGCCGAGGCGGTCACGCGGCTCTCACCGGAGCACCGGGAGGTCCTCCTGGAGTGCTACTACCGTGGCGAGTCCGTGGCCGCGGCGTCCCGGCACCTGGAGATCCCCGCGGGCACCGTGAAGTCCCGCACCCACTACGCGCTGCGGGCGCTGCGCCTGGTGCTGGAGGAGATGGGGGTGAACCGGTGAGCTGCCCGCTGGCGCACTCCGACGGCTCCTACGTCCTCGGCGCGCTGTCCCCCGGTGAGCGGCGGGCCTTCGAGGAGCACCTCGGCGGCTGCCCGGAGTGCGCCCGGGCGGTGCAGCAGCTCGCCGGCCTCCCGGGTCTCCTGGCCCGCGTCGACCCGCGAACCCTCGAGGACCCGCCCGCGGACGAGCCGGTGCCCGCGACACTGCTGCCCGCCCTGGTCGCCCAGGTACGACGGAGCAGCCGCCGCCGGACGAGAACGACCGTGGCGGGCGCGGCCGCGGCGGCCCTCGTCGCGGTCGGCGCTCTCGGCGTCGGCGGCGTCCTCGCCGGGCGCGACGCACCCGCCGACGGACCCGCGGTGGTCGGGAGCCCGACCACGGCGACGCCGAAGCCCATGCACGAGGTCGGCGGCACGTCCCTGACTGCCAGCGTCGGCCTGGTCACCGTCGCGTGGGGCACCCGGCTGGACCTGACCTGCTCCTACGGTGCGGCGGGCCGCTACGAGCACCATCCGGCCGAGCGGTACGCCCTCGTCGTCCGGACCCGTGAGGGCAGGCTCCAGCAGGTCGCCACCTGGCGCGCCGTGCCCGGTCGGACGATCCGGCTGACTGCGGCGACCAGCTCGCCCCGCTCCGACATCGCGGCGGTGGAGGTGCGGACCGCGGCCGGGCATCCGGTGCTGCGGCTGGGTCGTGCCTGAGCCGGTCCCACTGCGTGAGCCTGTGGGCGCCGGAAGCGCGGGCGTGCGCGCTCACCGACGCTCGGCCAGGGCCGCGAGCCGGTCCAGCGACTGCCGAAGCCGGTCCGTCGTGGTCGCCCGAGCGCGTGAGACCCGACTCTCATCGGTCAGCTGCGTCCAGTCGTAGGTATGGGTGACCCGCGTGCTCGCCGGGTCGATCGGCTCGAGCTCCCATCGCCACAGGTGCCCCGGTGGTTCCTGACCCGGCTCGGCGGGTCGCCAGGCGATGCGGAGACCTTCGTCGAACTCGACCACATGGTTCTCGCGGACCTGCCCGCCGGTGAGGATCATGGTGAAGACGTCGCCGACAGCGCGGACCCGCTGTCCGGTGGGCGCCTCCGACAGGTTGTCGTTGCCGTCCCAGCCAGGCTGCTGGGACGGGTCGGCGATCAGCTCGAAGATCTGGCTCGCACCGGCTGAGATGTCGCGGCTGGCGCTGGCGACGCGAGACCCCTGGTCCTCACCGGTCATGGGGCCATCGAAGCACAAGGGTCACAGCGGTGGCACTCGGACGTACGCCTGGCGACGCAGCCGCACCAGGCCTTGCTACGGCCTGGACCACAGGACAGGATCGACGTGCTCGCGCCCTGGAGCCGAGGACGGAGCGTCGGGACCGGCGGTCGCCGGTGCGACTCGGGACGACGGTGGAGGTGCCCGTGAGGCGGATTCCGAGCAAGGTGGCGGTCGCGACGATGGCGACGTTGGCGACGACCGCGAGCCTCGTCGGTGGCGGCGTCTTCGCGTCGACGCAGACGAGCGACGAGGAGGCACTGGCGCCGACCCGCCAGCCGGCCAGCAGGACCATCGAGGCCAAGGTGACCTCCCTGGTCGCGAGGATGACCACGAAGGAGAAGCTGCAGCAGGTGCAGCTGCTCTCCGACGGCCAGATCACCGACGCGGACGCCGAGGCCGGAGTGGGCAGCGTCTTCAGCCTCACCGACCCCGCGCTCATCGACCACTACCAGCACCTGGCCGTGGAGAAGTCGCGGCTGCACATCCCGATCCTCTTCGCCTACGACACGATCCACGGGTATCGCACGATCTTCCCGGTGCCGCTGGGAGGCGCCAGCTCCTTCGACCCGACCGTTCCAGCCGCCGCGGCGAGCATCGGCGCCCGCGAGTCCGCGACCGTCGGGCTCAAGCAGATCTACTCGCCCATGCTCGACGTGTCGCACGAGCCGCGGTGGGGGCGCATCGTCGAGGGCAACGGCGAGGACCCGTACCTGGGGGCGGTCATGGGCGCCGCCTACGTGAAGGGCGCGCAGGGAGCGTCGTACCGCGCCCGCGACAAGGTGGTCACCAGTCCCAAGCACTACGTCGGCTACGGGCAGCCCGAGGGCGGCCGCGACTACAACACCACGGACATGTCGGAGCAGCGGCTACGCAACCTCTACCTCCCGCCGTTCAAGGCGGCGATCGATGCGGGTGCCGACACGGTCATGTGCTCGTTCAACGCGATCAACGGCGTGCCCGGCTGCGCCGATCGCTACACCGAGACGACGATCCTCAAGAAGCAGTGGGGCTTCGACGGGTTCGTCGAGAGCGACTACACAGCCGTCGCCGAGACCCGGGCGTGCCCGCCCCTGAAGCCCGACACCGGTCCGTGCGGCCACGGCACCGCCGCGGACGGCCCGGACGCCGGCGCGAACGCCCTGATGGCCGGCACCGACTCGGAGATGGTCAGCACCAACATCCGCGACTACGGCGCGCAGCTGCTCAGCCGGCACCGCATCACGATGTCCCGCCTGGACGACGCCGTGCGCAGGATCCTGCGCGTGAAGTTCCGGGCCGGCCTGTTCTCGCACCCGTACGTCGACCAGGCTGCGGCAGCCTCGCCGTCGAGCTTCCTCACGGCCTCGGACCGCAAGGCCGCTCGTAGCGCCGCCGGCAGGTCGATGGTGCTGCTGAAGAACAGCGGCGGCGCGCTCCCCCTGTCGTCGGCGAGCGGACGGAGGACGGCCGTCATCGGGCCGCTCGGGGACTCGCAGCACGACATGCTCGGCCCGTGGTGGGGCCGTGGTGAGGACACGGACGCCGTCAGCGTCTACCAGGGCCTGCAGAACTACGCCTCCGCCCACCCCGACAAGAACCTGACGACGACGTACACGCCCGGCTGCACGATGAGCCACGCCGAGCCGCCGGACGCAGCGACGGCCGACGACTGCAGCACCACCGACGGCTTCGCGGACGCGGTGAGCGCAGCGAGAAGCGCCGACCAGGTGGTGCTGGCGCTCGGGGAGACGCGGGAGATGAGCGCCGAGGCCGAGGCCCGCACCGACATCGCCCTGCCGGGCAAGCAGCAGGAGCTGATCGAGGCGGTCGTGCACGCCGTGCCCGGGAAGCCGGTCGTCGTGGTGCTCTTCAACGGGCGGCCGTTGACGCTGTCCAAGGTCGCCGCGACCTCGCCGGCCGTTCTCGAGGCCTGGTTCCCGGGCGTGGAGGCCGGCAACGCGGTGGCGGACGTGCTGTTCGGCGAGGTCGACCCCGGCGGCAAGCTGCCGGTGTCGTTCCCGCGAGTGCTCGGCCAGGTGCCGATCTACTACAACCACGAGCCCACCGGTCGTCCCTGCGACGCCACCCAGAAGTACACCTCGCGCTATCGGGACCTCAACGAGTGCGGCCCCCTCTACGAGTTCGGCTACGGCCTGTCGTACACGACGTTCAAGGTCTCCGGCTTCCACCTCGACAGAACCAGGATCGGTCGCCACGGTCGGGTGCGCGCCACCATGACGGTGACGAACACCGGCGACCGGGCCGGGGACGACGTCGCGCAGCTGTACCTGCACGACCCGGTGGCGACGATCTCCCAGCCTGTCCGGCGGCTGCGCGGCTTCCAGCGCCTGACGCTGGCACCGGGCCGGTCCAAGACGGTGAGCTTCCAGGTGGACAGGAGCGACTTCGGGTTCTACGACAACCAGGGACACTTCCGGGTCGAGCCGGGTCGCATCGAGCTCTACGCCGGCGACTCCTCGAGCGCGAGCCTGGAGAGGACCTTCATCGTCAGCCGCGGCTGACGTACGCGCATGGACAGGTATGTCGACCTGCTCGTCGTCGGTGCGGGCCCCTACGGGTACCCCGCCGGGGCCCACGCGCGGGCGTGCGGCATCGTCACCGCCGTGGACGGGCGTCCGATGGCGTTCTGGCGGCAGCACATGCCGGCCGGCATG
>JAICLD010000165.1 GCA_025927595.1 Nocardioidaceae bacterium | reverse complement strand
TGCGGACGCGACCACACCGCGAAGCACACTCCCGGGTTCAGCGTCGGCACCGACCCGGACACCGGGTCGTCGACCTTCGGCACGCGAGCCGGGTTCACCCACCCCGTCGAGCAGGCCACCCCCCCCGGCCGCAGCCGGCATCATCCCCGAGGGCCTCGTCGGGTTTCAGTACACCGCCACTGAGATCCTCGACGCTCTGGACCACCTCGCCGGGGACGACACCTGGGAGGACGCCGCCTGAGGCGGCGGCGACGCACGACCGGCTGATGGGCCGGTCAGGTGGGACGGCGACGGACCAGGTCCCAGGCATCACGGGATGTCGAGCCGTCGGAACGCGGGGACGGTGGCGACGACCACGGCGGCGCCGAGCCCGACGAGAGCGCTGAGCTGGAGGAGGCTCGGGCCGTGGGTCAGCTGGTCGTCTCCCACGGCCCAGAGGAACGGGGAGAGCCAGCCGACCGTGTGCAGCGCAGGGATCACCGGAGCCAGCGAGCTGAGCAGGTAGGCCGCGGCGGCCAGGGCGCTGGCGGATCCCGTCGCCACACCCCGGTTCCCGGTGAGTGCGCCGACCAGCATGGCGACGCCACCGAGGTCGAAGGCGAGCAGGGCCAGTGCCACGGTCGACCCCAGCAGGGCGCCCCAATGGGGGCGGAGCTCGAAGAGCGGCCCGAGCAGGCAGGCTGCCAGTGACGCCAGCGGGACGAGGGCCGCGACGAGGCCGAGTGCGAGAGCCTTCTGCATCACGATCCGCGCCCGGCTGAACGGCAGCGTCGCCATGACGGCGAGGGTGCCGTCGCTGCCCTGCCCGGCGATGGCGGCGGCTCCGTAGCCGATGGTCAGCAGCAGGGCGAGGAGGGGCCCGATGTTCGCGTACATGTTGCCGCTGAGCCAGCCCGATGACGACGTGAGCGAACCGGTCACTCCGAAGGCCGCCGCGGCCGCGGGGTTGGCGGCGACCATGGCGTCGATGGAGCGGTCGCCCCGGAAGGCGGGGTACATCGCCACGATGAGGCCGAGGTACAGCCCGGCTCCCAGGGCCGTCCCGACCAGCATCCGCCGGCGCAGCCGAAGGTCGAGGCGGAGCAGCTCAACGGGCATGACCGTCCTCTCGGTAGAGGTGGAGGAACAGCTCCTCGAGGCGTGCGGGACCCGCGGTGATGGTGTCCGGTCGGAGCTCGGCGACAGCGGTGAGCACGGGTGCGACCGGTCCGGTGTGGGTGAGCGTCACGTGACGGGCGGTGGCGGTCCGAACGGTGGCGCCGGGCACCGCCGCCAGACGCGCCGGGTCGACGTCGTGGTCGAAGGTCAGCTCCATCGTGCGGGGCGCCCGGGCGCGCAGGGCGTCGACGGTGTCGTCGACGACGATCCGGCCGGACCTGATGATCGTGACCCGTCGAGCGAGGCGCTGCACCTCGTCCAGGTCGTGGGAGGAGAGCAGGACGGTGCGGCCGTCCTGGGCGGTCTCGCGCAGGAGGGTGTCGAACTCGTCCTGGAGGAGGGGATCGAGGCCCGAGGTCGGCTCGTCGAGGACGAGCAGCCGGGGACGATGCATGAACGCGAGGACGATGCCGATCTTCTGCTTGTTGCCCTTGCTCAAGGCCTTGAGCGGCCGACCGAGCTCGACGCCGAAGCGCTCGACGAGCTCGTCCCGGTAGGTCGTCCGACGGAGCCCGCGGATGCGCCGGACCCGGCCGAGGATGTCCGCACCGCTCAGCGCCTCGGGTAGGCGCAGCTCGCCGGGCAGGTAGCCGACCTGGGCCAGGACGTCGATGTCGTCGTTGGCCGGGTCGTGACCGAGCACCCTCGCTCGGCCGCTGGTCGGGCGGTAGAGGCCCAGGAGGCAGCGGATCGTCGTCGACTTGCCCGCTCCGTTGGGTCCGAGGAAGCCGAGGACCTGACCCTGCTCGACGGTGAGGCTCACGTCGGCGATGCCCCGGCCCTTGCCGAAGGTCTTCGTCAGGTGGTCGACGACGACGGGGGGATCGGTCATGTCGCACGTCCCTGCGCGACGTCCAGGACGGTGCGGACGAGCTGTCGGTAGACCGGCGCGGGATAGGCCAGCTCCAGGGCGGCGCGCACCGCGGGACGGTCGAGCTCTGCGGCGCGGGCCAGCAGGCGCCGCGTGGCACCTGGCTCGACCCGCGTCGCCAGGTCCACGGTGCGCCGGACCACGTCGACGACGAGGTCCTCGCGCACCTGCCGTGGGACGGACGGCTCCTCCTTCACGAAGGCGGCGTGGAAGTCCATCCAGAGGTCGCTGAGCTGTTCGAGGTCCTGCTCCCCGAGAGCGTCGACGAGCGTCACCACGTCCTGCGGGACGGCGCCTCGGTAGCACGACAGCTCGAGCAGGTCGCGCTCCCGGCGGATCGCCTCGGCCGCGGCCGGCGGCAGCGGCCGATCGAGTAGCAGGGCGTACATGCGCACCAGGGACGGGGGCAGAGGGGACAGACGACCCACGGTCGCGACTCGACGGCGAAGGGTCTCGACCCGACCACGCTGGGCGGTCAGGACGGTGATCTTGTCGTCGATGGAGGTCAGGACCGCCGCCAGGTCGTCCAGGACCACCCTGCGCTCGTCGGCACCGTGCGGCGGGCGCAGGAGGTGGGGCACGTCGGCGAGCGGCACACCGGTGTCGACCAGCCACCGGATCCGCATCAGCCGGGTCAGGTGCGCGAACCCGTACGACCGCCAGGGGGTGCCGGACTCGGGCACGGCCAGCAGGCCCAGCTGGTGGTAGTAGCGGATCGTGCGGACCGTCGTCCCCGCCAGGTCGGCCAGGTCCTGTGCGCGCATGCAGCCATGATCCGGTGTGACGTGACGTCGCAGTCAACACCGGCTCGCGGGCACCACGGCCGCGTCAGGCGGGCCGGCCGATCGCGTCCACCGTCGCCCGGGTGACCCGGACGAGGTCGCCCGGCGCGAGTCCGAGGTCGAGGCCCCGGCGGCCACCGGAGACGTACACCGTGTCGAAGCCCAGGGCCGACTCGTCGACCACGGTGGGCAGCGCCCGCCTCTGACCGACCGGGGAGATCCCGCCGACGACGTACCCGGTGATGCGCTCGGCCACGGCCGGGTCCGCCATCGTCGCGCGCTTGCCGCCGACCGCCGTCGCCAGCGCCTTGAGGTCGAGCTGCCCGGAGACCGGCACGACGCCCACGACCAGCCGCCCGCGTCGTCCTGAGCCTGTCGAAGCCTCGACCGAGGCGAGCAGCGTCTTGAGCACCTGTCGGGGGTCCAGTCCCAGCGCGGCGGCCGCCTCGACGCCGTACGACGCGACGCCCGGGTCGTGGAGGTAGGGGTGCTCGGTGAAGGCGACGCCGGCCCGGGTCAGGGCCACGGTCGCCGGTGTGCCGCCCGTGCCTCGGCGAGCGGCCACGGCTAGTTGGGGGACCAGCCGGTGCGCGCGACCTCGGTGGCCGGCAGCGACGGGATCGCGCGCATCGCCCGCATCTCCTCGAGCAGCGCGTGCCGCAGCAGCACCAGCCGGTCCAGCGCGGTGTCGGCCTCGAGCAGGTCCTGGCGCTCCTGGAGGGTCAGCAGGCAGGTCGCGGCGAGGGTGTAGGAGAGGTACTCCGGGTCCTCGGGCAGGACTCCCTCGAGGACCGTCCCGCCTCTCATCCGGGACAGCCGGCTGCGGTACTCCTCGAAGGTGGCGAGGGTCCGCTGGGCCTCGTGGGTGACGTCGCGGCCCTTGGCGGTGCGCTCGGCGAGCAGCTCCACGTCGCCGACGAGGTAGCTCCCGGAGGTGTCCATGCCCTCCAGGCGCAGCCGTTGGCGGCCGACGACCTCGATGTCGAAGCCCCCGTCCTCGTAGGGCTCCACGGAGGTCATCTGCACCACGCAGCCGACCCGGTGCACGGACTGCACGAGCGACGCGTGCGGCGTGCCGACCTCGTAGCCCTCCCGGATCGCGACGATGCCGAACAGCCGCATCGACCTGTCCGGGATCGTCAGCAGGTGATGGACCAGCGCCCGGTAGCGGTCCTCGAAGACGTGCAGCGGCAGCGTCACGCCCGGGAACACGACGGTGTTCAGGGGGAAGACGGGCAGCTGCTCGGGCACGTCGCCAACATAGGGGATCCGTCTGCGGTCCCCCGCCGTGAACCACCGTCCGGAGCGCAGACGAGCCGCCTTAGACTCGGGGCATGATCCGCCGAACCGACCTCCGGGGCCGCGGCGCCGCCGACTACCGCGACGTGGTGCCGCGCGCCGACTTCGACGTCGAGGCGGCGCTGGAGGCCGTGCGGCCGATCTGCGACGCGGTCCGGCACCGGGGCGTGGACGCGATCACCGAGCTCACCGCGCGCTTCGACGGCGTGGAGCAGACCGACATCGCGGTCCCGGTGGCCGCCCTGCACCGGGCGCTCGAGGGGCTCGACCCGGCCGTGCGGGCCGGCCTGGAGGAGTCGGTGCGGCGGCTCCGGGCCACCTGCGAGGCCGAGCTGGAGCAGGACGTCACGACCGAGGTCGTCCCCGGCGGCACGGTCACCCAGCGCATGGTGCCGATCCGCAGGGTCGGCCTCTACGTCCCCGGCGGCATCGCCCCGCTGGTCTCGAGCGTGGTGATGAACGTCGTCCCGGCGCAGGTCGCGGGCGTGGAGTCGATCGCGCTGACGTCCTCCCCGCAGGCCGGGCACGGCGGCCTGCCGCACCCCACGATCCTCGCCGCCTGCGCCCTGCTGGGGGTGGAGGAGGTGTACGCCGTCGGCGGCGCCCAGGCCGTGGCCATGTTCGCCTACGGCGCCGGTCCGTGCGAGCGCGTCGACCTGGTCACCGGGCCCGGCAACATCTACACGGTCTCCGCCAAGCGGCTGCTCAAGGGGGTCGTCGGCATCGACTCCGAGGCGGGCCCGACGGAGATCGCGGTCCTCGCCGACGACAGCGCCGACCCCGCCCACGTCGCCGCGGACCTGCTCAGCCAGGCCGAGCACGACCCGATGGCCGCGGCCGTGCTGGTGACCCCGTCGCCGACGCTGGCCGACGAGGTGGAGGTCGAGCTGGACAAGCAGGTGTCGGTGACCAGGCACGCCGAGCGGGTGCGCACGGCCCTGTCCGGCCGGCAGTCCGGCATCGTCCTCGTCGACGACCTCGAGCAGGGCCTCGCGGTCGTGGACGCCTACGCCGCCGAGCACCTGGAGATCCAGACCCGTGACGCGGCCGCGATCGCGCGCCGGGTCCGCAACGCCGGCGCGATCTTCGTGGGGCCGTTCGCCCCGGTCTCGCTCGGCGACTACTGCGCGGGCTCCAACCACGTGCTCCCGACGGGCGGCTGCGCCTGCCACAGCTCCGGCCTGTCCGTGCGGGCGTTCCGCAAGGCCGTCCACGTCGTCGAGTACGACGAGGGCGCACTGCGCGACGTGGCCCCGCACGTCGTCACGCTCGCGCACGCCGAGGACCTGCCGGGTCACGCCGCCGCCGTCGACGTACGCGTGCAGGAGAGGTGATGGACCTCCCGCTGCGCGAGGAGCTCCGCGGCATCGAGCCGTACGGCGCCCCGCAGCTCAGCCCCGACGTGGTGCCCGTCCAGCTCAACGTCAACGAGAACCCCTACCCGCCGAGCGAGGCGGTCGTCGCCGACGTGGCCCGCGCGGTCGCGGACGCGACACGGACGCTGAACCGCTACCCGGACCGCGAGCTCGTGGCGCTGCGCGAGGACCTCGCGGCCTACCTCGGGCACGGGGTGAGGCCCTCGCAGGTCTGGGCCGCCAACGGCTCCAACGAGGTGATGCTGCAGCTCCTGCAGGCGTTCGGCGGACCCGGGCGCACCGCGGTGTCGTTCGCGCCGACGTACTCGATGTACCCCGAGTACGCCCGCGACGCGGTCACCGGGTGGGTCGTCGGGCACCGGGAGGACGACTTCAGCCTCGACGTGGACCACGCCGTGGCGGTCGTCAAGGAGCACCAGCCGACGGTCGTCCTGCTGCCCTCGCCGAACAACCCGACGGGCACGGCCCTGCCGCTCGACACCGTGACCGCCGTGGCCGCCGCGACCGCCGGTCACGGCGGCGTGCTCGTCGTCGACGAGGCCTACGGAGAGTTCCGCCGGGAGGGCACGCCGAGCGCCCTGGAGGTGCTGGCGGAGACGCCGAACCTGGTGGTGACCCGCACGATGAGCAAGGCGTTCGCGATGGCGGGGCTGCGGCTCGGCTACCTGGCCGCCTCGGAGGAGGTCTGCGACGCGCTGCGGGTGGTGCGGCTGCCCTACCACCTGTCGGCGGTCACGCAGGCGGTCGCACGGGTGGCGCTGCGGCACGCCGACGAGCTGCTCGCCCGGGTCGACGACCTTCGGCGCGAGCGCGACCGCACGGTGCAGTGGCTGCGCGGGCAGGGGCTCACGGTCGCCGACAGCGACGCCAACTACGCGTTCTTCGGGACCTTCCCCGACCGGCACGCCGTCTGGCAGGGGCTGCTCGACCGGGGCGTGCTGGTCCGGGAGACCGGCCCCGACGGCTGGCTGCGGGTCTCGGTCGGCACGCGCGAGGAGATGGCCCGCTTCCAGCAGGCCCTGACGGAGGTACGTCGATGACCACGCCCACCAGCACACCCCGCACCGCCCGCGTCGAGCGGGCCACCAAGGAGTCCAAGGTGCTCGTCGAGGTCGACCTCGACGGCTCCGGCCGCCATGACGTCGACACCGGCGTCGGGTTCTACGACCACATGCTGTCCTCGTTCTCCCGGCACTCGCTGGTCGACCTGACCGTGCAGACCGAGGGCGACACGCACATCGACGCCCACCACACCGTCGAGGACACCGCGATCGCGCTCGGCGACGCGCTGCGCCAGGCGCTGGGGGACAGGAGCGGGATCCGCCGGTTCGGCGACGCACTGGTCCCCCTCGACGAGGCGCTCGTGCAGTGCGCGGTCGACGTCTCCGGCCGGCCCTACTGCGTGCACGTCGGCGAGCCGGAGGCCCAGGCGTTCGTGACGATCGGTGGCGGGGGCGGCGCCGGTGCGGCCGGGGTCGGCTACCTCGGGTCGCTGACCCGCCACGTCCTGGAGACGCTCGCCTTCCACGCGCAGATCGCGCTGCACGTGCGGGTGCTCTCCGGCCGGGACCCGCACCACCTGGTCGAGGCCCAGTTCAAGGCACTGGCCCGCGCGCTGCGTGACGCCGTCGCGTTCGACCCGCGCGAGACCGGGGTGCCGAGCACGAAGGGCTCGCTCGTTGGTTGAGCCCGGTTCGTCGGCGGAGCCTGGTTCGTCGGCGGAGCCTGGTTCGTCGGCGGAGCCTGGTTCGTCGGTCGAGCCGGTCGAGACCCCCCGGGTCGTGGTGCTCGACTACGGCTCCGGCAACACCCGGTCCGCGGTGCGCGCCCTGGAGCGCGCCGGCGCCTCGGTGACCCTGACCGCCGACCGCACCGCGGCCATGGACGCCGACGGCCTGGTCGTGCCGGGGGTCGGC
>JAICLD010000277.1 GCA_025927595.1 Nocardioidaceae bacterium | reverse complement strand
GTGGCCCTCACCGCGGTGACGCTGCTGCCCTGACGGGTCAGGTGAACAGGCGGTCCCCGACGAAGCCGCCGGGCCGGACCCCGGGCGGCACCGCGAACAGCGCCGACCCGGTGTGCCGGAGGTACTCCATCAGCCCGTCCTGGGCGGCGAGCCTGGTCTGCATCGGGATGTACTGGCGGTCGGGGTCGCGGACGTAGGCGAGGAAGAACAGGCCGGCGTCCAGCCGGCCCAGGTCGTCGTTGCCGTCGGTGAAGTTGTAGCCGCGCCGCAGCATCCGCACCCCGTGGTTCCGGCTGGGGTGCGCCAGCCGGACGTGGGCGTCGGTCGGGATCAGCGGCCGGCCGTCGGACCCGGTGACCGAGAAGTCCGGGGCGGTGTGCTCGTGCCCTCCCGACAGCGGCGCGCCGTGCAGCCGGTCGCGGCCGACGAGCGACTCCTGCTCGCGCAGCGAGGCGCGGTCCCAGGTCTCGATCGTCATGTTGATCCGCCGGGCCACCAGGTAGGACCCGTCGGTCAGCCAGGACGCCCGTGGGTCGTCGTCGGGGCCGACCCACACGTGCTCCTCGACGGCGTCGGGCTCCTCGGCCTTGAGGTTGGCGGTGCCGTCCTTGAAGCCGAACAGGTTGCGCGGCGTCTGCTGGGAGGTCGACGTCGACGACGTACGCCCGAAGCCGAGCTGGGACCAGCGAAGCGCGGCCGTGCCGAAGGCCAGGCGGGACAGGTTGCGCACGGCGTGCACGGCGACCTGCGGGTCGTCGGCGCAGGCCTGCACGCACAGGTCGCCGTCGCTGCGTGCGGGCTGGAGGGCGTCCGCGGGGAAGTGCGGCAGCCGGCGCAGCGCCCGGGGTCGCCGGTCCTCGAGCCCGAAGCGGTCCCGGCCGTCGGGGTCCGCGAACAGGCTCGGCCCGAACCCGAAGGTGAGGGTCAGCCGCCCCGGGGGCAGCCCGAGGGCCTCGCCGGTGTCGGCCGGCGGCGCGTCGTACGGCAGCGGCCGGCCCGACCCGACCGAGCGGCCCTGGGTCATCGCGGCCGCGGCGGCCGTCCACTCCCGCAGCATCGCCACGAGCTCTGCCCGGGAGCCGGTGGTCACGTCGAAGGCGGCGAAGTGGACGCGGTCCTGCGCGGGTGTGACGATGCCGGCCTGGTGCCGCCCGTGGAACGCGTACCGGTCGTCGGTCGCCCCGGTGCCGTCGGTGGCCCGGGCCGTCCCGATCCCGCCCGCGAAGCCGGCGGCGCCCACGGCGGCGCCGGCACCGGCGTAGCCCAGCAGCCGCCGTCGGCTCACGCCGGACCGCGGCCCCGTCGGGCCGGTCACAGCGCGACGGCCGCGGTCAGCTGCGACAGCGGCTCGGAGAGGGCGTTGACGGCGTCGGAGAGCTGCCGGACCTGGGCCTTGGTGAGCGTGTCGTAGGAGACGAACCCGTGGGCACCGCTGCGCTGCCGGTCGAGCAGCCGCTGCAGCTGCCGGAAGCGGCGGTCGATCTGCCGGGCGAGGACCGGGTCCTTCTGCCGCAGGACCGGCCGCAGTCCCTCGAACGCGACCCGCGCGCCGTCGACGTTGGCCTGGAAGTCGTAGAGGTCGGTGTGCGACCAGTGCTCCTCCTCGCCGGTCACCTTCCCGGTGGCGACCTCGTCGAGCAGGCTCTTGGCGCCGTTGCCGATCTGGTCGACGCTGAAGCCCAGCTTCTGCACGCGACGGTCCAGCGCCTCGGTGTTGGCCAGCAGGTCGTCGCCGTAGGTGGCGCGCTGCGCGTGCGTCAGCGCCCGGTAGCCCGCGTGGCGCGGCGGCCACAGGTCCTTCTCGATCCGGTGCCACCCGGTCCAGCGCTGGCCCTCCTGGAGGTCGGCCTCGCGGAGGTCCATCTTGGGGTCGAGGTCGCCGAACGACTCGGCGACCGGCTCGATCCGCTCCCAGTGCACCCGCACCGCGGGATAGAGCGCGCGGGCGCGGGCGTCGTCACCGGAGGTGTACGCCGCGACGAACCGCCTCGTGCCGGCGAGCAGCTGGCCGGACTGGTCGCGGACGTAGGAGGCGTACTGCTCCGTGGCGGTCTCCACCTGCTCCCGGGTCGCCCCCGACACCGCACCCGAGGCCCCGCCCGAACGGCCGGACTCGGTGACGGTGAACCGGCTGCGGATGCCCGTGCCGCTCATCCCGGGCTTGCAGGCGGGGACGTAGCGGCCGGCCGGCACGTTGAGGACGAGGTCGCGCGAGAGGCCCGGCCCGACGTTCTCGACCTCGCCGACGATGCGCAGGCCGTCCTCGCCGTAGAGGTAGAACTCGGTCACCTTGCTGCCCGCGTTGTGGACCTGGTAGACGAGGTTGCCTGACGGGGCCGTGTCGGCGGACAGCTCGCAGGCGTCGTCCTTCGAGGTCACGCGGATGGTGCGGTCGCCACCCTTCGTGGTCGCGGAGGTGTTGTCGGTGCAGGCGGACAGCGCGGGCAGGGCCACGACCGCCACGAGGGCGGCGGCCAGCCTCGGGATCCTCACGGTGCGGGTTTCCTTCTCGGTCGAGGGGTCAGGACGCGGAACCCGCCGGCACGCGCACGGCCGGCGCGGG
>JAICLD010000259.1 GCA_025927595.1 Nocardioidaceae bacterium | reverse complement strand
GTCGACCACGGTCCTGGTCCTCGGGATCCTCGGCGTGGTCGTCTGCGGGGTGCTGGCGCCGTTCGCGTGGGTGATGGGCTCGCGCGTGCTGCGCGAGATCGACGCCTCCCACGGGCAGCTGGGCGGTCGCAGCGCCGCGCAGGTCGGGTGGGTGCTCGGCATCATCGGCACCGTGATGATCGGGCTGGCGCTGGTCCTCCTGGTCGTGATGGCCGGCCTGTTCGGGCTGTTCGGGATCGGCCTGCTCAGCTCGTCGTGACCCCGGAGGCGGAGGCGGGGGCGTGCTCGGGCAGCGAGCAGCCGACGAGGACCGGCTCGTTGTCCAGCCGGACGCCGTACCGCTCCTGGACGCCGTGCCGGACCCGGGCGGCCAGGGCCAGCAGGTCCGCCGTGGCGGCCCCGCCACGGTTGGTGAGCGCGAGCGTGTGCTTGCCCGACAGCGCCACCTGCCCGCGACCGAGGTCCGCGCCGTAGCCTCGACCGAACCCGGCGTGCTCGATCAGCCACGCGGCGCTCGTCTTCACGGAGCCGTCCGGCTGCACCCAGCGGGGCGCGTCCTCGGGCAGCCGGGCGGCGTCCTCGGGCGACAGCACCGGGTTGGTGAAGAACGACCCGGCGCTCCACGTGTCGGGGTCGTCCCGGTCGAGCACCATGCCCTTGCGCGCCCGCAGCGCCAGGACCGCGGCGCGGACCTCGCCCAGCGGCGCGCGGGCCCCGGTCTCGACCCCGAGCGCGCGGGCCAGCTCGGCGTAGCGGACCGGCGCGGACAGCGTGCCGAGCCGGAGCTGGAAGGCGACGGACAGGACGAGGTGGCGGCCAGGGTCGCGCTTGAACCGGCTGCTGCGGTAGCCGAAGCCGCAGTCCGCGGCGGCGAACGTGCGCTGCACCCGGTCGACGCGGTCCCAGCACCGCACCGTCGCGACGGTGTCGGCCACCTCCTGGCCGTAGGCGCCGACGTTCTGGATGGGCGTGGCGCCGACGCTGCCGGGGATGCCGGACAGCGCCTCGACGCCGATCCAGCCCTCCTCGCAGGCGCGGGCGACCAGGGGGTCCCACGGCTCGCCGGCCGCGACGGTCACCATGGCTCCGCCGCACGGGTCGGACTCGACGCGCACCCCCCGGGTCTCGACCCGGACCACGGTCCCGACGAACCCCTCGTCGGCGACGACGACGTTGCTGCCGCCGCCGAGGACCAGCAGGGGTGTGCCCGCCCCGTCCGCCCGTCGTACGGCGTCGAGCAGCTCGGGCTCGGTCCGGGCGTGCACGAGCTCGCGGGCCGGCCCCCCGAGCCGCAGCGTGGTGAGCCCGGCGAGGCGCTCACCCGTGGCGGGGACCGGGTCAGGCACGCAGCACCGCCCGGGGCGACCCGAGCACCCGCTGGCCGGCGCAGGTGACCTCGAGTCCGACGTGGACGGCGTCCCCGGTGACGGAGGTGACCGTGCCGCGGACCAGGACGTCGACCCCGTCCTCGTCGTCGGGGACCACGACCGGCTTGGTGAACTTGCAGCCGAGCTCGAGCACCCGGCCGGTGACGCCGGCCCAGGTGTCGAGGGCCCGAGCGGCGAGCGCCAGCGTGAACATGCCGTGCGCGATGACCCCGGGCAGGCCGACCGAGGTGGCGACGCGGTCCGACCAGTGGATCGGGTTGAAGTCGCCGCTGGCGCCGGCGTAGCGGACCAGGTCGGCGCGCGTGACGGTGTAGGCCTGCTCCGGCAGCGTGTCGCCCGCGCTCCAGCCGCCGGTCACTCCTCCCCCCGGTGGACGAGGGTGGCGAAGGCGGTGCAGACCGGGCGGCCGTCCGCGTCTGCGATCTCGCTGCGGGTCCCGAGGATGTCGGCGCCCCCGATCTGGCGCAGCGTGTCGACGGTGAGGGTGGCGGTCAGGACGTCGCCGGCGACGACAGGTCGGGTGTACGTGAACCGTTGCTCGCCGTGGACCACCCGGTGCAGCGAGATGCCCACGTCGGGGTCGGTCATGAGCCCGGTCATCGCGGCGAAGGCGACGACGATCGGGAAGGTTGCCGGGGCCGCTCCCCCGTCGTACGCACACCCGGTGGCGTGGGCGAACTCGAGGATCTTCTCGCGGGACACGGGGTAGGGGTCGGTCGGCGGGAAGGTCCGGCCGGCGAGCGCGGGATCGACTGCCATGGACAGCAAACTACCCGGACGCACGACGGCCCCGGACGAGCCGGGGCCGGTGCGGGGCGGAACGCGCGGTCAGCGGGTCTCGCGGTGGTCGGTGTGGCGGCGGCAGAACGGGCAGAACTTCTTCAGGTCCATCCGGTCCGGGTCGTTGCGCCGGTTCTTCTTGGTGATGTAGTTGCGGTTCTTGCACTCCACGCAGGCCAAGGTGATCTTGGGACGGACGTCTGAGCTCTTGCTGGCCACGGGACTGCCTCTGCTTTCGACTGCTGGTATCGACTGCTGACATCTCGTCGCCCCCGCGGGGGCAACCTGGCAAGTGTCGCATCCCCGCGCAAGCGAGGATGTGGTCGGTAGCGGGGGCGGGACTCGAACCCGCGACACCACGATTATGAGCCGTGTGCTCTAACCACCTGAGCTACCCCGCCGCGCAGGACACGTGCTCCCCGGTGCCGCGACCTGCCACGACGTCCGGGCGCCTGCCCAGAGCCCCTTTACGGAATCGAACCGTAGACCTTCTCCTTACCATGGAGACGCTCTGCCGACTGAGCTAAAGGGGCCAAACGCTCAGGAAGGATACACAGAGCCCGGGCCGTTGCGGAAATCGGCCGACCGCCCTGCAGCGCCGCCGCTCGTTGCGCGCCATTCGATTCCGAATTGTCGGTTTTACCCTGGGACGGGCGGTTCTCCGGCAGACTGATCTTCGCCAGGCCCTCCGCTGGTTCTGGCCACGAGGGCTCCTCCTCGCCCCCCAGGACCGCCCGTGCCCCCGGCTCTGCTCCGTCCCCTCCGCGCTGTCGTCCCTCTCCTCACCTTCGCGACGGCGACCCTCCTCGCCCTCACCGGACTCGCGCTGCCCGCCGATGCGGCGCAGGGGGCACCCGTCCCGCCCACCGAGGGTGGCACCGTCGCCGCCTGGGGCGGCGGGGGCTATCCCGGCACCACCCGCGCCCTCGACGGCAGGACGGTGGTCGCGCTCGCAGCCGGCGGCTACCACGACCTGGCGCTCACGTCGGACGGCCGGATCGTCGCGTGGGGCTACTCCGGCGCGACGGACGTCCCCGCCAGCCTCGACGGCAAGACCGTCACCGCCATCGCCGCCGGCCGGTACCACTCGCTGGCGCTCACCTCCGACGGCAAGGTGACCGCCTGGGGCAGCGACCAGTACGGCCAGACGGACGTGCCGGCCAGCCTCGACGGCAGGACCGTCGTCGCCATCGCCGCCGGCGGCTACCACAGCCTGGCGCTCACCTCCGACGGCACGATCACCGCGTGGGGCTACGGCGACACCGGGGCCACCAACGTCCCGGCCGACCTCGCCGGGAGGACCGTCACGGCCATCGCCGCCGGCGCCTACAACTCCTTCGCCGTCACCGCCGACGGTCAGCTCACGGGCTGGGGCTACAGCCCCTACGGCGGGTCGACACCGCCGGACAGCCTCGCCGGCAGGACCGTCACCGCC
>JAICLD010000143.1 GCA_025927595.1 Nocardioidaceae bacterium | reverse complement strand
TGGAGATGTACGCCGACGAGGCACTGGTCGCCAAGCCGGACCTGCTCGGGCAGCGCGGCGGGGCGTTCTACTCCGAGGCCGCGGTCGCGCTCTGCGCCGCGCTGCTGGGCCGGCCGCCGGGGGAGCCGGAGCAGTCGGTGCAGGTCGTGAACGTCCGCAACGGCGGCACGCTGCCGTTCCTGCCCGACGACGCCGTCGTGGAGGTCCCCGCCGTCGTGGACGCCGCCGGCGTCCGGCCGCTCCCCGTGGAGCCGCTGGCGCCGTTGTACGCCGGGCTGGTCTCGGCGGTCACGGCCTACGAGCACCTGGCCCTCGACGCGGCCCTGCACGGCGGGCGGGAGCGGGTGTTCCAGGCGCTGCTCGCGCACCCCCTGGTCGGCCAGGTCGACCGCGCGGAGGGGCTGACCGACCGCCTCCTCGCGCACAACCGCGACCACCTGGCGTGGGCCTGAGATGTCCCGGTCCGGGGCTGTCCTCGCGGTCGACGCCGGGAACAGCAAGACCGACGTCGCGCTCGTCGCCGAGGACGGGACCGTCCTGGGGTCGGCGCGCGGCGGCGGCTTCGCCCCGCACGTCATCGGCGCCGAGGCCGCCGTCGCCGGCCTCGCGCCGCTGGTCGAGGAGGCTGCTGCGAGCGTCGGTCCCGGTCCCGGCCCGACCGTCGCCCGGCACGTGTCGGCGTGCCTGGCCAACGTCGACCTGCCGGTGGAGCAGCAGCTGCTGGAGCAGGTCGTGGCCGCCCGCGGCTGGGGTCTCACCAGCGCCGTCTTCAACGACACGTTCGCGCTGCTGCGCGCCGGACTCGACGAGCTGCACGGGGTCGCGGTGATCTGCGGAGCCGGGATCAACTGCGCCGGCCGCCTCGCCGACGGGCGCGAGGTGCGGTTCCCCGCGATCGGGCACATCTCCGGGGACTGGGGCGGCGGCGGGTTCCTCTGGATGGAGGCGATGTGGTGGGCGGCCCGCGCGGCGGACGGGCGCGGGGTCCCGACGCTGCTGGCGCAGGCGCTGCCCGGCCACTACGGGCTGTCCTCGATGGAGGCGCTCGTGGAGGCCGTGCACCTCGGTGCGCTCGACCGGTCCCGCTGCCTGGAGATGACGCCGCTGCTGTTCGAGGTCGCCGACGCGGGCGACCCGGTCGCCGTCGACCTGGTGCGCCGCCAGGCCGCCGAGGTGGTCGCCCTGGCCGTGGCCGCGCTGCGGCGCCTCGACGCGATCGGCGAGCCGGTCGAGGTGGTCCTCGGCGGCGGCGTGCTCACCGCCGGCCACCGGCTGCTCCTGGCCACCGTCGACCGGTTGCTCGCCGAGCAGGCGCCGCACGCCACCACCCGCGTGGTCGCGGCCCCACCCGTCGTCGGCGCCGGGCTCCTCGGCCTCGACCATGTCGGGGCTGCGGCCGCCGCCAAGGAGCGGCTGCGGGCGTCGTACGCGTCGGCGCGTGGGGCCGGGACCACGGAGTGACGCCAACGGGCCATGGACGTCGGTGGGAGGCGTGGGTTACAACGTAGGCTCGTCCGCACTTACAAGGAACCGTTCGGGGGAGAGACATGGGGATGTCCAGGAGGTGCGCCCGGCTCGGCGCCGTGGCGACGGCGATGGCGTTGGGGGCCCTGGCGCAGCCGGTGACCGCGGCGTCGGTGACGCACGACTACGAGATGAACGAGGCGCGGGGCGCCACGGGCGCCGGCGCGATGAAGGACACCGGTGCGACGCGCGTCGACGGGGACATCGGGTCGGAGGTGACGACCGGCGTCTGGTACTCGGGCGCGAAGGCGTACCGGTTCGGCTACCTCAAGCCGAACACGCCGCCCGCCCACCCCCAGCACCTGGTGACGATCCCCGACGACCCCTCGGTCGACCCGGGCACCGCCGCCTACAGCATCGAGATCCGCTACCGGACCACGCACGCCTTCGGCAACCTGATCCAGAAGGGGCAGGCGACCACGAGGGGCGGCCAGATCAAGATCCAGCTGCCCAAGGGCCGGCCGACCTGCTACTTCAAGGGCTCGTCGGGACGGGTCGGCACCGGGGGCCCCGCGGCGATCGACGACGGCCAGTGGCACGTGCTGCTGTGCACGCGCACCGCCTCCGCCGTCGAGCTGTACGTCGACGGGAAGCGGGTCGGACGCAAGAACGGCGTGTCCGGCGACATCGACAACACCTACCCGATGAGCGTCGGCGGCAAGCCGAGCTGCGACCAGGTCAAGGTCACCTGCGACTACTTCGCCGGTGACGTCGACTACGTCCGGCTCACCAAGGGCTAGCCGAGGACGCGTGCCGGGCCGCGGTTCACTCCTCGGCGGTCCGGATCTGGTTGCGTCCGCTGTTCTTCGCGACGTAGAGAGCCGTGTCCGCGGCGCGCAGCAGCTCCGCCGTCGTGGCTCCGTGGTCGGGGTAGAGCGAGATCCCGACCGACAGCGTCGCAGCGGGCAGCAGCTGGCCGCGGTGCTCCACCTCGACGTCGGCGACCGCCAGCCGCAGCGCGTCCGCCCGCTGCCGCAGCGTCGGCAGGTCGATGTCGGACAGCAGCGCCAGGAACTCCTCGCCCCCGTAGCGGCTCGGCACGTCGTTGGAGCGCAGGCCGCGGCGCAGCACCCCCGCGACCGCCACGATCATCTGGTCGCCGGCGTCGTGGCCGAACCGGTCGTTGAGCGCCTTGAACCGGTCCAGGTCGAGCATCATCACCCCCAGCGTGCTGCCGGCGCGAGCGCAGCGCTCGACCTCGCGCTCCATCCACTCGCCGACGAAGCGGCGGTTGTACAGGCCCGTCAGCGGGTCGCGCAGCGCCTGCTCCTCCAGCCGGCCGCGCAGCTCGAGGTGCGAGACCGCCAGCGCGATCTGCTCGCCGGCGGCCATGACCAGCTCCCGCTGGCTGACGGCGGGGCCCACCGACGGCCTCGGGGCCGGGATGGTGTCCCGGCCGGAGACGACCAGCAGCCCGGTCGTGTGGTCCTGGGTGGCCATCGGCACGCAGATCGCCCGGCGTACGTCGTCGGGCAGGTGCGGGCAGCGGGGCCCGGTCTCGCCGACGCCGACGACGTACGCGCCACCGCGGCGCAGGGCCCAGCAGTCCTCGCGCCGCAGCGTCGCGGGAGCGTCCGGGCGGCCCCACTCGGCCGCGCGGCGCAGCCCCGGCTCGGCGCCGGTACCGGCCTCGTCGCCGGAGGGCCAGGCGTAGACGCTGCCGTCCAGGCCGGGGAACAGGTCCGCGAGGAAGAAGGCCGCGAGCTCGTAGGCCCCCGCCAGGCTCTCGCAGGACTGGAGCAGGTTGCCGAGGCCGGCGAGCCGGCGGATGTCCTGGGTGGACCGCTCCAGCTCGACGGTGCGCTGGGCGACCCGCTCCTCGACCCGCTCACGGACCAGCGCCTCGAGCTCCGGGGACAACGGCGGCCGCACCGTCCGGCGGTCCGCGCCATCGGTGCCGTCGGGGCCGCCGGGGCCGCCGGGGCCGTGCTGCCGGGGCACGGGGTCCGTGCCGGCTCGACCCTCGGGTCGGGAACCCCCGAACGTCATCACACCCCCGCGCGTCTCTCGTCCGTCGTGTCGTCTGGGCCAAGGGGCTCGATACCCCGCTCCGCGAACGATACGCGGCCACCGCCCGATTAGCCAGATTTGTCCTGGGTGTCGGCGCCCCGGCCCGGCTCCGCACCGTCGGACTCGCGCCGGACTCGCGCGGGGGCCCGCGTCTTGGTAGGGTCGTCAGTGCAACAGATGCAAGTTCGGCAGGTTCGCCCGCGGAGTTTGTGACCGACGGCGTTTTCTCTTGAGTTGAGCAGTAGCTTTTCGAGGGGGGCTCGGCGTTTCACCGCATCTGTCGCGGGGCCGCCGAGGTGGCGGTTCCTCGCCCCGTATGAGGAGTAAGTCAGCATGGCTCAGGGAACCGTCAAGTGGTTCAACGCCGAGAAGGGTTTCGGCTTCATCGCGCAGGAGGACGGCGGCGACGACGTCTTCGTGCACTACTCGGCCATCCAGTCGCAGGGCTACAAGTCCCTGGACGAGAACCAGAAGGTCGAGTTCGACGTCACGCAGGGCCCCAAGGGCCCGCAGGCGGAGAACGTTCGCGCGCTCTGATCGGTCCTCGCACCGGTCACCAAGAGCACGCCTGATCCTTCAGGCAACCCGAGGACCCCGACGGACCACGTCGGGGTCCTCGGTGTTTGTCCTAAATGACTATGGGTAGGAGCCGGGCGCTCGCCGACAATGGACCCAGGCGGTGCTCGTCCGCCCCGCAGACGGTCCGGCCGGCCGTGACGAGGAGGGGAGGCAGACCCGTGGACGACCAGCTGAACGTCCCGCTCGAGGACGCCGAGCTCCTGGCCGAGGTGGAGCTGACGACCAACCTGATGATCGCGGCGAGCGAGGCCGAGGCCGTGCTCCCCCAGGAGGAGGTCGACCGGCTGCTGGGGCTGGACCGCGACGGGGGCGGCGCCGGCCGGGACGCGACCGTCCCGACGCAGAAGGCGCGCACGAGCGCCTGAGCCAGCCGCCTCGACCGACTCGGTGACGTGCCGGGCCGTCCGACCGCCTAGCATGTCTCCCGGCTGTCCCCGGCGCGTCGAGCGACGTCCCCGTGGCCCGGCCTCATGCCCCCTCACCAGGAGACCGCCGTGGCTTTGCGCTTCCGCCCAGCCGACACGACGTTTTACGACCTGTTCTCCGAGTCGGCCAAGCACCTCGTCGACGGGGCCGCGCTGCTCGGGGAGATGCTCGGCGACGGCAACGACCGCGAGGCGATCGCCCAGCGGATGCGGGACGCCGAGCACGCCGCGGACGAGACGACGCACTCGATCATCCGGCGGGTGAACACCACGTTCGTCACGCCGTTCGACCGCGAGGACATCTACGCGCTGGCCTCCAGCCTCGACGACATCATGGACTTCATGGAGGAGGCCGTCGACCTGACCCTGCTCTACGAGGTGGCCAAGCTGCCCAAGGAGCTCGCGAACCAGGTCGAGGTGATCCAGCGCTGCGCCGAGCTGACCGCCGAGTCGATGCCCCGGCTGCGCACCATGCAGGACCTCGAGGAGTACTGGATCGAGGTCAACCGGCTGGAGAACCTCGGCGACAAGTCCTACCGCCGGATCCTGGCCAAGCTGTTCAGCGGCAAGTACGAGGCGCTCGAGGTGCTCAAGCTCAAGGACGTCGTGGACTCGCTGGAGGCGGCGATCGACGCGTTCGAGCGGGTGGCGAACATCGTCGAGCAGATCGCCGTCAAGGAGTCCTGAGCGTGGACCTCGCGATCGTCATCGCGGTGGTGGTCGTCGCCCTGGTGTTCGACTACACCAACGGGTTCCACGACGCCGCCAACGCGATCGCCACCGCCGTGTCGACCCGGGCGCTGACCCCGCGGATCGCGCTCACGCTGGCCGCGGTGATGAACTTCGTCGGCGCGTTCCTCGGCCAGAAGGTGGCGCACACCGTCAGCGACGTCATCGACGTGAGCGCGATGGGCTCGAGCGCGGGGCTGGTGGTGGTGATGGCCGCGCTGCTGGGCGCGATCTCGTGGAACCTGATCACCTGGTACTTCGGCCTGCCGTCGTCGTCCTCGCACGCGCTGATCGGCGGCCTGGTGGGGGCCGCCCTTGCCGCCGGCGCGATCGTGCACTGGGTCACGATCCTCGACAAGGTCGTGATCCCGATGGTGCTCTCACCGGTGGTCGGCTTCGGGCTGGCGTTCCTCGTGATGCTGGCGATCATGTGGATCTTCCGGCGCCGCAACCCGCACCGGGTCAGCCGCGGGTTCCGGCTCGCCCAGACCGTGTCGGCCGCGGCGCTCGCGCTCGGCCACGGGCTGCAGGACGCCCAGAAGACCATGGGCGTGATCTTCCTGTCGCTGATCACCGCCGGCTACCTGCCCGAGACCGAGACCGACCTCCCGGTCTGGGTGATCGCCGCGGCCGCGGCCGCGATCTCGCTCGGCACCTACTCCGGCGGGTTCCGGATCATGCGGACGCTGGGCCGCCGGATCATCCACCTCGACCCGCCGCACGCCTTCGCCGCCGAGTCGGTGGGCGCCACCGTCCTCTACGCCACGGCGTACCTGTGGCAGGCGCCCGTCTCCACCACCCACGTGATCACCTCCGCGGTGATGGGGTCGGGGGCCACCCGGCGGCTCTCGGCGGTCCGGTGGGGGGTCGCGCAGAACATCGTCGCGGCCTGGGTGCTCACCTTCCCGGCGGCCGGTCTGGTCGCCGCCGTCGTGTTCTGGGTGCTGCGGTACGTGCTCCAGCTGCCCTAGTTGCGGGACCGCAGATTTTTCTTCGCGTTCTGCGTCATAGCCCGTGACCGCTCCCGTCTCCTCTGTGCTGGGGATGCGGCACCACCTATCGGGGCAGTGCCGGCGGGTCCGCGTCTCCACGGGGGTGGACACGGCCCGCCGGCACACACAGAGCCCCGCTGAGGAGTCACTTCCTCAGCGGGGCTCGGCGTGTCTGCCTGACGAGGTGACCCCTCGGCGAGCTAGTGACCGGAGAGGTAGGCCTCGGTGGCCGGCTCCCGGGGGTCGCTGAAGATCCGCGCGGTCGGGCTCATCTCGACCAGTCGGCCGGGCCGGCCGGGGCCGGCGAGGTCGAGGAACGCCGTCTGCTCCGAGACCCGGGCGGCCTGCTGCAGGTTGTGGGTGACGATCACGATCGTGTAGTCGGCGCGCAGCTCGCGGATCAGGTCCTCGACCGCCGCGGTCGAGATCGGGTCCAGCGCCGAGCAGGGCTCGTCCATCAGCAGCACCTGCGGCCGCACCGCGATCGCCCGGGCGATGCACAGTCGCTGTTGCTGCCCGCCGGAGAGGCTGCCGCCGGGCTTGTCGAGCCGGTCCCTGACCTCCTCCCACAGGTTCGCGCCCCGCAGCGACCGCTCCACGATGTCGTCGGCCTCGGACGCGGGCAGCCGCCTGGCGCCGAGCCGGACCCCGGCCACGACGTTCTCGTAGACCGACAGCTCCGGGAACGGGTTCGGCCGCTGGAACACCATCCCGACCCGGCGGCGCACCGCGACGGGGTCGACGTCGACGCCGTACAGGTCCTGGCCGTCGAGGGCCACCCTGCCCTCGACGCGGGCGCCCGGCACCACCTCGTGCATGCGGTTCAGCGACCGCAGGAACGTGGACTTGCCGCAGCCGGACGGTCCGATCACCGCGGTCACCGACCGGGCCGGGACGGTCAGCGTGACGCCCTCGACCGCGCGGACGTCGCCGTAGTACAGGTTGAGGTCGCTGACCTCGATGCTGCTCGCCATGGGGGCCTCTCAGCGGGGGAGCGGGTGCGGAGCCGGGTGGCTAGAGCGCATGCTGCTCCACGGCGACGACCTCACCCCTGCGGTGGTGGACGACGAGCAGCGCTCCGGGCTCGAGCTTGGTCGCGGGCACGCCGAGCGCGGCGTACACGTAGGCGAGCACGGGCCGGTGGGTGCACAGCACCACCGGCTCCGACGCGTCGAGCAGCCGCCGCACCCACCGCTCCACGCGGCGCGGGGACGCCTTCTCCTCCGCGAGGTGCGCGGTGACCTCGAGGTCCAGGCCGGCCACGTCGGCGTACGGCGCCACGGTGCCCCAGCAGCGCCGGCTCGTGGAGCTGAGCACCCGCCGGACGCCGTACGCGCCGAGGACCGGGACCAGCTGCTCGGCCTGGAACAGCCCGGCCTCGTCCAGCGGCCGCTCGGCGTCGGGCCCGTGCCAGCGTCTGCGGGGCTCGGCCCGGCCGTGCCGGAGCACCAGCAGCGGGTGGCTCTTGCGCCGCACCGGCTCCAGCGCGTCGAGCAGGGCGAGGTCGCGGTCGTAGCTGAGCCGCTCCCGGGCCTGCCCGACCGGCAGCCAGGCGACCGCGTCCACCTCGTCGTTCGGCCGGTACGTCGAGACGTCGTCACCGCCCACGACCCGCGCCGACCACCAGTCCACGCGCTTCCACCGGTCCTCGCCGGCGCCGAGGGGGTAGCGCTGCTGCGGCAGCGGCGGCCCGAGCCGGATGTCGATCCCGGTCTCCTCGGCGACCTCGCGGACCGCTGCGGCGGTGACGTGCTCGCCGGGGTCGAGCTTGCCCTTGGGGAACGACCAGTCGTCGTACTTCGGGCGGTGCACGACCAGCACCTCGGGGCCGCGGCGGAGGACGACCGCGCCCGCGGCCGCGATGTCGGGCAGCTCGACCATGCGGCCCAGTCTCACACCGCCTCACTCGGTTCCGTCGGCAGGTTCTGC
>JAICLD010000050.1 GCA_025927595.1 Nocardioidaceae bacterium | reverse complement strand
CGTTCATGGCCGCCGTCGGCGGTATCATGATCGGCTCGAACGTCGCCGCGGTCAGCGTGCAGAACTACTCCGGCAACACGCTGCTGCTGGCGGTCGGCGCGGCGGTGATCGGTGGCACCAGCCTCTTCGGTGGCAAGGGCCGGATGATCGACGCGCTCATCGGCGGCGCGGTCGTCGAGGTGATCCAGAACGGGATGTCGAACCTCGTGCAGGGCACCAACGGCTCCTCGGTGCAGTACATGGTCACCGGCGTGGTGCTGCTGCTCGCCGCCGCGATCGACGCCCTGTCGCGACGCCGCGCCGGCGCCACCGGGCTCGGGTGAACGGGTGGCGAGCAGGGCCGGTGACGGCGTCGCGTCGTCACCGGCCGCCCGCCCCGACGCGATCCGCCGGCACAACCTGGCGCTGCTCCTGGGACACGTCCACCGCGACGGCGAGCTGACCCGGGCCGAGCTCACCGCCCGGCTCGGGGTCAGCCGGTCCACGGTCGGCGCCCTGGTGGCCGAGCTCACCGCGCTGGGCCTCGTCGAGGAGTCGGTGCCGAGCGGCGGCGAACGGGTCGGCCGCCCCTCGCACGTCGTGGGGCCGCACTCGCACGGTCCGTTCGCGGTCTCCGTGGACGTCGACGTCTCGCAGGTCACCGCGGCCGCCGTCGGGCTCGGCGGGACGGTGCTGTCGCGCCGTACCGTCCCGACGGAGGGGGCGGAGCTCACGCCCGGCCGGGTCGCGGACCTCGTCGCGGAGTCCGTCGTGCAGCTCGACGGGGGCGGCCGTCGGATCACCGGCGTCGGCGTCAGCGTGCCGGGCACCGTCGACAAGCGGACCCGCACCGTCGGCATCGCCCCGAACCTGGGCTGGCGCGACGCCCATCTCGGCGCCCTGCTCAGCGACCGGCTCGGGGCCCGCGTCCCGGTCTCGGTCGGCAACGACGCGGACCTGTGCCTGCTCGCCGAGCTCAGCCGCGGGAACGCCCGTGGCTGCGACGACGTGGTCTACGTCGTCGGCCGGGTCGGCGTCGGCGCCGGGATCCTGGTCAACGGCGTCCCGGTCCGCGGCCAGGACGGCCGCGCCGGCGAGATCGGCCACAACGTCGTGGACGCAGCCGGCCCGCAGTGCCACTGCGGCAAGCGGGGCTGCCTGGAGACGATCATCGGCGACGCCGCGCTGCTGCGCCTGGCCGGCCGCCCCGGCGAGAGCACCGACGACCGGGTCGCCGAGGTGTTCGCCGACGCCCGCGCGGGGGAGGAGCGCGCGGTCTCCGCGGTGCGCACGGCGGCCGGCTGGCTCGGACAGGCGATCGGCAACCTCGTCAACACCCTCAACCCGCAGCGGGTCATCCTCGGCGGGTCGCTGTCGGGGGTCCTGGAGATCGCGAGGCCGGAGATCGAGCGGGCCCTGGCGCGGTACGCCTTCGACCCCGGCCACCCGGTGGAGCTGACCGCGCCGCGGTTCCGCACCGACTCGGCGCTGCTCGGCGCGGCCGAGCTGGCGTTCACCGACCTGCTCGAGGACCCGTACCTGACGACGCCGGGATTCTGACGCGGGGCGGCTGGGACCGTCTCAGCCGGCCTTCGCGATCGAGGCGGCCAGCGCCGCGAGGTGCGCCAGCCGCGCCAGCTCGGAGTCGAGGACCTCGGGGCCGCCCCGGCGGCCGAAGACCAGCAGCTCGCCGTCGTCGCCGATCGGGGCACCGGCCAGCAGCGTGCCCTCCGCGCTCACCGCCCAGTCGTCGGGAAGCTCGAGGCGGGACGCGTGGGTGACGGGGAACCACTCGGGCCTGCCGCCGGTCGTCTCCGGGGCAGCGGACGTGCGGTGCCGCACGACGACCGTGTCGCCGTCGCGGCGCAGCCGCATCCCCCAGTCGGCACGGAACGTGATCGGCAGCAGGTCGACCAGCTCGTCGCGGGCGGTCGACGGGTTCTGGGTGAGCGCCTCGACGGCCTCGAGGTCGAGGAAGAGGTTCCCGCCGGCGCCGTAGCGCGAGACCCAGAGGACGTGGACGCCGTCCAGCTGGTTGCACGCCGAGACCAGCGAGTCCGGCATCACCCCCGGCGCGGTCTCGAGCAGCACGTCGTCGACGGCGGTGCCGTCGCGGCGGTGCTCGACGATCTCGATCGCCTCGATGTCCCCACCGGCCTCACCGATCGCGGAGGCGACCCGGCCCAGGGATCCGGGCACGTCGGGCAGCTCCACGCGCAGGAGGTACGGCATGGCTCTCAGCCCCTTCCGAGCGGGAGTCGTGCCTCGCACACCTCGACCGGGTCCCCCGCGACCACCCGGCCGGGCCTCGTCACCACGGCGTCGACGCCGAACAGGATCTGGCCCGCGACCCGACGATAGCCGCCCAGGCAGGTCAGCAGTCCGGCCGCACGCTCCCCGGACACGGGGTCCCGGTCGACGACGGCGCACCGCGGCAGCGGGCCCCGGACCTCGACCTCCGCCTCGCCCAGCCGGAGCCGCCTGCCCGCCCAGCCGTCCTCGACGTGCGGGGGCGCCGTGCCGGTGTCCACCGCGACGGTGGCGCGGAAGGCCGCCGGGTCGACGCGGTGGCCGCTGGCCTCGGCGAGCCGGCGCATCGAGGAGCTGGTGACCAGGCTGACCGGGCCGGCGTACACGACCTCACCGGCCCGGGAGGTCCGGGCCAGCAGGACCTCATGGCCGAGGAGCTGCCCGAACGCGTCGGCCCACGGTCCCTCGACGACCTCGAGATCCGCCCCGCGGCCCCAGTAGTCCACCCGGATCCGCCGGCCGGTCGGCCGCGGCACCCCGCTCGCACGAGCGCCCGGGAGCCGAGCGGTCAGCCTCGTCCCGTCCCAGTCCACGCGGGTGCTCATCAGCGTGGGTGCCTCGACCGTGCGGACCACCCGTTCCCGGCCGGGGTCGACCAGGCAGAACACCCGGTCGCCGTCCGGACCGTGCGCGGCCAGCTCGACCGCGGACCGCTCCGCGTGCCGGGTGCCCTTGAGGGGGGTCAGGCCGAGGCGGGTGACGTGCACGGGCTCACCCTGTCACGCCCGGCGCCCATCCTGCCGCCCGACCGGGTAGGTGCCCCGGACCTCGTAGCGGGGCCGGCGCCGAGGTCCCTCGCCGAGGTGCGACTCGACCAGGGACAGCTCCTCGGCGGTCCAGGCGGGTCCGCGGTAGCCGCCGAGCACCCGCAGCCACCGGGTCGCCTCGACCGGGTGGCGGGTGCGCGCCAGCGTGACGTGGGCATGGAAGCGGCCGCCCTCGGGCGTCGCACCGGCGCGGGTCGCCGCCGCGCGCGACCCGGTGGCCAACCGCTCCAGCTCGACGCCCTCGGTGCGCACCCCGGCGAACAGCACCTTGGCCCGGGCCGGGCCGGGGAAGGCCCCCGCGCCGGCGAGCGTCACCGGGAACGGCGTACGACGGGCCGCCGCCCGTGCCAGGCGTTCCTCGAGGTCGTCGAGGTGCCGGTCGGCCACGTCGGAGAGGAACGCCAGCGTCACGTGCCACTGCTCGGGGACGGTCCAGCGCAGGTCGGGGCCGGCCTCCTGCCGCGGGGCGAGGAACTCGGCGAGGTCCTCGACGGCTTCGGGCGGTGGCAGCAGGGCCACGAACATCCGCACGCGGCCCACGGTAGCGACCCGCAGCCGTGCCCGACCGCACCCGATGCCGCGTCCGGAGCGCCCGGTCACCATGCCCGAACGGGCTGACGACGCGCGCGGTTCGGGCACCCGGCCTGCCCGGATCGTACCGCAACGCCTACCGAGAACCGCTCGTACCGGACGGAACCGGGCGTCCTATGCCGGAATTCCGGGCAGACGGCACTGACCACTCGGGCTCGGCAATGCCCGAGTCCTCCTGCAGACTAAGGCCCGTGGCGCAGGTCACACCGATGCGGGACTCCGGCCCGACGCGGCCGGCGGTGGCGGAAGGAGGGGCTGCATGAAGGCGGACGAGCGGCAGCGTCAGATCCTCGTGCGGGCCCGCGCCGACGGCCGCGTCGAGGTCGCCGCCCTCGCCCACGACCTCGCGGTCGCCGAGGAGACCGTGCGGCGCGACCTGCGCGACCTGGCCGAGCGCGGCGTCCTGCAGCGGGTGCACGGGGGTGCGTACCCGGTCGAGAGCGCCGGGTTCGAGAGCACGATCAAGCATCGCTCGACGTCCCTGGTGCAGGAGAAGCGCCGGATCGCCGTCGCCGCCGCCGAGCGCCTCCACGGCGCCGAGACGGTGTACGTCGACGAGGGGGTCACCCCGCAGTTCGTCGCCGAGGCGCTCCGGCCGGAGTCGCCGATCACCGTCGTCACGTCCTCCCTGCTCGCGGCGGGAGCGCTGGCCGAGACGCCCGACGTCACCGTGCTGCTGCTCGGTGGCCGGATGCGGGGACGGACGCTGGCCACCGTCGACCACTGGGCGCTGCGGATGCTCGGGGACCTCGTCATCGACCTGGCGTTCCTGGGAGCCAACGGCATCTCCCGGGACCACGGCCTGACCACTCCCGACCCGGCCGTCGCGGCGGTGAAGTCCGAGGTCGTGGCCCGGGCGCGGCGCCGGGTCTTCGTCGGGCTGCACACGAAGTTCGGCGCCTCCAGCTTCTGCCGGTTCGCGGAGGTCTCCGACTTCGAGGTGCTGGTGACCGACACCGGCCTGTCCCCCGGAGAGGGCCGCCGGTACGCGGTCCTGGGACCTCAGGTGGTCCGCGCCTAGCCCGCCCGGTCGCCGTCCGTCCGGCCCAGCAGCAGCTCCACGACGACGTACACCGACAGACAGCACAGCACACCACAGACAGCAGACACCTCGAGCAGACGCTCGGCGTACCAACCGGAGGTATCAGTGAGGATCAGGTCCAGCAGGCGGATCGCAACGGTGCTGGCCCTGCCAGTGCTGGCAGGGATGGCGCTCTCGGGATGCGCGGGCGCCGGAGGGGGCGGCGGAGGTGGCGGCGGCGGGACCGGCGGGGGCTCGAAGTCCCTCAACGTCCTGATGGTCGGCAACCCGCAGATGGTCGACATCCAGAAGCTCACCAAGGACAGCTTCACCAAGGACACCGGCATCAAGGTGAACTACACCGTGCTGCCGGAGAACGAGCTGCGTGACAAGGTCACCCAGGACGTCGCCACCGGCGCGGGCCAGTACGACGTGGCCACCGTCGGCGCCTACGAGGTGCCGATCTGGGCCAAGAACGGCTGGCTCAAGGACATGACCGGCTACGCCCAGGGCGACTCCTCCTACGACGAGGGCGACCTGCTCGAGCCGATCACCAAGGCGCTGACCGGGGCCGACGGGAAGCTCTACGGCCTGCCGTTCTACGGCGAGTCGTCGTTCCTGATGTACCGCAAGGACATCTTGAAGCAGAAGGGCGTCACGATGCCGGCGCACCCGACCTGGCAGCAGGTGGCGAGCATCGCGGCCAAGGTCGACGGCGCCCAGCCCGGCATGAAGGGGATCTGCCTGCGCGGCCTGCCCGGCTGGGGCGAGATGTTCGCGCCGCTCACCACGGTCGTGAACACGTTCGGCGGCACCTGGTTCACCAAGGACTGGCAGGCCCAGGTCGACGCGCCGCCGTTCAAGCAGGCGGTCAACTTCTACGTCGACCTGATCAAGCAGCACGGCGAGCCCGGTGCCGCCCAGGCCGGCTTCACCGAGTGCCTGAACGCGATGAGCCAGAGCAAGGTCGCGATGTGGTACGACGCCACGTCGGCCGCCGGCTCGCTGGAGGACCCGAACGTCAGCAAGGTCGCCGGCAAGGTCGGCTACGCCCCCGCTCCGGTCGTGAAGACCAAGTCCGCGGGCTGGCTGTGGACCTGGGCCTTCGTGATGCCGAAGACCACCAAGAAGGCCGACGCCGCGTCGAAGTTCATGCTGTGGGCCACCGGCAAGGACTACGAGAAGCTGGTCGGGCAGAAGCTCGGCTGGGCCCGCGTCCCCGCCGGGAAGCGCAAGAGCACCTACGACCTCCCGCAGTACAAGAAGGTCGCCTCGGCGTTCGCTCAGCCCACGCTCCAGGCCATCGAGACCGCCAACCCCGAGGACCCGGGCGTGCAGCCGCGGCCCACGGTGGGCGTCCAGTACGTCGACATCCCGGAGTTCCAGGACCTCGGCACCAAGGTGTCCCAGGACATCGCCGCGGCCATCGCCGGACGCACCACGGTCGACGACGCGCTGACCAAGGGCCAGAAGCTGGCCGAGGACGTCGCGAAGAACTACCAGTAGCACCTCCCCGCCGGTGGGGTGGCCGGGCCCGTCCCGGCCGCCCCACCCGGCGGCACCCCCCCACCGCACCTCGCCCCGCCACTTCCACCTGGAGGCGTTCGATGACAGCCCAGGCAATGACGGCCCCACCCACCGCGACGATGTCGCGGGGGCTCCGGTGGCGCCGGCGCGGCCCCCTGATGCCCGCGCTGGTGTTCACGATCGTGGTCACCCAGATCCCGTTCCTGCTGACGATCGCGATCTCCACCCTGCACTGGAACGTCCTCCAGCCGGGGACCAAGAACTTCCTCGGCATGGGGCACTTCACGTCGTTCGCCGGCCTGGCCAACTACGGGACGGTCTTCACCGACAGCCGGCTCCGCGCCGCGGTCCTCAACACCATCGTGCTCACCGTGGCGGTGGTCCTGATCAGCTCGCTGCTCGGACTGATCCTCGCGGTCCTGCTGGACCGCAAGTTCCCCGGCCGCGGCCTGGCCCGCACGCTGCTGATCGCGCCGTTCCTCGTGATGCCGGTGGCGTCGGCGCTGCTGTGGAAGCACGCGCTCTACAACCCCGACTACGGCCTGCTCAACGGCGTCGTCAACTGGGTGTGGCAGCTGTTCGGCGCGCAGGAGGGACCCACCGTCGACTTCGTGTCCCAGTTCCCGATGCCCGCGGTGGTCGCGGCCCTGGTGTGGCAGTGGACGCCGTTCATGATGCTGATCCTGCTGGCCGGGCTGCAGTCCCAGCCCGGTGACGTCCTCGAGGCCGCCAAGATCGACCGGGCCGACGGATGGCAGACCTTCCGGTTCATCACGCTCCCGCACCTGCGGCAGTACCTCGAGCTCTCGGCACTGCTCGGCTCGATCTACGTCCTGCAGACCTTCGACGCCATCTACACGATCACCCAGGGCGGTCCCGGCTCCGCGACCACGAACCTGCCCTACGAGATCTACCTGACGATGTTCCGGAAGTACGAGTACGGCGAGGCCGCTGCGGCCGGGGTCGTGGTGGTGGTCGGCTCGATCATCGTGGCGACCTTCGCGCTCCGCACGATCTTCTCGCTGTTCAACGAGGAGACGTCCCGATGACCGCGACCGCACCGACCGCCGCCCAGCCTGCCCCCGGCGAGCGCGCCCTCCCACCCGCCCAGCGGCGCCGCCGCGCCCGCAAGGTCAAGGACGACACGTCGGCCTCCGCCGGGCCCGGCTGGGCCGTGCTGGCCTGGCTGCTCACCCTGCTGTTCTTCGCGCCCGTGGCGTGGATGGTGCTGACCTCGCTGCACCAGGAGTCCGACGCGGCGACGAACCCGCCGTCGATCTTCGCCCCGCTGACGTTCTCCAACTACGGCGCGGTGTTCCAGCGCGGCGTCTCGACGTTCCTGATCAACTCCGCGACAGCGAGCATCGTCTCGACGCTCATCGTGCTGCTGCTGGCCGTGCCGGCGGCGTACGCACTGTCCATCAAGCCGGTGGAGAAGTGGACGGACGCGATGTTCTTCTTCCTCTCCACGAAGTTCCTGCCCCCCATCGCGGCGCTGCTGCCGATCTACCTGATCGTCAAGCAGGTCGGGATGCTCGACAACGTCTACACGCTCGTCATCCTCTACACGTCGATGAACCTGCCGATCGCGGTGTGGATGATGCAGTCGTTCCTGGCCGAGGTGCCCAAGGAGATCCTCGAGGCGGCCCAGGTCGACGGGGCGGGGCTGATCCGCACGCTGACCCAGATCGTGGCGCCGATCGCGGCACCGGGTCTCGCCGCCACCAGCCTGATCTGCTTCATCTTCAGCTGGAACGAGTTCATGTTCGCGGTGAACCTGACCGCCACGGTGTCCTCGACCGCGCCGATCTTCCTGGTGGGCTTCATCTCCAGCCAGGGCCTGTTCCTGGCGAAGCTGTGCGCCGCCGCGACCCTGGTGTCCCTGCCCGTGCTGATCGCCGGCTTCGCCGCCCAGGACAAGCTGGTGCGCGGGCTGTCGCTCGGCGCCGTGAAGTGAGCCCCGGGCAGCTCGTGGCCGGGCTCGGCGAGGACCTCCTCGACCGGGCCCGGGCCCTGCTCGGCCAGCGCCGCGCGATCCTCGGGATCGCCGGGGCGCCCGGCGCCGGCAAGTCGACGCTGGCCGCCCGGGTCGTCGCCGCCCTCGGCGAGGAGGCGGTGCTGGTGCCGATGGACGGCTTCCACCTGCACGACGACATCCTGGCCCGGCTCGGCCTCTCGGACCGCAAGGGGGCACCGGAGACCTTCGACGTCGCCGGCTACGCGCACGTGCTGCACCGGATGCGTGAGGAGACCGGCTCGACCGTCTACGCGCCGGCCTTCGACCGGAGCCGGGAGCTGTCGCTCGCGGCGGCGATCGCGGTGGAGCCGCGGCACCGGCTGGTGGTCACCGAGGGCAACTACCTGCTGCACGACGCCGACGGCTGGAGCGCGGTGCTGCCGGCGCTCGACGAGAGCTGGTTCGTGCAGACCGACGACGACGTACGACGGGCCCGGCTGGTGCAGCGACACATCGAGCACGGCCGGTCCCCCGACGAGGCCCGCCGGTGGGCGACCGTCTCCGACCAGGCGAACGCCGAGGTCGTGCAGCGCACCCGCAAGGTCGCCGACGTCGTCGTCGACGTCGACTGACCGACCGTCCGCACCACTCCTGGAGGAGCCATGACCCAGCTCGACGCGACCACCCTCGCCGCCCTGGACGAGCGGGTGGCCGTCCCGGCGTACGACCGCTCGGAGATGACCGGCGGCATCGTCCACTTCGGGGTGGGCGGCTTCCACCGCGCCCACCAGGCGATGTACCTCGACACGCTGATGAACGCCGGCCAGGCGCTCGACTGGGGCATCACGGGGGTCGGCCTGCTGCCCGGCGACCGGCGGATGCACGACGTGCTGCACGCTCAGGACTGCCTGTACACGCTCGTGGTCAAGGACCCCGACGGGCAGATGCACCCGCGGGTCATCGGCTCGATCGTCGACTACCTGTTCGGGCCGGACGACCCGGAGGCGGTGCTGCGCGTGATGGGCGACCCGGCCACCCGGATCGTGTCTCTGACGATCACCGAGGGCGGCTACCTGGTGAACCAGGCCACCGGGGAGTTCGACGCGGCGGACCCCTCGATCCAGGCCGACCTGGCCGAGGACGCCGTCCCCGGCACGGCGTTCGGCTACATCGTCGAGGCGCTGCGCCGGCGGCGGGCCGCTGGGGTCGAGCCGTTCACGGTGATGTCGTGCGACAACATCCAGGGCAACGGCGAGGTCGCGCACAAGATGATCGGGGCGTTCGCCCGGCTCAAGGACCCCGAGCTGGCCGCCTGGTTCGAGGAGCACGTGACGTTCCCGAACTCCATGGTGGACCGGATCACCCCCGTGACGACCGACGCCGACCGCGCACAGCTGGCCGAGGAGTTCGGCGTCGAGGACGGCTGGCCGGTCGTCTGCGAGCCGTTCACCCAGTGGGCGCTGGAGGACCGGTTCCCGACCGGCCGACCGGCGTACGACGAGGCCGGGGTGCAGCTGGTGCCCGACGTGACGCCGTACGAGCTGATGAAGCTGCGACTGCTCAACGCCAGCCACCAGGCGCTGTGCTACCTCGGCTTCCTCGCGGGCTACCGCTACGCGCACGAGGTCTGCCAGGACGACCTGTTCACGGGCTTCCTGCTCGCCTACATGGACGAGGAGGGGACGCCGACCCTGGAGCCGGTGCCCGGCGTGGACCTCGACTCCTACCAGCACCAGCTGATCGAGCGGTTCGCGAACCCCGAGATCCGCGACACCCTGGCCCGGCTGTGCGCGGAGAGCTCGGACCGGATCCCGAAGTGGCTGGTCCCGGTGATCCGGCAGAACCTGGCCGGCGGCGGGCAGGTGCGGCGCTCGGCGCTGGTCGTGGCGAGCTGGGCCCGCTACGCCGAGGGCGTCGACGAGCAGGGCGAGCCGATCGAGATCGTCGACCGCCGCAAGGACGCGGTGATGCAGCGCGCCGCCCGGCAGGGCGAGGACCCGCTGGCGTTCCTGCGCGACCCGGACCTGTTCGGCGACCTCGTCGAGGACGAGCGGTTCACCCGGGAGTACACCGCCGCCCTGGCCTCCCTGCACGAGGTCGGCGCGCGGGCCACCCTCGAGGCCCTCCGCCACCCCGATTCGTCTGCGGTCGGGCGGGGCGCCGCCGCGGAGCAGTCGCAGACGAACCCGGCCCGACCATGAGCATGCGCGGCGTCGTCCTCCCCGGCGACAGCACCGTCGAGCCGGTCGAGAGGGAGGTCCCGGAGCCCGGCCACGGCCAGGTGCTCCTGGCGATGAAGGCGTCCTCGATCTGCGGCAGCGACATCCGGGCGATCTACCGCGAGCACCTGGGGCACGGTCCCGAGGCCTACCAGGGCGTGGTCGCCGGCCACGAGCCGTGCGGGCAGGTCGTCGCGGTGGGCCCCGGGTGCCGGCGGCTGGCCGAGGGCGACCGCGTCGTCGTCTACCACATCAGCGGCTGCGGCGTCTGCGAGCAGTGCCGCAGCGGCTACCTGATCGGCTGCACCTCGCCGGCGCGGGCGGCGTACGGCTGGCAGCGCGACGGCGGCCACGCCGACTACCTCCTCGCCGAGGAGAGCACCTGCCTGCCGCTGCCCGACTCCCTGACGTACGTCGACGGGGCGCTCGTCTCGTGCGGGTTCGGCACGGCGTACGAGGCGCTGCTGCGGCTCGACGTCTCGGGCCGCGACACGTTGCTGGTCACCGGCCTGGGCCCGGTCGGCCTGGCCGCGGCGATGCTGGCCCGCGGCATGGGGGTCGGCCACGTCGTCGGCACCGACCTCTCGCCCGAGCGGCGCCGGATCGGCGTCGAGCTGGGACTGGTCGACGAGGCGCTGGCCGCCGACGACGAGACCCTGTCCGACGCGCTGGACGAGCTGTCCGCGGGGCGAGGGTTCACCGCGACCCTGGACGCGTCGGGCAACCCGGCCGCCCGGCACCTGGCGCTGTCCAGCACGGCGACCTGGGGGCGGTGCGCGTTCGTCGGCGAGGGCGGGGACGTCGGCTTCGACGTGTCGCAGCTGATGATCCACAAGCAGGTGTCGCTGCACGGCTCGTGGGTCACGTCGGTGGGGCACATGGGCGACCTGCTGCGGCACCTGGACCGCTGGCGCGTGCACCCGGAGGAGATCGTCACCGACACCTTCACCCTGGATGACGCGGCCGCGGCCTACCAGCTGGCAGACCGCGGCACGTCCGGCAAGGTCGTCATCACGTTCTGACGTCCCCCATCCCCCGACTCGTCTGCGACCGGCGGGGGAGGGGAACCCGCCGGACCGCAGACGAATCGAGGGGGTCAAGGGGAGTCGGTCAGTCGGGGATGTAGTTGAACGCGTCCGGGTCGGGCCCGGTCCGCTCACCGCGGTCGAGCCCGGTGATGTCGGTCATGTCGTCGGCGGACAGCTCGAACGAGAAGACGTCGAAGTTCTCCTCGACCCGGCTGCGCGTCACCGACTTGGGGAACACGATGTCGCCGCGCTGGAGGTGCCAGCGCAGGGTCACCTGGGCCGGCGTGCGGCCGTGCGCCTCGGCGATCCGCACCAGCACCGGGTCCTCGAGGACCTTGCCCTGCGCGATCGGGGACCACGCCTCGGTGGCGATGCCGTGCTCGGTGTCGAAGGCGCGGACCTCCTCGTTCGCCAGGTACGGATGGATCTCGACCTGGTTGACCGCGGGAGTCACGCTGGTCTCGCCGTGGATCCGGCGCAGGTGGTGCGGCTGGAAGTTCGAGACGCCGATCGCCTTGACCCGGCCGGACTCGTACATCTTCTCCATGGCCTTCCACGTCTCGACGTAGTCGCCCACGCCGGGCAGCGGCCAGTGCACGAGGAACAGGTCGAGGTAGCCGAGGTCGAGCGTCTTGAGCGTCTCGTCGAAGGCGGCGAGCGCGTCGTCGTACGCGTGGAAGCCGTTGTTGAGCTTGCTCGTCACGAAGATCTGGTCACGGTCGATGCCGGACGCGCGGACCGCCTCACCGACCTCCCTCTCGTTGCCGTACATCTCCGCGGTGTCGATGTGCCGGTAGCCGACCTCGAGCGCGGTCAGCGTCGCGTCCTTGGTCTGCTCCGGCGGGATCTGGAAGACGCCGAACCCCAGCTGGGGGATCTCGACGCCGTTGTTCAAGGTGATGGTCGGGACGACCGTCATGGCACTCCTTCTCGGGTTCACGTGTCGCGTTCTCGTCGTCGTGCTCGTCCGGGTCGTACCCAGCGACGCGCCCGCCGGAACGCCCGCCACCGGGTGGTTCCTGCGGGATACTCCTCACATGCAGCCTTTCGTCCGCCCGGCGCTCGGCGCCGTGGTCCTCGGCTCGCTCCTGCTGGCCGGGTGCGGCGGCGGCTCGGACGACTCGTCCGGATCGGGCACGCCGTCCGCGAGCGCGGTGTCGACGGGCGGTGCCTCCTCGACGCCCCCGTCGGCAGCCCCGTCGCCCTCGACGGGTACGTCGTCGGCGTCGGCCGCCCCCACCCAGGGACCGGCGTCCTGCGGGGTCCACGACCTGCGGTTCCGGCTCTCCCCGGGGGAGGGCGCCGCCGGCAGCACCTACTACCTGCTGCGGATGACGAACACGAGCAACGCCACGTGTCGCACGGGCGGCTACGGGGGCGTGTCGCTGGTCGCCAACCGGTCAGGCGCTCCGATCGGCGCCCCGGCGGACCGGGTCAAGCCCGGAGAGCGCACCCGGTTCGACCTGGCGCCGGGGTCGAGCGCCGAGGCGACGCTGCGGGAGACGGACGCCGGGAACTACCCCAGCGGGAAGTGTCACCCCACGAGGGCGCGCGGTCTGCGGGTGTACCCGCCCGACGAGACGCACTGGACGTTCGTCCCGCACGCGACGACGGCGTGCTCCTCGGCCGCGGTGCACCTGCTCGAGCTGGCGCCGTACGCCCGCGTGCGCTGAGCGGCGCGTCAGGCCCGGCGCTTCCCCGCGGGAGTCGACCGGCTCGCCTGGAAGCGCGACACCGCCTCCTTGATCCGACGCTGGTTCTCCGGCTTGCGGGCCTGGTCGTAGATCATCTTGCCGATGGCGAGCGCGCCTGCGCCTCGTAGCAGTCTCATGGTCCCGAGGTACCCAGCGTTCCTCGCTCGAAGCCTCCTCGTCGGGGGTCAGCGGGCGTGGACCGGCTCCGCACGGTGCCGGCCGGGCTTGGCCGGCCGGTCCTCGGCCGGCGCGCTCCGCTCGGGCCCGCCGTCGTGGTCCTCGAAGTCGCGCGCCCGAATCAGGAAGACGCAGAGCAGCCCGGAGACGAGCGCGATGACGGCGGCGATGGTGGTGATGTGGTTCAGGGCGTCGACGAAGCTGCGCACCGAGGCCTGCGTGAGCGCGTGGCGCACCGAGGCCGGCGCATGGGCGACCAGCACCTGGATCTGGCCGTTGGTGACAGCGGCCGCCGCCTGGCCTGCCCGGGAGGCGGCCGGGGTCCCGGCCAGAGCCGCACGCATCCCGTCCCCGACCTGGTTGCTGAAGATCGAGCCCAGCGCCGCGATCCCGGTGGCGATGCCGACCTGCCGGAAGGTGGAGTTGACCCCGGATGCCATGCCGGAGCGCTCGGGGCGTACGACGCCGACGGCCGTGGAGGCGAGCGGCACGTTGATCAGTCCGATGCCCAGGCCCGCGACGACGAGCCCCGGGATCAGGTGCGTCCACTGGGACGGGTCGTCGCTGACGGCGATGCCGCGGATGAGGTACAGCCCGACGGCGACCACGACGAACCCGGGGGCGATCAGCCACTTGGTGGGCAGGTGGCTGGTCAGCCGGCCGGCGATGATCGCGGAGATGAAGGACATCCCGGACAGGAACAGGAACCGCACGCCGGAGCCCACGGGCGAGAAGCCCAGGACGTTCTGGACGTAGATGACCAGGTACGTCAGCAGCGAGAAGACGGATGCCGAGACGCCGATGGCCGCGATCAGCCCCCCGACGAACGTGGGCTTGCGGAGCAGCCCGAGGTCGAACATCGGCTGGCGCTGGAGCAGCTGGGAGACCACGAAGGCGAGGAGCAGGACGCCTGAGCCGACGAAGCTCCAGACGACGGTGCGGTCGCCCCAGCCGTCCTCCCCGCCCCGGATCAGCCCGAAGACGAGCAGGGCGAGCCCCGCGCTGAACGTGAGGAAGCCGATCCAGTCCGGGCGGCCGGCGTGCGGGTTGCGGCTCTCCTCGACCTTGGTGAGCGTGACCGCGAGCGCGAGGACGCAGATCGGGATGTTGACCCAGAAGATCCAGTTCCACGACAGCCCGCTGGTGAGGACGCCGCCGAGGACCGGGCCGACGGCGACCGCCACCCCGGTCGTCGCGCCGAAGAACGCGAAGGCGGTCCCGCGCTCCTTGCCACTGAACGCGCCGGACAGCAGCGCCAGCGCGGTGGCGAACATGATCGCGCCGCCGACCCCCTGGCCGGCCCTCGAGAGCGACAGGAACAGCACGGTCGGTGCCATGCCGCAGAGCAGCGAGCCGAGCGTGAACACGACCGTCCCGATCGCGAACAGCCGCTTGCGCCCGAACCGGTCGGCGAGCGACCCCGCGGTCAGCTGCAGGGCCGCGAGCGTCAGCGCGTAGGCGTCGATCACCCACTGCAGGTCCGACAGCGACGCGTGCAGCTCACGCTGGATGTCGGGCAGCGCGACGTTGACGATCGTGATGTCGAGCAGCAGCATGAACACGCCCGTGCACACGGCGACGAGCGTCCACCACTTGGTGGCCATCGGAACTCCTGACTGAGGACTCCTGCGACAGTCGAGGACTGGACCGTCGCGGAGCGGGTGTTCTGAGCGCACGCCCACCCGCGCGACGGGCGGCGTCGATACCGTTCTGCCCGGTCGCCCGTCCTTCATGCGTACGCCGGCTGCGGGCTCGGTCACACGCCCGCCGGACACCGCATGTCAGCGTGCTGGACGGCCGAGTTCGCCCCTCACCGGCGCGCACGCTAAACTCGGCGAGGCCCGGCGCTCGTAGCTCAACGGATAGAGCATCTGACTACGGATCAGAAGGTTGGGGGTTCGAATCCCTCCGAGCGCGCCAACCCCCAAGCCCAGGCAGACCCGCTCTGACCTGGGCTTTTGCGTGTGCGGAGGTGCTCCCGAAGCGAGCCGCGGAGCCAGCGACGCCGGGGTGACAGCAACGATTGACAGCAGTAGCCCCCTCACTGCTCCTCCTCGAAGAGGTCGTTGAGCCGGCCCAGGGCGT
>JAICLD010000055.1 GCA_025927595.1 Nocardioidaceae bacterium | reverse complement strand
ATGGCGCGGCTGAAGGAGACCGGGCTGACCGACGACGAGCTGGCCCGGCTGTCCTCGCCGGTCGGGCTCGACCTCGGGGCGCGCACGCCGGAGGAGACCGCGGTCAGCGTCGCGGCCGAGATCATCGCGCTGCGCTGGGGCGGCAACGGCGAGCGGCTGGCCGAGACCGACGGCCGCATCCACCACTGACGACGGGCTCCGCCGGGCGCTCCGGTACCCCCGCCGGAGCCCTTCGCCCCTCGGCTACCGTGACAGCGTCAGGTCGTCCCTCCGGACGCGCCGGGAGGTCTCATGGCGAGGACGCAGCCGGAGCTGCACGAGCAGCGGCTGCGTGCGGTGCGCGCCTGGAGCGCGTTCGTCGAGCAGGGGGACAGCGCCGCCTCGGTGGTGCGGCCGGAGATCCTGCGCAGCTGGGAGCGCTCGGGGGTCGCGGTCACGCCGGAGGTGACCGAGGCGCCGCTGGCCGACGAGTCCGACACCCGCAGCTTCTGGCGCGGCTCGCCGCTGCAGGTCGCGGTGCAGCGGATCGAGCACGAGCTGCGCAGCACCGCCGAGGACGGCGACCTCGTCGTGGCCGTCACCGACGCCGACACCCGGATCCTGTGGACCTACGGCGGCCGGGTGATGCGACGCAAGGCCGAGACGGTCAACTTCGTGCCCGGCGGGCGCTGGGACGAGGCCAGCGTCGGCACCAACGCGCTGGCGCTGGCGTCCATGGCCGGTCAGCCGTCGATGGTCTTCAGCGCCGAGCACTACGCACCGATGGTGCACAGCTGGGTCTGCTGGGCGGCGCCGGTCCTCGACCCGGTGACCGGGCGGCAGCTCGGCGTCATCGACCTGTCGACGACCTGGGACCGCAGCCACCCGATCGGCCTGGCCACCGCCCGGATGATGGCGCGGCTGATCGAGACCGCGATGCCGCACACCGACCCGAGCCGGCCCAGCCCGCCCGAGCCGGTGACCGAGGAGGCCGGGCTCACGCTCACCCTGCTCGGCGCCGCGGAGGCCCGCCTCGACGGCGCCCGGCTGCTGCTGACCCGGCGGCAGACCGAGATCCTCGCGCTGCTCGCCCTGCACCGGGAGGGGCTGTCGTCGGAGCAGCTGCACGCCCTGCTGTACGGCGACAAGTCGGTGACCCTCTCGACCCTGAAGGCCGAGGTCTCCCACCTGCGCGCGGCCGTCGGCGGGAGGCTGGCGAGCCGGCCCTACCGGCTCACGCTCCCGGTCCGCACCGACGTGGAGCGGGTCCTGGAGCTGCTGCGGACCGGCCAGGTCGCGGCGGCGGTCGAGGCGTACGGCGGCGACCTGCTCCCCGGCACGAACTCGCCGGCGCTCGCCGAGCTCGGGGAGTACGTCGCCGTGGCGGTCCGGGAGGCCCTGCTGGCCGACCCACGTCCCGGTGCCGTGCTGCGCTACACCTCGCTGGCGCCGTACGACACCGAGGTCGTCGAGGTCGCGCTCCGGGCGATGGGCGACGCCGCGCACCCGGCCCGGGCCCTGCTGCGGGCCCGGCTGGCCGCCGCGCGTGGCTGAGCGCCGCGGCAGTTTCCCAGGGTCCCCTGGGAAACTGGCACACCCCCTGTGTTGCAACGGACGGGGTGTGACGGTTTACCCGGGGCCCCTGGGAAACCGGCGCCCGGACCCCCCGGCGGACGAGGGCCGGCGGGCCAACCTTTGACCAACCCCGGCTGCCTAGTCTCGGCCTCGACCGTGACGGACCTCACCTCCTAGGGGCAGCCTTGACCAAGATCACCGTGACCGTGGACGGGGCGTCGTACACCGACGACGTCGAGCCACGCATGCTGCTCGTGCACTACCTCCGCGAACGGCTCGGCAAGACCGGCACCGTCGTCGGCTGCGACACCAGCAACTGCGGTGCCTGCACCGTGCACCTCGACGGCCGCAGCGTGAAGTCGTGCAACGTGCTGGCGGTGCAGGTCGACGGCGGCGAGGTCACGACGATCGAGGGGCTGTCCCAGGGAGGCGAGCTGCACCCCATGCAGGCGGCGTTCCACGAGTGCCACGCGCTGCAGTGCGGGTTCTGCACGCCGGGGATGATCATGCAGGCGATCGACGTGCTCAACGACAACCCGAAGCCCACGGAGGAGCAGATCCGCGAGGGCCTCGAGGGCAACCTCTGCCGGTGCACGGGCTACCACAACATCGTCCGCGCCGTGCAGGCCGCCTCCGGCCAGACGGCCGTGCCCGCAGCGATCGAGGAGAGCGCATGACTGTCACCGACGAGGCCACCGCTGGGGCCGCTCCCGAGATCGGGAAGGAGCGTCGCCGGAAGGAGGACCAGCGGCTGATCACCGGCCGGACCCGCTGGACCGACAACATGGTGCTGCCCGGGATGCTGCACCTGGCGATGGTGCGCAGCCCCTACGCGCACGCGCGGATCACGAGCATCGACACCGCCGAGGCCAAGGCGATGCCGAACGTCGTGACGGTCCTGACCGGCGCCGACCTGGCCGACGAGCAGGGCTCACTGCCCAACGCGTGGATGGCGACGCCCGAGCAGGTCGCCCCGCCCCACCCGTCGGTCGCCGTCGACACCGTCGCGTTCGCCGGCGAGGTCGTCGCCGTGGTGGTGGCCCGCTCAGCCGCCGAGGCCAGGGATGCCGCCGACCTCGTCGACGTCGACTACGAGGAGCTGCCGGCCGTCCTCGACCTCAAGCGCGCGGACGCCGGCGACGTCCTCGCCCATCCCGACCTCGGCACCAACCTGTCGGCCCACTACGTCTACGACTCCGTCGACGACAGCACCGGCGGCTCCGTCGAGGAGGCGATCGCGGAGGCGCGCGAGAGTGGCATCCTCCTCGAGCGGGAGTACCGCCAGCAGCGCCTCATCCCCGCGTTCATGGAGCCTCGGTCCATCTGCGTCGACCCGACCGGTGAGCAGCTGGTCGTCCACACCTCGACGCAGGTGCCCCACTTCGTCCGGGTGTTCATCGCGCTGGTCCTCGGGATCCCCGAGAGCAAGGTGCGGGTCATCGCGCCCGACGTCGGGGGCGGCTTCGGCGGGAAGCTGCAGTTCACACCGGAGGAGGTGCTGACCGTCATCGCGGCGCGCCACACCGGCAAGCCGTGCAAGTACACCGAGACCCGGTCCGAGTCCCTGATGGCGGCCCACCACGGCCGCGACCAGTGGCAGAAGCTGACGTTGGCGGCCGGCAAGGACGGCACGGTCACCGGGCTCAAGGTCGAGCTGCTGGCCAACATGGGCGCCTACCTCGGGCTCGTCACCTCCTACATCCCGATGCTCGGTGCGCGGATGTACAACGGCATCTACAAGTTCCCGGCGTACCGCTTCGAGTGCCGCAACCTCTTCACCAACACCACGTGGACGGACGCCTACCGTGGAGCCGGGCGCCCCGAGGCGACCTTCGCGATCGAGCGGATCATGGACGAGCTCGCCGCCGAGGTCGGCGTGGACCCGTTGGAGATCCGGAAGCGCAACTGGATCACGCACGAGGAGTTCCCGTTCGACACCGTCGCGGGACTGACCTACGACTCGGGCAACTACGAGGCCGCGACCGACAAGGCCACGGCGCTGTTCGGCTACGAGGAGCTGCGGGCTGAACAGCAGCGCCGTCGCGACGCGAAGGACCCGGTCCAGCTGGGCATCGGTGTCTCCACGTTCACCGAGATGTGCGGGCTGGCGCCGTCGCGCTGGCTCGGCGAGCAGGGGTACGTCGGCGGCGGGTGGGAGCACGCCGTGGTGCGGATGCTCCCGACCGGCAAGGTCGAGGTCCTCATCGGCACCAGCCCGCACGGTCAGGGCCACGAGACGGCGTTCTCGCAGATCGTCGCGGACCGGCTCGGCGTGCCGTTCGAGGACGTCGAGGTCCTGCACGGGGACACCCAGGTCTCCGCACGCGGGCTGGACACCTACGGCTCGCGGTCGCTGTCGGTCGGCGGCATGGCGGTGCTGGCGGCGGCAGACAAGGTGGTCGACAAGGCGAAGACGCTGGCGGCCCACCTGATGGAGGCGAGCACCGAGGACCTCCAGTTCGAGGCCGGCCGGTTCACCGTGCGCGGCACCGAGAAGGGCATGGGCCTCGGCGAGATCGCCTTCGAGGTGTTCCACGGCCACAACGTCCCGGAGCACCTCGAGTCGACCCTCGACGCCGACGCCACGCACGACCCCGACGACTTCTCGTACCCGCACGGCACCCACCTGTGCGCGCTGGAGGTCGACACGGAGACCGGCGGGATCAAGCTGCGCAAGTACGTGAGCGTCGACGACGTCGGCACCATCGTGAACCCGCTCATCGTGAGCGGTCAGCTGCACGGCGGGATCGTGCAGGGCCTTGCCCAGGCGTTGTGGGAGGAGGCCGTCCACGACGAGTCCGGCACGCTCGTCTCGGCGTCGTTCGTGGACTACCTGGTGCCCACCGCCGCGGACACGATCAGCTTCGAGAACGAGCACACCGTGACCCCGGCGACGACCAACCAGCTCGGGGTCAAGGGCGTCGGGGAGGCCGGCACGATCGCCTCGACGCCGGCCGTCGTCAACGCGGTCGTGGACGCGCTGCGGCCCTTCGGCGTGAACGACGTCAGGATGCCGTGCACGCCGGAGCGGGTCTACAAGGCGATCCACGCCCGCGACGGAGCGGGCACCGGCGGAGCGCCCACCGTGGGGGCCGCCGGACCGCACTTCGACCAGTCCGACACCGCCGACCGCAGCGCGGGCGCCGACTCCACCGACCGGCCCGGCGACGACAACGGGAGCTCGCTGTGATCCCCGCCCAGTTCGAGTACGTCGCCCCGACCACGCTCGAGGACGCTCTTCAGGCCCTCGCCGACGCCGGGGACGACGCGAAGATCATCGCCGGAGGCCAGAGCCTGCTGCCGGTGCTGCGGATGCGCCTGAACGCCCCGGACGTGGTGATCGACCTGGGGAGGATCGAGTCGCTGCGCGGTGTGCGCGACGACGGGGACGCGATCGTCGTCGGCGCGATGACCAGGCACGCCGACGTGCTGACCGACCCTCTGGTGCGGGAGAACGCCTTCGTGATCACCAAGGCGGTCGAGGTGCTCGCCGACCCGCAGGTGCGGCACCGCGGCACCTTCGGGGGCGCGCTGGCGCACGCCGACCCCGCCGGGGACCTGGGAGCCCCGGCACTGGCGCTGGACGCGGAGTTCGTGGTGGCCGGTCCCCGGGGCACCCGGACCGTCGCGGCCGAGGACTTCTTCGTGGACCTGTTCACGACGGCGCTGGAGGAGAACGAGATCCTCACCGAGGTCCGGATCCCGAAGCGGGCCGGCTGGGGCGCGCACTACGAGAAGTTCGTCCGGGTCGCGCACCAGTGGCCGATCGTCGCGGTCGCCGCCGCCGTGAAGGTCGATGGCGGGACGATCCGCGAGGCCCGGGTCGGCCTGACGAACATGGGGTCCACCCCGCTGCGGGCCCGCGCCGTCGAGCAGGCGCTCGTCGGGCAGCCGGCCACCGACGAGGCGGTCCGGGCGGCCGCGGCGTCGGCGGCGGAGGGCACGGACCCGCCCTCGGACCTGAACGGCGACGCGGACTACCGGCGTCACCTCGCCACCGTGCTCACCCGGCGGGCCGTGCTCGCGGCGGCGGGGGCCTGAGCCTTGGACCTCCAGCACTCGTTCACCGTCCCGGCCGCCCTGGACACCACCTGGGCCGCGTTCGAGGACATCGAGTCGGTCGCCGGGTGCTTCCCCGGCGCGACCGTCACCGAGTTCTCCGGCGACGACTTCAAGGGCACCTGCAAGGTCAAGCTCGGCCCGATCGCGATGGTCTACTCCGGCTCCGGGACGTTCGTCGAGAAGGACCGGCCCGCCGGCCGGTTCGTCATCGAGGCGAAGGGCAAGGACAAGCGCGGCAACGGCACCGCCGGCGCGCTCGTCACCGCGCAGCTGACCGAGGAGGGTGCGTCGACGAAGGTCGACGTCACCACCGACCTCTCCATCACCGGCAAGCCCGCACAGTTCGGCCGCGGCGTCATCCAGGACGTCTCCGACAAGCTCCTCCAGCAGTTCGTCACGTGCCTGAAGGACAGGGTCGGCGCGGAGGAGCGGCCCGCCGAGCAGTCTGCCGAGGACGGGGCCGCCGAGGACGGGGCCGCCGCGACCGGCACACCGGTCGGGGCCGGGTCCGCGGGTGACGTCAGCGGTCCCCGCAAGACGCCGTCGACCGCCTACGCCGGCGTCTCGGCCGGAGGCTCGCCCGGTGGGCCCGAGACGCCGCCCACCGGGTCCGGACCGACCCCGGCTCCCGCCGCGTCCTCGCGGCCGTCGGCGTCCCCGCGGTCCTCGGGGTCCGACGACGCGCTGGACCTCGGTGCGGCCGTGCTGCCGGTGCTGGCCCGCTCCTACGGCAAGCAGGTGGCGGCCGGGTTGGCGCTGGTGCTGCTGGGCTGGCTGCTGGGTCGTCGGGGGCGCTAGAGGCCGCCGAGCGGCGCGACGCGGATGCCGGAGTGCTCGCAGACCCAGGTCGGGTCCGGACCGCCGAGCTCGGGCTGGATGTAGAGGGCGTGCGGGTCGAGGTGGTCGCAGGCGTGGCACAGCGGCCAGCGGCCGACCCGCTCGAGCAGGGCGTCCTGCACGTCCTGGGCGATCAGGCCGGCGACGTACTGCCGGCCCTCGGCCCACTGCGAGGCCCACCAGCGCCGGGTCGTCAGCGACGCCTCGAGCGCCGAGACGGTCGCGGCGTCGGCGACCGCGGTGGTCTCCAGGTCGTGCAACACGAGGGCACGGGCGGTCATCAGTTCGTCGGTCGAGGGGTCGTCGGGTGTCACGATGTCCATTGTGAGCACGGGTCAAGGCGAGGAGCACGGACCGCGGCCCGTCGCGCCCCTGCTCGAGGTGCTCGTGCTGCACCCGCGCGACGTCTCCGGCGCCCACGAGGGCGGCGCCGACCGGCTGCTCGTCGTCGACCAGGTCGAGTCCGGGGGGCTGTCCCCGGAGCCCGGCCTCGTCTCAGCCGTGTGCCACGAGACCGACCTCCCGGTCCGGGCGATGCTGCGGCTCGAGGACTCCTACACGGCCACCCGCAGCGACCTGACCAGGCTGGTCGGGCTGGGGGAGGACTACCGCGCCGTGGGCGTCGAGGGCGTCTCGTTCGGCTTCCTGACCCCCGAGCTCACCGTCGACGTGGAGGTGTGCGACCACCTCGCGGACGCGCTCGCGGGGCTGCCGTGGACCTTCCACCGGGCGTTCGACGCCTCCCTGGAGACCGACCTGGCCTGGCGGCAGGTCGCCGGGCTGCCCGGCCTCGACTCGGTCCTGGCCGCCGGGTCCGCCCGCGGTCTCGCGGCCGGCCACGACGAGCTCACCGACCGGGCGGCCTCGGACCCGGTCGTGGCCCGCCTGCTGATGGCCGGCGGCGGGCTGCGCGGCGAGCACGTCCCGTGGCTGGTGCGCGCCGGCGTCGGCATGTTCCACGTGGCCTCGTCCGTGCGGCCCAGCGGCACGTGGAGGGCGCACGTCGACGCCGGGCACGTGCGGGCGTGGCGGCTGCTCCTCGACGACGCCGCGGACCGGGCCGCGGGCCTGGAGCCGTGGCAGCCGACCGGGCGGAGCTCGTGACGCTGCTGATCGACCCGCCCAACTCCCCCGGGCACGGCCGGCTGTGGTCGCACCTGGCCAGCGACACCTCCTACGAGGAGCTGCACGCCTTCGCCGCGCAGATCGGGATCCCGCGCCGCGGCTTCGACCGCGACCACTACGACGTGCCGCAGGAGCGCTACGACCAGGTCCGGGCGTCGGGGGCGGTCCCGGTCTCCAGCCGGGAGCTGATCGAGCGGCTGGCCGGGGCCGGGCTGCGCCGCCGCAAGAGCCAGACCCTGGCACCCCGGCGCCCCGGCCGGCCGCTGCTGCGGCCGCCCCGGCTGCACCCCGGCGACCGGGTGGCGGTGGTGGCGACGGCCGGTCCCGTCCCGCCCGAGCGGCTCGACGCCGGGCTGGCGGTGCTGCGGTCCTGGGACCTCGACGTGGTCCTCGGCCGGCACGTCCTGGGCGGCGACGAGCGCTGGGGCTACCTCGCCGCGGCCGATGAGGCGCGCGCCGAGGACCTGACGGCCGCGTGGTGCGACCCCGACGTGGGCGCCGTGCTGTGCGCCCGGGGCGGCTACGGCACCCAGCGGATCCTGGACCTGCTCGACTGGCAGGCGATGGCCGCCGCGGGGCCCAGGGTCCTGGTCGGGTTCTCCGACGTCACCGCGCTCCACCAGGCCGTCGCTGCGAGGCTCGGCCTCGTCACCGTCCACGGACCGGTCGTCACCAGCCTCGGGGCCGGTGACGAGGCCTCCCGCGAGCACCTGCGCGCGCTGCTCCTCGACCCCTCGCCCGGTACGTCGATCACGCCGGCGCCCGCGCGCACCATCGCGCCCGGCTCCGCCGAGGGGGTGCTCGTCGGCGGCAACCTCGCCCTGCTCGCGGCCGGGGCCGGGACCGCGGACCGGGTCACGGCCGCCGGGTCGATCGCCGTGCTCGAGGACGTCACCGAGCAGCCCTACCGGCTGGACCGGATGCTGACCCAGCTGGTCCGCAGCGGCTGGTTCGACGGCGCCCGCGGCATCGTCTGGGGCGAGGTCACCGAGGTGCCGCCCGCCGTCCTCGACGACCTGGTCCGCGACCGGCTGGGCCACCTCGGCGTCCCGATGGTGGCCGGGGTGGCGTTCGGGCACGGCGCCCGCAACCTTGCCCTCCCGCTGGGCGTGCCGGCCCGGCTGGACGCCGACGCCGGGACGCTGGTCGTGCGGGAGCGGCCACTGCTCTAGCGCGGCCGCGCCGGGCGAGGGGTCGGGTCAGCAGCCTCGACGCGGGTCGTCCGGCGTCCCTGAGCGGCGCCCTGCTCGTCGGGTCCCCAGTCGGCCCAGTAGCCGACGGCGGCGCCCACGACGCGTCCTCGTCGACCCCGTCCAGGACGCCGGCCAGGACGCCGTACGACTCCGCGACGAGGGTGGCCGCGCTCGGGTGACCGGTCATGGGCCCAGCATGTCAGCGGGCCCCGACAGCCGGCGGATCTCGTCCTCGACGTTGCGGCGGGCGCGCTGCTCCCAGCGGTCCCGGGCGGCGGGGGTGTGGAACAGGGTCGGCTTGGCGAGCAGGTCCCGCAGCACCGCGGCCCGCCCGGCGGCGAACGCGGCGTCGTCGACGTGGGCGTACTCGGCGCGGACGCCGGCGACGTACTCCGCGTAGCGGTCCGGTCCGGCGGCCAGCACCGCCAGGTCGGCGTCGCAGAGCAGCTCCCCGGCGCGGTCGTCCGGCGTGGGGCGGTGCGTCCGGGTCAGCCGGACCAGCCGGCCCACCTCCGCGACGAGGCCGTCGGGGGCCCCCGCCTCGCGCAGGGACGACTCGGCGAGGACCGCCGAGCGCTCCTCGTCGTCCCCGCCGGACGACGAGGTGGCCGGGTCGTAGACGACGTCGTGGAACCAGGCGGCCAGCACCACCGCCTCCCGGACCGGGTCGCCGGGCGGCGTCAGGACGTCGAGGTGCCCGAGCACCTCCGCGAGGTGTCGGCGGTCGTGGTGGCCGCGGGCGGTCCCGGCGTAGGCGGCCTCGACCCGAACCCGCAGCTCGTCCGGCAGCCAGGACGGCCACAGCCGGGACGGGTCGCCGGCTCCGGGAGCCGTGCCGTCGGGGCTCACGGAGCGCCGAGCTCGTCGGGCAGCGGGTCGGCGTGCAGCACCGCCAGCGAGGTCACCGCACGGGTGAGGCAGACGTAGAGCCGGCGCAGCCCGGTGGCGCGGTCCGGCTCGCCCGCGACGATGCCGGCGGGCTCGACGAGAACGACGTGGTCGAACTCGAGGCCCTTGGCGAGCGAGGCGGGCACCACGTCGACGCGGGCCCGCTCGGCCAGGTCCGGGTCCTCGAGCTCGGTGGGCTGCTCGCCCAGGACCGCGTGCGCGATCCCGGCCCGGACCAGGCCGGCCACGACGTCGTCCACCAGGGCGTCGGGGACGATGAGCCCGACGGAGCCCTCCTCGGCCGTGGCCGCCCGGCACGCGGCCGCCACCTCGTCGGCCAGGCGGGCCCGCGGCACCGGCTCGACCGTGAGCCGGCCTCGGGAGCGGCGCACGGACGTGGGCGGCGCCAGGCCCGGGGCGGTCACCGGGAGCAGGCGGGCGGCGTACTCGATGACCTCGCCGGGCACCCGGAAGCCGAGCGTCAGCTCCTCGACGTGCGCCGCCGGCTTGCCGAGGTGGCCCAAGGCCTCGCGCCACGACCGGGTCGCCCAGGGCGTGGTCGCCTGCGCGAGGTCGCCGAGCACGGTGGTCGAGCCGGTGCTGCAGCGGCGGCCCACCGCCCGCAGCATCATCGGGGAGAGGTCCTGCGCCTCGTCGGCCACGACGTGCCCCAGGGACGGCGTCCGCTCGACGAGGTCGGCGGCCTCGTCCACGAGCACCGCGTCGGCCGGCGACCAGGGTGCCGAGGCGGCCGACCTGCCCGGGCGCCGCCACCGCAGCAGCACCTGCTCGTCCTCGGTGAGGATCCCCTCGGCGGCCTCCGCCAGGGTCCCGGCGTCGGAGAGCAGCCCGAACACCACACGCGCCGGGTCGACCGCGGGCCACACGTGGTCGACGTACCGCTTGACCTCGCGGCTGCGGGCGACGGCGTCCTGCACCCGGTCGTCGGGGGAGTCCCCGGCCAGCTCCATCTTGACCAGGATGCCGTGCGCCAGCCGCTGCGCGAGCATGCCACGGGCGGCGCCGTACCGGACGCCGCGGCCGCGCAGCTCGGTGAGGATCTCCTCCACCTCGTACGGCGCGAGGCGCCATCGCCGCGCGCCGCGGGGCACGACCAGGCCCTCGTCGGGAGCGCGCACCCGCGACCACACCGCCCGGGCGACGACCTCGGCCAGGCGCGGGTCGCCCTTGAGCGTGGCGACGTCGGCCGGGTCGCTGCCGCGGATCGCGTAGCGCGGGCCGAGCGACGCCAGCCGGCGCCCGACCAGCTCCTCGATCGTGGTCTGCTGGGCGCCGACCTCGCCGAGCGCCGGCAGCACGTCGCCGATGTAGCGCAGGAAGGAGGCGTTGGGGCCGACGACGAGCACCCCCTGCCGGGTGAGCTGCTCGCGGTGGGCGTAGAGCAGGAAGGCCGCCCGGTGCAGGCCGACCGCGGTCTTCCCGGTGCCGGGGGCGCCCTGCACGCACACGGACTGCGCGAGGTCGGCACGCACGAGCAGGTCCTGCTCGGGCTGGATCGTCGCGACGATGTCGCGCATCGGTCCGATCCGGGGCCGCTCGATCTCGGCCTCCAGGATCGCGCTGTGGCTCTCGGCGTCCCCGTCCGGCTCGGGTCCCGACTGCAGGTCCTCGTCCTCGTAGGCCGTCATGTCGCCGCCCGCGTAGCCGAAGCGGCGCCGACGCACCACGCCCATCGGCTCGCTGCGGCTGGCCCGGTAGAACGCCCGGCTGACCGGGGCCCGCCAGTCGACCACCATCGGGTCGCCGGCCTCGTCGGTCACGTGCCGGCGGCCGATGTGGAGCTCTTCGCCGGTGTCTCCGGTGCTCGCGCCGTCGAGGTCGAGCCTGCCGAAGAACAGCGGCACCGCGGGGTCGTCGACGAGCGCACGACGACGGGCGTCGAGAGCCGTGACCAGGAACTGCTGGCTCACCGCGTCGCCGGCGGCGTCGGCGTCCAGGGACGCGGTGCGGGCCCGCATCCGGGCCAGGGCCTCGCGGGAGGAGGCGAGGTGCCGGCGCTCGGCGGCGAGCTCGGGGTCGGGGACGGAGGGCGCGGGACGGGACGCGGGCACGCGAAAGACCTTCCACGAGGAGTGGGCGCGGGCCGACGCTACCGGGACGCGGACCGGACGTCATCCGGATATGTTGCGGGGTCGGCGGGTCTGGACAACCACGACGTCCCGGGTGAAGGGTGGGCCGGTGCCCGTGACCCGCGGGCCCGATGCGAAAAGGGGAACGCATGAAGAGATGGGGTGCCATCGCCACCAGCGTCACGATCGCTGTGGCCGGCCTCAGCACGACGACCGGCGCCACGGCCGCACCGGCGCAGCACGCACCACGCACGTCGCACGCGGCCGTGGCGTCGTACACGCCGCCACCGCTCGTGTGGGGGGACTGCGAGAGCGCGACGCTGCAGGCCTACGGGTCCCAGTGCGCCGACCTCGTGGTGCCGGTCGACTACCGCAAGCCGCACGGCAGGAAGATCACGCTCGCCGTGTCCCGGCTGAAGCACTCCTCGCCGGACGCCGACTACCAGGGCGTCATGCTGGTCAACCCGGGCGGTCCCGGCGGCTCCGGCCTCGTGTACTCGATCTTCGGCCAGGGCGACTTCGTGCCGGGCGACGGGGACACCACCTACGACTGGATCGGCTTCGACCCGCGTGGCGTCGGCTCCAGCCGTCCGGCGCTGACCTGCGACCCGAGCTTCTACGGGTACGACCGGCCGCCCTTCGACGTCAACCGCTACCCCACGGCGCGGACCTGGCTGCGCCGCTCGGCGCACTACGCGAGGGCGTGCGGCCACTCGGCAGCCGCGAGGATCGGGCTGCTCGACCACATCAAGACGACCGACAACGTCAAGGACATGGAGAGCCTGCGCAAGGCGCTCGGCCAGCGGAAGATCAACTTCTACGGCTTCTCCTACGGCACCGAGCTCGGCCAGGTCTACGCGACGCTGCACCCGAACCGGGTGCGGAGGTTCGTGCTGGACAGCAACGTGGACCCGCGACGCAGCCCCTACCAGGCGAACCTCGACCAGGACCGCGCCTTCCAGAGGACGATCAACGTCTACTTCGGCTGGCTCGCCGACCACGACTCGGTCTACCACCTCGGCACCACCCGGCGTGAGGTCGCACGCGGCTTCTACGCCGAGCGGCGCAAGCTCGACCGGCACGCGGCCGGTGGCATCGTCGGCGGCGACGAGCTGACCGACGCGCTGCTGGGTGCGGCGTACTACGTGTACGGCTGGGTCGACACGGCCGAGGCCTACGCGGCGCTGATGAACGACGGCGACTACCAGCCCATCGCGGACCTGTACGGCGCGACCCCGGACGTCCCCGGCAGCGACAACGGCAACGCCGTCTACCTGGCCACGACCTGCACGGACGCCCCGTGGCCGTCGAGCTGGAAGCGGATCAAGCGCGACAACACGCGGGTGGCCCGGAAGGCGCCGTTCCTCACCTGGGACAACGCCTGGTTCAACGGGCCGTGCCTGTTCTGGCCCGCCAAGGCCGGCACGCCGGTGCACGTGACCGGTAGGCACGTGAAGAGCCCGATCCTGCTCATCGACGAGACGCTGGACCCGGCGACGCCGTACGCCGGCTCGCTGGAGGTGCGCAGGCGGTTCCCGACCGCCTCGCTGATCGAGGGCGTCGGCGGCACCACGCACGCCGGCTCCCTCAGCGGCGTGGCCTGCACGGACAACGCCATCGGGCGGTACCTGAGCGACGGCACCGTCCCGGCCCGCAAGCCCGGCAACCGGTCGGACCTGCGGTGCCCGCCGGTGCCGAAGCCGGAGCCCGAGGCGGCCGCCAAGGCCCAGGCCAAGACCGCCGGACCGGACGCGGCGTCGCTGCGCGACCTGGTCCGCCGGCAGCTGGCCCAGGCGCAGGTGCGGTGACCGGCTGAGCCGGTCCTGACCCGGCCGGCCCCCTCCGTCGTACGCGTCGGAGGGGGCCGGCCGCTCGCTGGGGTCAGGCGGTGGCGATGTCCTCGGCGTCGACGATCCGGTAGGCGTACCCCTGCTCGGCGAGGAAGCGCTGCCGGTGCTGGGCGAAGTCGGCGTCGACGGTGTCGCGGGAGACGATCGCGTAGAACCGCGCGGAGCGCTTGTCCTGCTTGGGGCGCAGCAGCCGGCCGAGCCGCTGGGCCTCCTCCTGGCGCGACCCGAACGACCCCGACACCTGGATCGCGACGGCCGCCGAGGGCAGGTCGACGGAGAAGTTCGCGACCTTGGAGACCACGAGCAGGTCGAGCTCGCCGTGCCGGAACGCGTTGAACAGCCGCTCCCGCTCCTTGACCGGGGTCTCGCCCTTGATCACCGGCGCCCCGAGCCGCTCCCCGATCTCGTCGAGCTGGTCGAGGTACTGCCCGATCACGAGCGTCGGCTCGCCGCGGTGCTTCTCGACGAGCTCCTCGACGAGCCGCGTCTTGGCGTTCGTGCACGACGCCAGCCGGTAGCGCTCGTCCGGCTCGGCGGTGGCGTAGGCGAACCGCTCGCCCTCGGGCAGCGTCACGCGCACCTCGACGCAGTCGGCGGGGGCGATCCAGCCCTGCGCCTCGATGTCCTTCCACGGCGCGTCGTACCGCTTCGGCCCGATCAGCGAGAACACGTCGCCCTCGCGGCCGTCCTCCCGGATCAGCGTCGCGGTGAGCCCGATCCGCCGCCGGGCCTGGAGGTCGGCGGTCATCCGGAAGATCGGCGCGGGCAGCAGGTGCACCTCGT
>JAICLD010000109.1 GCA_025927595.1 Nocardioidaceae bacterium | reverse complement strand
CGGCGCGTCTGGCGCGAGAATCCCACCTACGCGGCGCCTCTCGGGCCGCCACACGCGCCGGGTCGGCACCATGTGAGCCGCCACACGCGCCGGGTCGGCGCCATGCGGGCCGCCACACGCGCCGGGTCGGCACCATGTGAGCCGCCACACGCGCCGGGTCGGCACCATGCGAGCCGCCACACGCGCCGGGTCGGCGCGCCGGCTCGTAGCCTCGACGGTGATGACACGCGAGCGCACCGCCCAGGGCCTGACGTCGGGGAGCCGCGGGCTGCGCCGGCTCAACCTCGGGATGCTGGGCGCCGCGCTCGCCGCGTTCGGCCTGCTCTACTCCACCCAGGCGCTGCTGCCACCGATCGGCGCCGGCTTCGGCGTGGGCCCGACCGTGGCGAGCCTGACCGTCTCCGCGGCCACCGGGGCGCTCGCGCTGGCGATCCTGCCGCTGTCCTCGCTGGCCGAGAGCCGTGGCCGGGTGCCGGTCATGCGCGTCGGCCTGCTGACCGCGACCGCGCTGACGTTCCTGGCCGCCGCAGCGCCGACCTTCGCGGTCCTCGTCGTGGTCCGCGCCCTGGTCGGGGTGGCGCTGGCCGGGGTGGTCGCGGTCGCGGTCGCCCACCTCGGCGACCAGGTGCACCCGGCCGAGCTCGGCACCGCGATCGGCGTGTACGTCGCCGGCAACACCCTGGGCGGCATCCTGGGTCGGCTCGTGCCCGGCCTCGTCGAGGAGACCGGGTCGTGGCGGACCGGGGTGGCGCTGCTGGCGGTGGTCGCCCTGGCCGCGTCGCTGGCCTTCGTCCGGCTGGTCCCGGTGGCGGGACGACGTACGCCTGCGACGGCGGGGGCGGCCGGGCACACCGACGCGGTCGTCGCCCTGCTCCGCGACCCCGGCATCGTGCGGCTGTGCCTGGTGGCCTTCCTGCTGATGGGCGGGTTCGTCGCGACGTACAACTACCTGACGTTCCGGCTGGAGGCGGCACCGCTGGGCCTGAGCACGGGGGTCACCTCGCTGATGTTCCTGGCCTACCTCGCCGGGACGGTGAGCTCGCCGCTGGCGGGGCGGCTCTCGGACCGCTTCGGCCGGCGCCGGCTCGCGCTGCTCGGCGTCGCGGTCTCGCTGGCGGGTCTCGCGCTGATGCTGCCGGCGCGACTGGTCCCGGTGACGGCTGGGCTGCTGGTGTTCACGGCCGGCTTCTTCGCCACCCACTCGGTGGCCAGCTCCTGGGTCGCGGAGCGGGCCGGGGCGCGCCGCGGGCACGCCGCCGCGTTGTACCTGCTCGCCTACTACCTCGGCTCCAGCGCGTTCGGCGCGCTGATCGGGCTGGCGTACCAGACCGGCGGGTGGCCGGCCACCGCCGGGTCGGTCGCAGCGCTGTTCCTGCTCGGGGCGGCGGCCCTCGCCGGCGTCCCCGACCGTCGAGGGGTCACCTCCTCCGCCTGACACGGCGTTTCTGCCTGAGGAGGTGACCCCTCGGCCTAGGCGGCGGCCGTGCGCTGTGCGGCCAGCGGCTCCAGCGCGGCCTGGACCAGGTCGACGACGTCGCCGACCGGACGCACCCGCACCGCCGCCAGCACCTCCGCCGGTACGTCGTCGAGGTCGGCCTCGTTGCGCTGCGGCAGGAACACCTCGGTCAGGCCGGCCCGCTGCGCCGCGAGGAGCTTCTGCTTCACGCCGCCGATCGGGAGCACCCGGCCGTTCAGCGTCACCTCGCCGGTCATGCCGACCTCCGAGCGCACCGGGCGCCCGGTCGCCAGGGAGACCAGCGCCGTCACCATCGTCACGCCCGCGGAGGGCCCGTCCTTGGGGACGGCGCCCGCCGGCACGTGGACGTGGATGTCGCGGTCCAGCCGGACCGGGTCGACGCCGAGCCGGTCGGCGTGCGAGCGCACGAAGGACAGCGCGATCTGCGCGGACTCCTTCATCACGTCACCGAGCTGGCCGGTCAGCGTCAGCCGCGGATGGCCGCCCGTCCCGTCGCTGCTCCCGACGCCCGTCGCCTCGATGAACAGCACGTCGCCGCCGAGGCCGGTGACCGCGAGGCCGGTGGCGACGCCGGGCACCGACGTGCGCTCGGCCGACTCGGGGGCGAACCGGGCCCGGCCGAGCAGCCCCCGGAGGTCCGCCTCCTCGATGCGCACCATGCTGTCGGCGTCGTGCCCGCCCTCGGCCAACCGGGTCGCGGCCTTGCGCAGCGCCTTGGCCAGCAGCCGCTCGAGCTGCCGCACCCCCGCCTCGCGGGTGTAGCCGGCGGCGATCTCCCGCAGGGCGGCGTCGCTGACGGCGACCTCGTCCTCGGTCAGCGCGGCCCGCTCCAGCTGCCGCGGCAGCAGGAAGTCGCGGGCGATCGCGACCTTGTCGTCCTCGGTGTAGCCGTCGAGCGTCACCAGCTCCATGCGGTCCAGCAGCGCCGACGGGATCTGCTCCACGACGTTCGCGGTCGCGATGAACAGCACGTCGGACAGGTCCAGGTCCAGCTCCAGGTAGTGGTCGCGGAAGGTGTGGTTCTGCGCCGGGTCGAGCACCTCCAGCAACGCGGCCGCGGGGTCGCCGCGGTAGTCGGCGCCCACCTTGTCGACCTCGTCGAGCAGCACGACCGGGTTCATCGAGCCGGCCTCCTTGACGGCCCGGACGATGCGGCCCGGCAGCGCGCCGACGTACGTGCGCCGGTGCCCGCGGATCTCCGCCTCGTCGCGGACGCCGCCGAGGGCGACCCGGACGAACCTCCGGCCGAGGGCCCGGGCGACGGACTCACCCAGGGAGGTCTTGCCGACACCGGGAGGCCCGGCGAGGAGGATGACCGCACCCGAGCCACGGCCGCCGACGACCTGCATGCCGCGGCTGGCCCGGCGGGCCCGGACCGCGAGGTGCTCCACGATCCGCTCCTTGACCTCGTCGAGGCCGTGGTGGTCGGCGTCGAGGACCGCCCGGGCGGCGCGGACGTCGTCGTGGTCCTCGGTGGTGACGCTCCACGGCAGCTCCAGGACGGTGTCGAGCCAGGTGCGGATCCAGGCCGTCTCCGGGTTCTGCTCGCTGGAGCGCTCGAGCTTGCCGACCTCGCGCAGCATCGCCTCGCGGACGGCGTCCGGCACGTCGGCCGCCTCGACCCGGGCGCGGTAGTCCTCGGATCCCTCGGGCTCGCCCTCGCCTAGCTCCTTGCGGATCGCGGCCAGCTGCTGGCGGAGCAGGAACTCGCGCTGGCTCCTCTCCATCCCCTCGCGGACGTCCTCGCCGATCTTGTCGGCGACGTCGACCTCGGCGAGGTGGTCCCGGGTCCAGGCCGTCAGGGCCTCGAGCCGGGCCTCCACGTCGGGCGTCTCGAGCAGCTCGCGCTTGCGGTCGTGGGACAGGTACGGCGCGTAGCCGGCCGCGTCGGCGATGGCGCCGGGGTCGGTCATCTGGTTGACGGTGTCGATCACCTGCCAGGCCTCGCGGCGCTGGAGCACGGCGACGACGAGCCGCTTGTACTCCTCGGCCAGCTCGCGGGCACGGGGCGTGGCGACCTCCTCGACGGCCTCGACCTCGACCCACAGCGCGGCGCCGGGGCCGGTGACGCCGCTGCCGATCCGGCCGCGGGTCTCGGCTCGGAGCACGGCCGCGGGCGAGCCGCCGCTGAACCGGCCGACCCGCTCGACGGTGGAGATCGCGCCGTACGACGCGTAGCCGCCGTCGAGGCGCGGCGCGACCAGCAGCCGGCCGTCGCTGCTGCTGCGGGCGGCGTCGATCGCGGCGCGGGAGGGCTCGTCGAGCTCGACCGGCACGACCATGCCCGGCAGCACGACGAGGTCCGAGACGAAGAGGACGGGCAGCCGGAGCGGCTGCGTGGAGGGTGCTGAGGGCGCGGACATCGGGGGCCCACCTTTCGAGGAGTTGAGCGGTACCGGCTCAACCCCGGCCGCGGTCCCGGTGTTCCGGCGTTCGTCGTGGGCGAACGCCCCCGGCTCGTGCTCGGGAGCCCGCCGGCTCCCGCAGCATCCGCAGCACCAGGGCCAGTGGCGGCCACCCGGTCCGGCCGCGGCGGGCCACGGCGTAGGCGCGCAGGCGCACCTCGGGGTCCCGCAGCCGGCAGAGCGCCACCCCCCGGGCCCGGCGGCGGCCCGCGGGCAGCAGGCCGACGCCCAGTCCCGCGACCACCATGTCCTCGACGAGCTCGAGGCTGTCCGCGCGGTGGGCGATCCGCGGCCGGAAGCCCGCCAGCGAGGCCACGGTGCGCACCGCGTCCTCGTCGGCGGTGTTCCGCGAGTTGACGATCCAGTCGCGGTCCCGGAACCGTCCGAAGACCTCCAGGGTGTCGCCGCGGGGCGGCCTCCCGACGGACGGCGCGCCGAGCCCCCACGGGCTCTCCCACAGCGGCCACGCCAGCACGCTGCCGTCGAAGGTCGCCGGGGCGAGGTTGTAGTCGTAGGTCAGCGCCAGGTCGACCTCGTCGGCCGCCAGCAGGGTGAGGGCCTCGGCGGGCTCGTGCTCGTGCACGCGCAGCCGAACGTCGCGGTGCCGCTCCGCGAGGACGGGTACGACGGGCAGCAGCGCCTCGCGGACTGCGGAGGCGAACGCCGCCACCCGGACGGTCCCGCTCGGCGTGGCAGTCGGGTCGAGGTCCACGCGGGCGGCCTCGATCGCGGCGAGGATCGTCACGGCGTGGTCGGCCAGCCGTCGCCCGGCCGGCGTGAGGCGGACCAGCCGCCCCTGCGGCTCCAGCAGGTCCACCCCTGCCTCGCGGGCCAGCACGGCGAGCTGCTGCGACACCGTGGAGGTGGTCACGCCGCGAAGGTCCGCGACCGCGCGCATCGACCCGAGCCGAGACAGGTCGAGCAGCAGCTCCAACCGTCGCGGGTCCATCGGATCATCGTGCAGCAGTCGTGAACGGACTGTCCAGCATCCTCACGTGGACGCGAACGGTCCCGGCGTCGTCTACTGGTCACCATGAGCTCCGCAGCACCGGCCGTCGGCCGTCCCGACCCCCGCCCCGCCGCCCGCGCCGGCACCGGCATGGCGCTCGGGTCGATGCTGTGCGTGCAGGTCGGGCTGGCCGCGTCCGTCGGGCTCTTCGACCGGGTCGGCCCGGAGGGCGCAGCGTTCCTGCGGCTCGCCTGGGCCGGCGTGGTCCTGCTCGTCCTGGTCCGCCCCAGGGTCCGCCGCTTCGAGCGGTCGACGCTGGTGGCCTGCGCCGTCCTCGGCGTCGTCACGGCGGGCGTGACGATGCTGTTCATGGCCGCCGTGGACCGGATCCCGCTCGGCACGGCGAGCGCGCTGGAGTTCCTCGGGCCGCTGGGTGTCGCCGTGGCGCGCAGCAGCGGAGGCCGGCTGCTGGTCTGGCCCGCGCTTGCCGGCGCCGGGGTCGTGCTCCTGACCGAGCCGTGGCACGGCGGCGCCGACCTCACGGGGGTCGCCCTGGCCCTCGGTGCGGCGGTCTGCTGGGCGGCGTACATCCTGCTCACCCAGCACGTCGGTGACGCGGTCAGCGGCCTGCAGGGGCTGGCCGTCTCGCTGACCGTCGCCGGGCTGGTGAGCGCCGTGCTCGTCGGCCCGCGGACACTGCCGCTGCTCGACCCGGGGCTCGTCGCCGTCGGGCTCGGGCTGGCGCTGCTGCTGCCGGTGGTGCCGTTCAGCCTCGAGATGCTGGCGCTGCGCCGGCTGAGCACCGCCGCCTTCGGCACCCTGATGAGCCTGGAGCCGGCGATCGCGCTGGTCGTCGGGCTGGTGCTGCTGCACCAGCTCCCCGGCCCGTGGGCGGTGCTGGGGATCGTGCTCGTCGTGGCCGCGGGGGTCGGCGCCGAGCGGACCGGCGCGCGCCCCGCGGCCGCCGGTCACACCAGCGTGGAGACCACCGAGAGCGTCCCGCTGCCGTAGCCCTTGATGTCGAGGCGCAGGTCGACCCGGGTGCCGAGCCGCGCCGCCCACGAGGACACGTCGGACGGGGGCAGCTGGTCGGGACCGAAGGTCTGGTGCAGCCGCTGGTGGACGCCGGTGGCGTCCCCGATCGGCGCGGCCAGCACGTTCAGCAGCTCCGAGGCGTTCTCGAGCAGGCTCGGCGGCAGGTCCTTCTCGTCGATGGCGTCCTCCGCCCCGCCCTTGGGCAGCAGCGCCAGCGCGGCGCCGCTGTAGGCGGTGAGCGCGAAGTCCATCAGCGCCACCGCGGACAGCGCGTTCCGGTCGTCGACGTACACCGCGACGGTCGGCCGCGGCCGGCTGTCCAGCGGCACCGGGACGCCCTCACCGAGGGCGACGTCGCGTCCGAGCAGCCCCTCGAAGAGGTCCTTGACCTGCTTGGGCTCGGGAGTGTTCATGGTCCGGCTCCTCTAGGACAGCACCGCGCCGAGGGCGTCCTCGAACGCCTCGGGGGTGAACGGCTTGGCGATCACGAACAGGGCACCGGCCTGGGCGGCGACGTCCCGCATCTCGGGGGAGCCCTCGGACGTGACGAACCCGAACGGCACGGTGTTGCCCTGGGCGCGCAGCGCCCGCAGCAGCTCGATGCCGGTCTTGTTCGGCATGTTCCAGTCCGAGAGGACCAGCTCGGGGCCGTGCTCGGCGATCCGCTCCAGCGCCTCCGCGCCGTCGGCCGCCTCGACGTACTCGTGGTGCGCGAAGCCCGCCTGCCGCAGCGTGCGCAGCACGATCTGTCGCATCACCCGGCTGTCGTCGGCGATGACCACCTTCATGACCTGCACTCCTTCGTGTTCTCGTGGGTGAAGACCTCGACGGTCACGGGGAGCCCGTGCCAGTCGAGGACGCAGCGGCTCACCGGCACGGCCGCCACCGTGCGGGTGTCGTGGTCGGGCCCGGTGAGCACCCGGGGCAGGCCCAGGGCGGTGTCCCCGAGCAGCGCCCCCTTGACGTTGCCGCCGACGACGTTGACGACCTCGCCGACGGCGTCGTGCACGTCCTCGGGCGGCAGCTCCTCGTCGGCGCCGGCCATCAGCATCGCCGCGGCGATCCCCTCGGCGGCACCCTCGGCGCAGCCGAGCCGCACGAGACCGTTCCAGTCACCGGTCAGGGTGACCTGGGCCTGCAGCGCCGGCGGGGCGACGGGGTCCTCGCCGTACCAGGGGACGACCTCCGCGCCGAGCAGCGACTCCCACACCTGGTCGACGACCGCGCGCACCAGCTCGTCGTCGATCGGCGACGTCTCGGGCAGCAGGCTCACGAGGCCACCTCCGACGGCAGCAGGCCGAGCAGGTCCAGCTTCTCCCGCAGGCTGTCGGGGGTGAACGGCTTGATGAGGTACTCGTGCGCACCGGCCGCGAGCGCCCGGACGATCTGCGAGTGCTCGCTCTCGGTCGTCACCATCATCAGCGTGATGTCCCGCCACTGCGGGTTCTCCCGCACCTTGACGACGAACGTCAGCCCGTCCATCACGGGCATGTTCCAGTCGATGCAGGCCAGGTCCGGCTTCGCCCCCGACGCCAGCACCTCCAGGGCCTGCTGTCCGTCCCCCGCCTCGGCCACCTCGTAGCCGAGGCCGGTCAGGATCCGCGCGACGATGCGCCGCATCGCCCGCGAGTCGTCGACCACCAGTGCACGCATCAGCGCTCTTCCCCTCTGATTCGATAGACCGACGACCTACCCGCCGGCATCCGCTGCCAGGAGTCGTCGACCCCCATGGTCATCTCCGCCGCCCCGAGGAACAGGTAGCCGTCCGGCGCGAGCACCTGCCTGACCCGGCGCAGGATGTCGCGCTTGGTCGGCAGGTCGAAGTAGATGAGCACGTTGCGCAGGAACACCGCGTCGAAGGTGCCCATGGGCGGGAACGGCCGCATCAGGTTGAGCGGCCGGAAGGTCACCGGGGCTGACACCGTCGGTGAGATCCTCCAGCTCGCGCCCTCCCGCGTGAAGTGCTTGACCAGCGTGGTCGCAGGCAGGCCGCGGTTGACCTCGAGCTGGGAGTAGGTGCCGCGGCGGGCGCGCTGCAGGATCTCCTCGTTGAGGTCGGTGGCGACGACGTCGAGCCTCCATCCGGCGACCGCGGGCGTGTCCAGGGCGGTCATCACGACGCTGTAGGGCTCCTGGCCGCTGCTGCACGCGGCGCACCAGACCCGCAGCTGCCGGTTCGTCCGGGCCTTCGCCAGCTCGGGGAGGACCTGGGTCCGCAGCGCCGTGAACGGGTCCGCGTCGCGGAACCACGACGTCTCGTTGGTGGTGAGCGCCTCGACCACCTGGCGGCTGCGGACCGGGTCGTGACGCACCTGGAGGGACCGCACGTAGGCGTCGACGTCGCCCTCCCCGGCGTGCCGGGCCAGCGGCGTCAGGCGGGACTCGACGAGGTACTCCTTGCCGGGGTCGAGCACGATCGCGCTCTCCCGGCGGACCAGGTCGCGCACGAACGTGAACGCCTCGGGGGCGATGCTCATCGGGCGACCGGACCGAGGGCGGCGGCGGCGCTGAGCCGCTGGGTGATCGCCTGGGCCAGGGCCGGGATCGGCAGGACCTGCTCGGCGAGACCGGCTGTCGCCACGGCGCCGGGCATCCCCCACACGACCGAGGTCTCCCGGTCCTGCACGAGGACGCTGCCGCCGGCCTCCACCACGGCGCCGGCTCCCCGGCAGCCGTCCTGGCCCATGCCGGTCAGGACCACGGCGAGCACGCGTCCGCCGTACAGCTGGACCGCGGAGCGGAAGAGTACGTCGACGGCGGGCCGGCAGTAGTTCTCCGGCGGCTCCTGGGAGATCCTGGCCACGGGGGCGGCCGCGCTGCCGGTCAGGTGCAGGTGGTAGTCGCCGGGCGCGATCGTCACGGAGCCGCGCTCGAGGCGCTGTCCGGCGACCGTCTCGGTGACCGGGCTCGGCAGCTGCCGGTCGAGCCGGGCCGCGAACTGGCGGGTGAACAGGGCCGGCATGTGCTGGACGACCGCGACGGGCACCGGGAGCACGGGCAGCGCGGTCAGCAGCCGGCTCAGCGCCTCGGGGCCGCCGGTGGAGCTGCCGATCACGAGGACCTGGTAGCCGCCGATCGGGGTGGCGCGCGGCGCCAGCCGCACGGGTGCCGCGGCTGCCGGGGTGACCGGCGCCGTGGGCAGGGACGTCCCCGCGGCAGCGGCGGGTCGGACGCCGACGCGGCCGCGTGGCGCGAACGCCTTGATCCGTGGGATCAGCGAGCCGCGGACCTGGTCCATCGAGCGTCCGACGCTGCCGACGTTGGCGGGCTTGGTGACGTAGTCGGTGGCCCCCGCGGCCAGCGCGTCGAGCGTCGCGGTGGCGCCGCGGTCGGTCAGCGTGCTGAACATGATGATCGGCTGGCGGTAGCCGTCCCGGCGCAGCCTGCGGACGGTCTCGACCCCGTCGAGCTCGGGCATCTCGACGTCCATGGTGACGACGTCGGGCCGCAGCGCGTCGATCTTGGCCAGCGCGATCCGGCCGTTCGCGGCGGTGCCGACGACCTCGATCTCCGGGTCCTCCGCGAGGATGTCACCGACCAGGCGGCGCACCACGACGGAGTCGTCCACCACCATCACCCGGACTGTTCGCACCACGTGTCCCGTCGTCGGTCACCGGCCCGACGGCGGGCGCCGCGGGTCGTCCGGCTCCCGCCGGCACGAGGTGCATCGGCACCCCCCGCGCCGACCTGAGGGACTGCGCCCCCCTCCTTCCTGTCGCCGAGTCGGCGCGTCCACAGCACCAACCAGGCGCCGCGGGGGGGCCGCCACCCCCCCCCCCCCGGGGGGTTAACCAGGGGGCGTGCCCCCCCGGCGCGGAACACGCGCGGGGGGCGGGCCCACCCAACCCCCCCGCGAGGAAGCACGGGGGACGGCCCCCCCCGCCGCCTGGTTGGTGGGGGGCACGCGCCGACTCGGCGACAGGAAGGAGGGGGGCG
>JAICLD010000242.1 GCA_025927595.1 Nocardioidaceae bacterium | reverse complement strand
TGGTCGTCGGCGTGCCGTTCGGCCACACCCGGCCGCAGTGGATCCTCCCCTACGGCGGCACGGTCACGGTCGACGGCACGACGCAGCGGGTCTGGGCCGACTACTCCTGACCGGCGCCCGTCTCACACCCCGTCGGCCAGCAGCATGGAGGACCGCGCCGCGCGCTGCCGGATCGCCTTGGCCTCGGCGTACTCCGGGGAGTCGTACCAGCGCCGGGCGGCCTGCTCGTCGTCGAACTCGAGCACGACGACCCGGTGCGGGTGCCAGTCGCCCTCCAGCTCCGCGACCGCGCCGCCGCGGACGAGCCAGCGGCCCTGGTACCTCTCGACGGCGGCCGTGGACAGCCGCTTGTAGTCCTCGTAGGCCTCGGCGTCGAGGACCTCGATGTCGGCGATCACGTAGGCGTTTCCCATGGGCGTATTCAACCGCGGCAGGGGTCGGGCAGCTCACCCGCGTCCCTCGGCTGTCGGACGACGCCGCGCTCGCCCAGCTTCACGACGACCACTCCCGCCAGGATCAGCACGCCGCCCAGCAGCTGCACGAGAGCCGGCAGCTCGCCGAGGAGCAGCCACGCGAAGCCGACCGCGGCGACGACCTCGAGCAGGGCCGCGAAGGACGCCAGTCGTGAGCCGAGCCGGCGTCCCGCGGCGATGCCGCTGGTGTAGGAGAGGGCGGCGGTCGCCAGACCCAGGACGGCCAGCGGGACCCACCAGGGCACGGCGACGCCCGCGTACGTCGTCGGCGCGGTCGCGGCCCGCATCGGCAGCACGCCCACGAGCCCGAGCAGCCCGAGGAGCGCCGCGCCGACGAGCAGGCCGCCGGCGGCCAGGGCCATCGGCGGCAGGCCGTTGGTCTCGTCGGCGGAGATCACGAAGTAGCCGGTGACGCCGACCATCGCGCCCAGCGCCCACAGGACCCCCACCGGGTCGAGGCCGCCGCCGGAGAGCACGTCGAGGACGAGCACCAGGCCGACGGCCGCGAGCCCGGCCCCGGCGAGCGTCACGGCGCCCGGGCGCTGGCCGTGCCTCAGCCAGAGCCACACGACGACCGCGGCCGGCGCGGTGTACTCGATCATCAGCGCCGGGGCCACCTGCATGTGCGTGATCGCCGCGAAGTAGCACAGCTGTGCCGCGGCCACACCCAGCAGGCCGTACAGCGCCACGAGTCCCGCGTTGCGCCGCACCAGGTCCCAGCGTCCGCGCAGGGCGGCCAGGCCGAAGGGCGTCACCACGAGTGCGCCGGTGGCGATCCGCAGCAGCACCACCAGCCCGGGGCTCCAGCCGGTGTCGAGGAGCGGGCTCGCCAGGGGCCCCGACATCCCGAAGCTGGTCGCGGAGAGCACCGCGAAGGAGAGGCCGGCGGCCAGCCTGGACGGCACGGCGGCGCCGGGGGGAGACTGGGTGTCATCAGCCAATGCCGTCATGGGTCATGACGCTATGCGGGGACGAGGTAATGTGTCAACATGATCTTCACTCATGACACCGAGCTGGCGCTGCAGTCGGTGGTCGCCCTGGTGAACACCGCGGTCGAGCCGGACACGCTGACCACCCTCGACGAGCTCGACGCGTGGTACGCCGAGCACTTCTACACGGGGACCCGCCGGTGGGACCGGGCCGAGCTCGACGCCGTACGCGCGCTGCGGCCGGTGCTGCGGGAGCTGCTCACCAGCGACCGGGACGCCGCTGCGGAGCGCGTCAACGCCATGCTGTCGACGTCCCACGCCCTGCCCCAGCTGGTCCGCCACGACCCGTTCGACTGGCACCTGCACGCGGTGTCGGGCGACGCCTCGCTGGCGACCCGGATCACCGTGGAGACGGCGATGGCCATGGTCGACGTGATCCGCAGCGACGAGCTGTCCCGCCTCGGCGTGTGCGCCGACGAGGGCTGCGACGGGCTCGTCCTCGACCTCTCCCGCAACCGGTCACGGCGCTACTGCAGCACCGCCTGTGGGAACCGCAACTCCGTCGCGGCCTTTCGCGCCCGGCGGTCCGCCGGCGGCTGAGGCACCGGTGTCGGTGCCGGTCCCCGAGAGTCGGGCGCTCTTCACCTTGGTGGTGCCGGCGTGCCGATCGGCCTAGGGTGTGCCCGCCGGACCTCGAGGTCCCGGCCACCGCCAGGCGGGGAAGCGGACGCGGTGCATCACGACCAGGGGACGTCGCCATGCACAGACTCTCAGCTTCGGCGGCCGCGGCCGGCGTCGCACTCATGCTCGCCGTTCCCGCGGCGGTGACCGGCGCCGCGGCCTCGACCGGCGTGCTGGACCTCGAGCTCAACGACGCCCAGGGCGCGAGCGCGGCGGTGGACTCGAGCGGTCACCACCACAACGGCCGGGTCGGCTCGCTGGTGCGCATGGGGAGTGGGCATGCCACCTTCCCGCTCGAGGCCAAGGACGCCGCGCTGGGCAGCAAGCCCCTTGTCGAGGTGCCGGACGCCGGCGACGGGTCGCTGGACCCGGGCAGCGGCGGCTTCACGATCGTGATGAGGTACCGGACCAGCCACGCCTTCGGCAACGTCCTCCAGAAGGGCCAGGCGACCAGCGCCGGGGGACAGGTGAAGCTGCAGCAGCCCAAGGGGTCGCTCACCTGCATGTTCAAGACCGCCGCAGGCACCGCCACGGCCGGCTCCGGATCGGTCCGGATGGACAACGGTGCCTGGCACACCGTCCGCTGCGTGCGGACCGCGTCGTCGGTGACGATGTACGTCGACGGCAAGCAGACCGGCAGGAGCACGCACCACACCGGGAGCCTCGACAACGCGATGCCGTGGAGCATCGGCGGCAAGACGGCGTGCAACGGCGACAACGTCGACTGCGACTACTTCGCCGGCGACATCGACTACGTGCGCCTCACGAAGGGCTGAGCCGGGCGCTCGTTCGTCACGACATCGCAGCGCTGGCCCGTTCTCGGTCGGCTCCGTTGACGACGTGGCGGTCGGCGCCGTGCCCGCCGTGCCAGTCCAGGCACACGGCGGTGGCGTCGTCGCGCAGCTGCTGTCCGCTGACCTCCAGGACCCGGTCGGCCAGTGCCCGCACGGCCTCTCGCACGTGCAGCCCTCGCGTCTGCGCGATCACGGCGGGCATGTCGATGTGGGCGGCGTTGCGTTCCACCATGCCGTCGGTGAGGAAGACCAGGCGATCGCCCGGCTGCAGCCGAAGGGTGTGCGAGGTGTAGGCGGTGCGGGCGAACAAGCCGAAGGGGACATCCGCCGCCAGGTCGAGCGTGCGGACGTCGCGACCGCGACACAGGTACGGCGGGACGTGGCCGGCATTGACCAGCTGGAGGGACGCGCTGCGCAGGTCCAGGCGTCCCACCAGGCCGGTGACGAAGTCGTCCACGCCGAGGAGGGCACCGTGCTCGGCCACTGCCGCGTTCGTCGCCATCGCCTGCTCGACCACCGACCCCCCGCTCCGACGCTGGTTGCGCAGGCTCGCCACGCACAACGTCGCGGTGAGCGCGGCACTGACACCATGGCCCATCGCATCGGTCATCGACAGGAACAGCTCGTCACGGCCGAGGCTGTAGTCGAAGGTGTCACCGGCGATGTCGGCCGCCGGCTCCAGCCATCCGGACAGGCTGAACGCCCCGGCCTCGCACGTCCGGGCCGACGGCAGCAGCCGCTGCTGGATCTCCGCCGACAGGCTGAAGCTCGTGCTGCGCTGTCCCCACTCGAAGAAGTCGGTGTGTCGCCTGTTCGCGATCACGACGAAGGCCAGCAGGTGAGCCAGCCGGGCCACCTCGCCGACGTCGTCGTCGGTCGGCGGCGTCGGCAGGCACAGCTCCAGCAGCCCGACGGACTCTCCTCGCTCCGTCACGGGCGCGAGCAGGCGCCATGAGTGCCCCTCTGCTGCACCGGCGACCGTCTCCTCCACCACCTGGACCGTCTGGGTGCGAACGGCCTGCTCGGCCGGCCCGCCGTCGAACGGCACGGCGGTCGCCCACTCCTCGGCGCTGCGGCGCGCCCCGCGCGACGGGGACGGCCCCGTGCCGTCGTTCGCTGTCGCTCCCAGCGGGACGTGCGTGAGCCGGACGAGCCCGCGCCCGGACAGGTCGACGATGAGGAACGACACCGAGATCGCCCCCAGGGCGACCCCGAGCTCTCGCGTGACAGCGCCGACCGCATCCACAGGCGAGGCCGCTTCGGCGCCTTCCAGCACCCGTCCCAGGTTGCGCAGGCTCTCGTCGTCGTCCCTCTCGCCCCGGTCGACGACGTCGAGCTCGCACCAGACGATCTTGCCCCTCTTGCGCCCGTCGACC
>JAICLD010000214.1 GCA_025927595.1 Nocardioidaceae bacterium | reverse complement strand
GCTGCGCGGGCGCTGCTGCCGCGCACCGAGCACCTGCGCGACACGCTGGTGTTCCGCCGCGTGGTCGAGCCCGGTGCCGGGCACCTCGCTGCGGAGCGCGACCTCACGCCGCAGCAGCGCGACTTCCTGGTCGCGGCGCACGACGACGTCGCAGCCGCCACCGAGCCCGCCGGGCACCGGCAGGCCGACTCCCGGTTCCACCTGGCGATCGCGGCGGTCACCGACTCGCCGCTGACGTTGCGCGCGGTCACGGCGGTGCAGGCCGACCTCCACGACATGCTCAACGCGATCCCCGTGCTGGACAAGAACATCGACCACTCCGCCCGGCAGCACCGGCTGATCCTGTCCGCCGTGCTGAAGGGCGAGCCGACCAGGGCACGGCGGGTCATGGAGAGCCACTGCGACGACACGGCCGCCCTGCTGCGCGGGCTGCTCGCATGACCTCGCCGACGACGAGCAGTCCCGCCACCGAACCAGGAGACCCCTCATGAGCCATCCGCTGCGCAACCCCCGGCTGCTCGACCTCGACCGGCTCAGCGGCCTGATCGACGCGGGCGACGTCGACACGGTCGTCATCGCCTTCACCGACATGCAGGGCCGGCTGCAGGGAAAGCGGCTGCACGCGTCGTACTTCCGGGACGTCGTGGTCGAGCAGGGGGTCGAGGGCTGCAACTACCTGCTGGGCGTGGACGTCGACATGAACACAGTCGACGGCTACGCCATGACGTCGTGGGACAAGGGCTACGGCGACATGGAGTTCGTGCTCGACTACGACACGATCCGGCTGCTGCCGCACCTGCCCGGCACCGCGATGATCCAGTGCGACCTCGTGCTGCCCGACCACTCGCCGGTCGAGCCGTCGCCACGGACCGTGCTGCGCACGCAGCTCGACCGGGCCGCCGACGCCGGGTACGTCGCGCTCGCCGGCACGGAGCTGGAGTTCATCGTCTTCGAGGACACCTACGAGCAGGCCTGGCGGGCCGGCTACCGCGACCTGACACCGGCCAACCAGTACAACGTCGACTACTCGATCCTCGGCACGACGCGCCTGGAGCCGTTGCTGCGCGAGATCCGCAACGCGATGTACGGCGCCGGTATGAACGTCGAGGGCGCCAAGGGCGAGTGCAACCTGGGCCAGCACGAGATCGGGTTCCTCTACGACCACGCGCTGGTGACGGCCGACAACCACGCGGTCTACAAGACGGCCGCCAAGGAGATCGCAGCGGCACACGGCAGGTCCCTGACGTTCATGGCGAAGTTCAACGAGCGCGAGGGCAGCTCCTGCCACATCCACCTGTCGCTGCGCGGCAGCGACGGCGAGTGCGTGTTCTGGGAGGACGGCCGGCGCACGCAGCTCTACGACCGGTTCGTCGCGGGGGTGCTCGCGACGATGCGCGACTTCACGCTGCTCTATGCCCCGAACGTCAACTCCTACAAGCGGTTCGCCGCGGGCTCCTTCGCCCCGACGGCGGTCGGGTGGGGCCTGGACAACCGCACCTGCGCGGTGCGGCTCGTGGGCCACGGCGCCGGTGCCCGCATGGAGAACCGGCTCCCCGGGGGCGACGTGAACCCGTACCTGGCCCTGGCGGCGATGCTGGCCGGCGGGCTCCACGGCATCGAGCAGGGTCTCGAGCTCGAGCCGGAGACCACGGGGAACGCCTACCTGCAGGACCTGCCGAGGGTGCCGCATACCCTTCGGGAGGCGCGCGACGCCTTCGCGGGGTCCGCGGTGGCGCGCGACCTGCTCGGCGACGAGGTCGTCGACCACTACACGAACATGGCCGACGTCGAGCTCGCCGCCTTCGAGGCGGCGGTCACCGACTGGGAGCTCCGGCGCGGCTTCGAGAGGATGTGAGATGAGCACCTTCACGGTCGTGAACCCGGCCACCGCCGAGCCGGTGACCGACGTCGAGCTGGCCACCGTCGAGGACGCGGACGCCGCCATCGCCCGCGCGCACGAGGCGTTCCCGTCCTGGGCCGCCGTGGCGCCGGGCGAGCGCGCGACGCTGCTGCGGCGCTTCGCCGCCGTGGTGGACGCGCACGTCGAGGAGCTCGCGGAGATCGAGGTCCGCAACGCCGGGCACACGTGGGGCAACGCGACCTGGGAGGCCGGCAACGTCCGGGACTGCCTCAACTACTACTCCGCGGCGCCCGAGCGGCTCTTCGGCCGGCAGATCCCCGTGCCCGGTGGCATCGACGTGACCTTCCGCGAGCCGCTCGGGGTGGTCGGCGTGATCGTCCCGTGGAACTTCCCGATGCCGATCATGGCGTGGGGGATGGCGCCCGCGCTGGCCGCGGGCAACACGGTCGTGCTGAAGCCGGCCGAGCTGACGCCGCTGACGGCGATGCGGATCGCCGAGCTGGCGCTCGAGGCCGGCATCCCCGAGGGGGTGCTGACGGTCGTGCCGGGGGCGGGCTCGGTCGTCGGCGAGCGGTTCGTCACGCACCCGCTGGTCCGCAAGGTGTGCTTCACCGGCTCGACGGCGGTGGGCAAGCGGGTGATGGCCGGCTGCGCCGAGCAGGTGAAGCGGTGCACGCTCGAGCTGGGCGGGAAGAGTGCCAACGTGGTGTTCGCCGACGCCGACCTGGCCGCGGCGGCCGCGGCGGCGCCGTACGCCGTCTTCGACAACGCCGGCCAGGACTGCTGCGCCCGCTCGAGGATCCTCGTCGAGCGCTCGGCCTACGAGGAGTTCCTCTCGCTGCTGGAGCCGGCGGTCAAGGCGATGGCCGTGCTCGACCCGTCGGACCGACGCAGCGAGATGGGGCCGCTGATCTCCCAGCGACAGAAGGACGTCGTCACCGGGTACGTCGACGAGGTCGACGTCGCCTTCACCGGGCCCGCGCCGGACGGCCCCGGGTTCTGGGTGCCGCCGACCGTCGTGCTCGCGGACTCCACCGAGCAGCGGATCTGGCGCGAGGAGGTGTTCGGCCCGGTCGTCGCCGTGCTGCCCTTCGAGGACGAGGCCGACGCCGTCGCCATGGCCAACGACACCGACTACGGACTGTCCGGCTCGATCTTCACCCGCGACCTCGGCCGCGCGCTGCGGGTCGCGCGCGGCGTGCAGGCCGGCAACCTCTCGGTGAACTCGCACTCGGCGGTGCGCTACTGGACGCCGTTCGGCGGGTTCAAGCAGTCCGGCCTCGGCCGCGAGCTCGGCCCGGACGCCCCCGACGCCTTCACCGAGGAGAAGAACGTCTTCATCGCCCACTGACCCACCCCACCGCCCCCTTCCCGATTCGTCTGCGCTCCAGCGGGTCGGCGTCGCGGGGCCACCGCAGACGAACCGAGCGGCAACCCCCTGGGAGGACACCTCATGACAGAACGAGCAGGACGCCTCGACGGCAAGGCCGCCGTCGTCACCGGAGGTTGCTCCGGGATCGGCCTCGCGACCGTGCGGCGCTTCGCCGGCGAGGGCGCGAAGGTCGTCATCGGCGACCTCGACGACGCCCGCGGCACGGAGGTCGCGGACGGCGTCGGCGGGCTCTTCGTGCACTGCGACGTCACCGACAAGGACCAGGTCGACGCGCTGTTCCGCACGGCCAAGGACACCTACGGCTCGGTCGACGTCGCCTTCAACAACGCCGGCATCTCCCCGCCGGAGGACGACTCGATCCTCGACACCGACCTCGACGCCTGGCGACGGGTCCAGGAGGTCAACCTCACCAGCGTGTACCTGTGCTGCAAGGCGGTGCTGCCGTACATGCTGGACCAGGGACGCGGCTCGGTCATCAACACCGCGTCGTTCGTGGCGGTCATGGGTGCGGCCACCTCGCAGATCTCCTACTCCGCCTCCAAGGGCGGCGTGCTGTCGATGTCGCGCGAGCTCGGGGTCCAGTTCGCCCGGCAGGGGGTGCGGGTCAACGCGCTGTGCCCGGGCCCGGTGAACACGCCGCTGCTGCGGGAGCTGTTCGCCAAGGACGCCGAGCGGGCCCAGCGCCGCCTGGTGCACGTGCCGATGGGCCGGTTCGCCGAGCCCGAGGAGATCGCCGACGCCGTGCTGTTCCTGGCCTCCGACGAGTCCAGCTTCATGACCGCGAACACCTTCCTCGTCGACGGCGGGATCTCCGGTGCCTACGTCACCCCGCTCTGACCTCCCCGGTGTCGAGGGCCTCGGCGTGTCGCCGCTGATCGGGCTGAGCACCTACCGCGAGCAGGCCCGGTGGGGCGTCTGGGACCAGCCGGCCGACCTGCTGCCGACGGAGTACGCCGCCGCGGTCGAGGGAGCGGGCGGCGTACCCGTGCTGCTGCCGCCGCAGCGGGCGGCCGCTGCGGCCTCCGTCGTGGCCCGCCTCGACGGCCTGGTCGTGACCGGCGGCGCCGACGTCGACCCCGAGCGGTACGGCGCGTCGCCGCACCCGCGCACCGCCGGGTGGCGCGAGGACCGCGACGCCTGGGAGCTGGCCCTGCTCGACGCCGCCGCGTCCAGGGCGCTGCCCGTGCTGGGCATCTGCCGCGGCATGCAGCTGATGGCCGTGCACGGCGGCGGCTCCCTCGAGCAGCACCTGCCCGACACCGTCGGCGAGGACGCCCACTCCCCCGGAGGCGACGCCTTCGGTGACGTCGAGGTCGAGACCCGGCCCGGCACCCGGCTGCGGATGCTCGTCGGAGACCGGGTCGCCGTGGGGTGCCACCACCACCAGGCGGTCCGCGAGCACCCCGGGTTCGTGCCCTCGGCGTACGCCTGCGACGGGACGCTCGAGGCGATGGAGGGCCCCGCGGAGCGGTTCGTGGTCGCGGTGCAGTGGCACCCGGAGACCCGCGCGGACGCCGGGCTCTTCGCCGGGCTGGTGGCCGCCGCGACCCCCGCGCCGGCCTGACCCGGGTGTGGCACGATGACGCGGCACCCCTGTCCATGCGTCCCACGTGAGGAGCCGCGATGACCACCGCCGCCACCTTCTTCGAGGCGCACCGGGCGATGCTCGACGCGGCCGTCCGGGCCACCCGTACCCGCGAGTACCACTCCGCCTTCGACGAGTCGCCGTCCCCGCGGGTGTACGGCGAGGGTGCGGCCGAGCGGGGCCGTGCCGCGTTCGAGGCCTGGCGGGGTACGACGTACCCGGTCGACGTGCCCGGCGCCGAGGGGACCGTCGCGAGGGAGAAGTCGCCGTTCGGGTTCGCCCTCGAGGTGTCCTACCCGCGGGTCGCCCCGGCCGGCGTGGACGCGCTGCTCGCCGGCTCCACCGCCGGCATGGCGGCGTTCCGCGACGCAGGCGCCGAGGGCCGGGCGGGAGTGTGCCTGGAGATCCTGCACCGGCTGCACGGCCGGATCTTCGAGCTGGCCAACGCCGTGCAGCACACCTCCGGGCAGGCGTTCGTCATGGCCTTCCAGGCCGGCGGGGCGCACGCCCTGGACCGGGCGCTCGAGGCGGTCGCCTACGGCTACGACGAGATGACCCGCATCCCGCACACGGTGGTGTGGGAGAAGCCCGGCCGGGGCGGCCCGTTGCGGATGGAGAAGACGTTCACGCCGGTGCCGCG
>JAICLD010000225.1 GCA_025927595.1 Nocardioidaceae bacterium | reverse complement strand
GCCCGGGCGTGCTCCGGGTCGGTCCGGCACGGGCGGGGGTGCTGATGTGCTTCGAGGTCGCGTACGACGGACTGGTGCGCGCCGTCGTCCGGGGCGGGGCGGACCTCGTCGTGGTGCCGACCAACAACGCGACGTACACCGGGACCCACCAGGTCGAGCAGCAGTTCGCGATGTCGCGGCTGCGCGCGGTCGAGACGGGGCGCTACGTCGTCGTGGCCTCGACCAACGGCATCTCGGGCGTCGTCGCCCCCGACGGCCAGGTCGTGGACCGGGCTCCGCAGCGTCGTCAGGTGGTCCTGGAGGACCGGGTCGCGCTGGTGCACCGGCTCACCCCGGCCATGGTCGTCGGCCCCTGGCCGGAGCGGGTGCTCTCCGCCGCGGCGGCGGTGGCGGTGCTGGCCGGGCTCGCCGGGCTGGCGCTGGGCCGGGCCCGGCCGCGACGGCGCGGACGGCGGCCGTGACGGGCCGCTCCGGTGAGACGGGGCCGGGTCCCCGGGTGCTGATCGTGGTGCCGACCTACAACGAGCGCGACAACCTGGCCTGGCTCGTCGGCCGGCTGCGGACGGCGGTGCCTGCGGTCGACGTCCTGGTCGTCGACGACGGATCGCCGGACGGCACCGGGGAGGTCGCCGACCGGCTGGCCGCGACCGACCCCCAGGTCAGCGTGCTGCACCGGAGCGTGAAGGCGGGGCTCGGCGCTGCCTACCTCCATGGCTTCCGGGTCGCCCTCGAGCGCGGCTACGACGTGATCGGGGAGATGGACGCCGACGGCTCCCACCAGCCCGAGCAGCTGCCGGCCCTGATCGCGGCCCTCGACGACGCCGACCTCGTGATCGGCTCGCGCTGGGTGCCGGGCGGCTCGGTCGTGAACTGGCCGCTGTCGAGGCGGCTGCTCTCCCGCGGCGGCAACCTCTACGCCCGGGCCCTGCTCGGGATCGGCGTGCGGGACGTGACCGCCGGCTACCGGCTGTTCCGGCGCTCCACGCTGGAGCGGATCGACCTGGCCAGCGTCGAGTCGGCGGGCTACATCTTCCAGACCGACCTGGCATGGCGGACCCTGCGCGCGGGGCTGCGCGTGGTGGAGGTGCCGATCGAGTTCGTGGAGCGGGTCCGCGGCGAGTCCAAGATGAGCCGGGACGTGGCCGTCGAGTCGCTGCGCCGGATCACGCTGTGGGGCCTTCGGGAGCGGGCCGGGCGGCTCGGCGACGTACGCTCGAGGCGTCGGAGCGCAGGGAGCGGGGGAGCGTGAGGAGGAGACGCCGATGGCCGCGCGCGTGAGAGCCGGTGCCCGGTCCCGGCTGCGGCGGTGGCTGCCCGGCTGGGTGCTGGCGCTCGTCTTCGTCGTCGTCCCGGTGGTGGAGATCTACGTCCTGATCCAGGTCGGCCAGGTGATCGGGGCCTGGTGGACGGTGCTGCTGCTGCTGGCGGACGGGTTCCTCGGCAGCTGGCTGGTCCGGCACGAGGGCGGCCGCGCCTGGCGGGCGCTGCGCGAGGCGCTGGCCCACGGCCGGATGCCGGCCCGGGAGCTGGCCGACGGCGCGCTCATCCTCGTCGGTGGCACCCTGCTCGTCACCCCCGGGTTCGTCTCGGACGTCGCGGGGCTGTTCTGCGTCCTGCCGGTCACCCGGCCGCTGGCCCGCGCGGCGCTCACCCGGTTCCTGGCCCGGCGGTTCCTCACCGGCCCCGGGACGCGGCCCCGCCCCGGACCGGAGTCGCCGGTGGTCCGGGGCGAGGTCGTCGACTGACTTCCGCGGGGCGCGCTGCGCCCCCGGTGCCAGGCCAGGGTGCACCAGGTCAGGCGCTCTTGGCCTTCTTCTTCGTCTGGCGGTGCAGGTGCGCGGGGCCGATCTCGCCGCCGCGCAGCAGCTCCAGCCGCTCGCTGAGGATCTCCTCGAGCTCGGGCAGCGACCGCCGCTCGAGGAGCATGTCCCAGTGCGTGCGGACCGGCTTCTCGGCCTTGGCCTCCTTGACCTGGCCGTCCTGGCTCAACGCCTCGGCGCCGCAGCGTGGACACTCCCAGACCGCCGGCACGTCCGCCTCGACGGACATCGGGATCTCGAACGTGTGTCCCTGCGGGCAGGCGTACGAGACGTTCTGACGGGCGGCGAACTCGATGCCGCGCTCGTCCTCGAAGCTCTGACCGCCCAGGCGCGCGCCGCGCAGTGTGCGCTCTCCCATGAGCCACCTCCTGGTGTCTAGGTTCCCCGTTGTGTGCGGACCGCGCGGGGGCACGGTGATCCGCAGCCGTCCGTGTCGTGCCGGTCGTCCTCAGTGCCAACGACCCGGCTCCGCCCGGGATTCCCGACACGCCGTCGACGTGAGATGGCTGACACCTGCGCACCTCCGAAACCCGAGCCTCGCGCACCGGGTACCCGTTCCTGGCATCGTCCAACCGTCCTGGCTGGACCAGCCCGACGGGAGTCGCTCAGCGGGTGCGGGGGAGCCGGTTGCCGGCGTCCCGGGCGCCCCGGGCGGGGTCCACGAGCAGCAGCAGGCCGGCGCCGAGCACGAAGAACACGACCAGCGCCACGATCGCCGGCCGGTAGGAGCCGGTGAGCTGGAAGACCACGCCGAAGAGCAGGGTGCCGAACCAGGACGTCCCGCGCTCGCAGGCCTGGTACAGGCTGAAGTACTCGCCCTCCCGCCCGCGCGGGATCAGCAGGCTGAAGAACGACCGGGACAGCGCCTGGGTGCCACCCATCACCACGGCGATCAGCACCGCCAGCGCCAGGAACGGCACCGCCTGGCCCCGCGGCAGGAGGTAGGCGAGGAGCACCACGACCATCCAGCCGGCCGTGCCCCACAGGATCAGCCGGTAGGCGCCGAACCGGCCGGCGAGCCGGCCGAACAGCAGCGCCCCCCCGAAGGCGACGAACTGCACCAGCAGGATCGTGGCGATCAGCACGGACGCGCCGAGATGCAGCTGCTCGGCGCCGTACGTCGACGCGCTGACGATCACGGTCTGGATGCCGTCGTTGTAGAAGAGGTAGGCCAGCAGGAACCGCAGCGTCATCGGGTAGCCCGGCAGCTCGCGCAGCGTCGCCCTCAGCTGGCCGAAGCTGCGCTGCACGAGCGAGCCGGGGCCGCCCACCTCGTGCCGGACCGGGTGGTCGCGCAGCCGCAGCCAGGGGATCAGCGTGAACCCCGCCCACCACAGCGCGGCCGACAGCAGCGAGAGCCGGACCGCGAGGCCCTCGGAGAGGCCGAGCGCGCCGTGCAGGCCGACGACCCCGAGGTTGGCGGCGAGCAGGACGCCGCCGCCGAGGTAGCCCCAGGCCCAGCCGTGCGAGGAGACCCGGTCCCGCTCGTCCTCCGTGGCGATGTCCACCAGGATCGCGTAGTAGGCCACCAGCGAGCAGCCGGCGAGTATGTTGCTGGCGACGATCGCGACCGCACCGAGCTGCCAGCGCCCGTCGTCGACCCAGAACAGCGTCGCCGCGAACGCCGCGCCGACCCAGCCGTAGCAGGCCATGTGCGCCTTCTTGCGCGAGGACCGGTCGACGAGCGCTCCCACGACCGGCAGCAGGAGGGCGCCGGCGATCGTCGCGAAGCTGGTCAGGTACGCCGGCAGCGACCCGGTCGCCAGGTGCAGGCCGAGCAGGCTGACGGTCCGGACGCAGCCGGACGGCCGGCACGGGCCCGCGGCCTGCCCGGCGACGTGGATCAGCCACGGCGCGAACAGCACCGTCCCGATCGTCGTGAAGTAGCCGGAGTTGGCCCAGTCGTACCAGTTCCACGCCCGCTGCTCCCGGCGTCGGGCGAGCGGCTCCAGGTCCGCCACGCCGGCGAGCCCGGCCGTGCGACCCGCCCCGGTCACCGCTGCGCCCCGACCCACTGCCCGCGGGACAGCAGCACCTCGCGCAGCAGGTCGGTGCGGTCGGTCATCAGCCCGTCGACACCCAGGTCGAGCAGCTCGCGCATCTGCCGCGGGTCGTCGACGGTCCACACGTGGACGGGCCGCCCGGCGGCGTGCGCCCGGGCCACGAAGCCCGGCGTCACCACCAGCATCCCCCGGTGCCGGTGCGGGACCTGGAGCGCGTCGCCGGGCCCGCGCAGCACCCGACGCGCCAGCACCCCGGGACCGTAGCGGCTGACCCCCACGCCGACGGGCCCGTACGTCGTCGCGACCGGCCGCGTCACGCTCCGCCGGAACGCCGCCAGCCGCCGCCCCGCGAACGCGCCCACGCACACCCGGTCGTGCAGCCGCATCGCCTCGACGAGCCGGGCCAGCGGGGCGACGGCGGCGTCGGACTTGAGGTCGATGTTGAACCGCGCGGCAGGGAGCTCCTCGACGAGGTCGGTGAGCCGCGGGATCGGCTCGCGGCCCCCGATCCGGGCGGTCGCCAGGTCGACGTACGCGGTCTCGGCGATGGTGCCGGAGACCCCGGTGACCCGGTCCAGCACCCGGTCGTGGAAGGCCAGCAGCACCCCGTCGCTGGTGACGTGGGCGTCGGTCTCGAGGTAGGTGTAGCCGAGGGACACGGCGTGCCGGAACGCCGTCAGCGTGTTCTCCAGGCCGACCAGCTCGGGGTGCCGCGCCCCGCCCCGGTGCGCGAACGCGAGGACCGAGCCGGGGACGTCCAGGCCCTCGTCGAGGTACGGCAGCCCGGTGCGTGGTCGCGTCACGAGGAGCAGTATCCACGGCCGTGGGGGACCGGTCCGGCACCTGCGCGGTACGGTCGGACCATGCCTGAGCAGATGACCTGCCCGCAGTGCCGCTCGACGATGTCGGCCCGCCGTCTGGGCGACGTGACGGCCCACCGGTGCGACTCCTGCGAGGGTGTCTTCCTCGAGCGCGCCGAGCTGGCGAACCTCATCGAGGCCGAGAACGACTTCCACCGCGACACCGGCCCGAAGACCCAGCCGCTGCCCCGCATCACCAAGGACATGACCGCGCCGCCGCCCCCCACGCGCCCGGCGACGCGTGCCTTCGTCGAGACGCTGTTCCACTGATGTCGCTGACCCGGCGCGTCTGGCGACGCGCAAGCGGCTGACCCGGCGCGTCTGGCGACGCGAGAGCGGCTGACCCGGCGCGTCTGGCGACGCGGGAACCGCTGACCCGGCGCGTCTGGCGACGCGGGAACCGCTGACCCGGCG
>JAICLD010000138.1 GCA_025927595.1 Nocardioidaceae bacterium | reverse complement strand
GACGGTCCTGGACCTGGGCGTCCAGCGTCTGCCTCCCGTGGCCGGAGCGCGCCGGGCAGGACCGCTACGTGGGACCGTGGAGCGCGCGCACGTCCTCGCCCGTGCTGGTGGTCGGCACCTACTTCGACCCGGCGACGCGCTACCACGGTGCCGTCACGGCGTCGCGCCTGCTGCCCCGCTCGCGACTGCTGTCCTATGCCGGATGGGGCCACACCGCCTTCCTCACGGGGATCCCCTGCATCGACGACCACGTCACCGCCTACCTGGTGCACCGGCGCCTGCCGGTGGCCGGGACCGTCTGCCGGCCGCCGGGGTCGCCGTTCGCCGCGAGCGGCGCCCGGGCCAAGGCCGCCGTCCGGGCCGGTGCCGCCGCGAGCTCGTCGCTGCTGCCCGAGAGCGCACGGCGGGTCCTGACGGCGCCGCGCTGACCCGGCGCCGTGAACCTCCGGGCCACGACCTCCGTCTCCTCCCAGGGGACCGGAACGAGGAACGGAGACGGACATGACGATGCGGATGCTGGCAGCGGTCGCGGTGCTGGTCTCGGCGGCGGTGCACCTGATCCTGTGGTTCGACGGGGTGCGCCACCAGTCGGTGGGGCCCGCGTTCCTGCTGAACGCGGTGGGCGGCGTGGTCATCGCCGTGCTGCTGGTCGCCTGGCGACACTGGGTGCCACCGCTGCTGGCCGTCGGCTTCGGGCTCTCGACGCTGGGCGCCTTCGTGATCTCGGCGACCGTCGGGCTGCTCGGGGTCCACGAGCACTGGACCGGCGGCTACGTCTGGACCGCTGCGGTGGCCGAGGTCGTCGCGATCCTCGCCGGCGCCGTCGCGCTCAGCCACGACAACCCGATGCGTGGGGCGACCCCGGACCGCCGGCCCGTCGGCTCACGGTGAGCCGGCCGGCCGGGACCCTCCGGCGAAGGCGCGCAGGAACCGGTCACGGAAGGCGTCCATCCGCCACACCGGCGCGTCCGGGTGGGGCCTGAGCCCGGCCTGCCAGTGCCAGCCGGCGATCCGCCGCAGCACCGCGGGGTCGCGGGCGACGATCGTGACCGGCACGTCGTGGCCGGCGCCCTGGCCCGTGACCACGGTGGCCGGCTGGTGGTCGCCGAGGAGGACCACCACGAGGTCGGGGTCGTCGTGGTGCCGGAGGAACGACACGAGGGACCGGAGCGAGTACTCGACCGCCCGTCCGTAGGCGGCGCGGATCCGCTCCGGCGAGCGCCAGACCACCGACTTCGACGGCAGGCGCGCAGGCATCCCGTCGAAGACCGACCCGTCGCCCACGGCACGCGCCGGCACCAGGTGCGGCGTCCGCGACCACGGGGCGTGGCTGGAGACGAGGTCGATCTCGGCCATCACCGGCCGGCGCGGGTGCCGGGCCAGCTCGAGCCGGTGGAAGGCCTCGAGGGTGTACTGGTCCGGCATCGTCGGGTAGCCGAACCTCGGGCCGGCGTACCCGACGTTGCGGGAGTCGTAGCGCTTCTCGTAGCGGTAGAAGGCGCCCTGCGGCCAGGCCCGGGTGTCCGCGGGCACGTCGCTCACCGTGCGCCAGCCCGCGCGACGGAAGGTGCTGCTCAGCGTCGACCGGTGGCTGGCCAGCAAGGTCGCGTACCGCTGCTGGGTGTCCACCCACAGCCCGGACTGGAGCGTCGAGTGCGCCAGCCAGCTGATCCCGCCGAAGGTCGGCGAGGTCAGGAACGCGCTCCGGCTGGCGAACCCCGCGGCCCTCAGCCGCCGGGTCCCGGCGTCCAGGACGGCGTCCACGCCCGGAGAGAAGGTCGATCCCTGCACGGCCACCCGCCCGTAGCTCTCGACGAAGACGAGCAGCACGTCCTTGCCGCGCAGCCCGGCCAGCAGCCGGCTCCGGGGCGCCCCGGACAGTGCGTCGTGACGCGTCGCCGCCGCGAAGGCCCGCTCGGCGTGGAGCTCGGCAGGGACCCGGCGCACCTGCTCGACGGCGTACGTCGTCGCGCCGCTCGTGGCCAGCCGGGTGCCGGGCGTCAGCGACGCCCCGAGCAGCGCGCAGACCACCCAGGCCACCGCAGCGACGGCGACGCCGCGGCGTGCCGGCCGAGGGTGCCGGGCGGCCAGCGCGGTCAGCCGCAGCAGGGCCAGCGGCATCGAGACCAGCAGCACGAGGACGAGCAGCACCACCGACCCCAGCACGCCGATGCCGGCGGTGCGGCCGACGGAGTCGACGACGAGACCGGCCAGCGGCCCGAGGTAGCCCCAGTCCGCCACGGTGTCGAACCGCCGGTCCAGCGTCTCGAGGAAGGCCAGGTCGAGCAGCCGCAGGACCGTGGTGACGCCGAGGACCAGCCCGACCGTCACCGCGACCCAGCGCCGGGCCACCGGCGGCAGCAGCAGGGCCAGTGCCACCAGCACGAGCGCCTCCAGCGGGACCCGCAGGAACGCCGCCGGGCCCAGGTCCGTCACCCGGCCGGGGACGGTGAGTGCGAACCAGACCAGGGCCGCCGCCAGGACGGTGAGGACCCCGCGGGCCAGGCCGCGCCTCACGTGCGGACCCGGGACGGTGCCGGTGCCGGCGCCGGGACGACCCCGGCACGGTGCCGCCACAGCCACCACGCCTGGTGCCCGAACGAGCACGCCAGCACGGTCAGCGCCACGAGCAGCGCGGCGGTCGCCGCCCCGGGAGGCAGCACGTCGGCGGCGACGACGACCAGGACCACGCCCTGCGTCGCGGCGACCACCTTGGCCCAGTACCGCGGCGGCATCGGCGCGCGCAGCCACGGCTGGAGCCGTCCCGCGACGAGCAGCAGGTAGCGGGCCGCGCCGATCGCGAGCACCCAGGGCCCGGCGGCCCGGGCGACGTACGCGCTGAGGACGAGGACCACGAAGGCGTCCACCTCCATGTCGAAGGCGGCGCCGAACCCGGACGCGGTCCCGGTCCGGCGCGCGACCTGGCCGTCGACCCAGTCCAGCGACAGCGCCACGGAGGCCAGGACGACCAGGGCGGCCCCCGGCCCCGGCGCGTGCCCGGCTCCGCCGGTGGAGTCCGCGGCGAGCCCCGCGAGGCCGCACGCGAGCACGGCCCGCACCAGCGTCACCCGGTCGGCGGGGCCGAGCTGCCGCCTGCGGTGCCGGGCCACGCCGCGGCCGAGGGCGGCCGCGGTGGCGACCGCGGACGCCAGTCCGACGACCCAGGCCCGAACGTCCAGCCCGGTGGTCGCGTCGAGCCCGGCGAGCAGCAGGGCACCGGCGGTGAGGACCACCACCGGCCCGGCCTGCGGCACCGTGCGGGGACCGCGTTGAACCGCTTCCACCCGGCCTCCGTCCGTCAGGTCAAGCAACCAGAGGGACGCAGAACCGGGCCGGCCGGTTCAACCCGGACCGAGCGGGGTGGGTGGATGACCGACGAGGCGCTGGCGTTCTGGCTGCGCGCCCCCGGCGCGGGCGAGATCCGCCGGGTGCCGCTCCCCCGCCCCGGGCCGGGCGAGGTCCTGGTCCGCACCCTGCGGACCGCGGTCAGCCGTGGGACCGAGACGCTGGTGTTCCAGGGCCGGGTCCCGGCCGGGCAGCACGACGCGATGCGGGCGCCGTTCCAGCAGGGCGACCTGCCGGGGCCGGTCGCCTACGGCTACCTCAACGTCGGCGTCGTCGAGCAGGGACCGCCGGCGCTGCTCGGTCGCACCGTGTTCTGCCTCTACCCGCACCAGAGCGCCTACGTCGTGCCGGCGTCGGCCGTCACCGTCGTGCCTCAGGACGTCCCGGCGTCCCGTGCCGTGCTCGCCGGCACCGTCGAGACGGCGGTGAACGCGCTGTGGGACGCGCCACCGCTGCTCGGCGACCGGGTCGCGGTCGTCGGCGCCGGGATGGTGGGCTGCTGCGTCGCCCGGCTGCTGGCCCAGGTCCCCGGCGCCCGGGTGACGCTCGTCGACGTCGACCCCGCGCGGGCCGGGGTGGCGGCCGCGCTCGGCGTCGGCTTCGCGGCTCCCGACGAGGCTGTCGACCGGCTGGGCGGCCGTCTCGACCTGGTCGTGCACACCAGCGCCACGTCCTCCGGTCTCGGGACCGCCCTGGAGCTCCTGGCTCCGGACGGCACCGTGGTGGAGCTGAGCTGGTACGGCGACACCGAGACGCACGTGTCCCTCGGCGGTGCGTTCCACTCGCGCCGGCTGGCGATCCGGGCCAGCCAGGTCGGCGCGGTCGCGTCCGCCCGGCGCGGGCGACGCAGCACCGCCGAGCGCCTCGGGCTCGCGCTCGAGCTCCTCCGCGACCCCGCGTTCGACGCGCTGCTCACCGGCGAGTCGGCGCTCGCCGACCTCCCCGACGTCATGGCCCGGCTGGCGGACGGCCGGCTGCCCGGGCTGTGCCACAGCGTCGTGTACGACGCGGTTCCGCCCGTTCCCAGAGCACAGGAGGCCGCGTGTTCGGCGTGACGGTCCGCGACCACCTCATGGTCGCCCACACCCTGCGCGGCGAGGTCTTCGGCCCGGCGCAGCGGCTGCACGGGGCGACGTACGTCGTCGACGCGACCTTCCGCGGGCCGGCCCTGGACGGCGACGGGGTCCTGGTCGACATCGGCCGCGCCGGAGAGGCGCTGCGCGAGGTCGTGGCGCGGCTGACCTACCGCAACCTCGACGAGGAGCCCACCCTCGCCGGCGCCAACACCACCACCGAGGTGCTCGCCCGCGTGGTCGCCGACCGCCTCGCCGACGCGGTCCGCGACGGAGCACTCGGCGCCCGCGCCGGCGACCTGACGGCGATCGTGGTCACCCTGCACGAGTCCCACGTGGCGTGGGCCAGCTACGAGCGGGCGCCATGACCACGCTGACGTCGTTGCGGACCGTCCTCGTCGTCGTCCCCGACGGCGTCGACGACCCGGCGCGGCCCAGCGGCGGCAACGCCTACGACCGGAGGGTCTGCCGGGGGCTGGCCGCCGCGGGCTGGGCGGTGCGGGAGGAGCCCGTGCCCGGCTCCTGGCCGGACGCCGACGGCTCGTCCCACCGGTCGCTGGCAGAGCTGCTGGGTGCGGCGGCGGCCGGGACGACCGTGCTCCTCGACGGGCTGGTCGCCTCCGGCGCCCCGGACGTCCTGGTGCCGCACGCGTCGCGGCTGCGGCTCGTGGTGCTGGTGCACCTTCCGCTCGGCGTCACGTCGCTCGACCCCTCGGTCCGCGCGGGTGAGCGAGCGGTGCTGTCGGCCGCGACGGCGGTGCTCACGACCAGCCGCTGGACCCGCCGCTGGCTCCTCGAGTCGTGCGGCCTGCCCGCCGGCCGGGTGCACGTGGCCGAGCCCGGGGTCGACCCGGCGCCGCTCTCGACGGGCAGCCGCTCCGGCGGCCGGCTCCTGTGCGTCGCGGCCGTCACGCCGCTCAAGGGCCACGACGTGCTGCTCGAGGCGCTCGCGGAGGTCCGGGACCTGCCCTGGACGTGCGACTGCGTCGGCAGCCTCGACCGGGACCCGGCCTTCGTCGAGCGGCTCCGGCGCCGGGCGGGCTCCCTGTCCGTGGCGGACCGGGTCCGCCTGCTCGGTGCGCGGACGGGTCCGCGGCTCGACGCCCGGTACCGGTCCGCCGACGCCCTGGTGCTGCCCAGCCGGTTCGAGACCTACGGGATGGTCCTCACCGAGGCGCTGGCGCGGGGCCTGCCTGTCCTCGCGACGTCCGTCGGGGGGCTCCCGGAGACGCTCGGCGTCCTGCCCGACGGGTGCCGTGCCGGGCTGCTGTTCCCGCCGGAGGACCCGGCCGCCCTCGCCGTCGCGCTGCGACGCTGGCTCGTCGAGGACGACCTGCGCTCCGCCTTGCGGGCCGCGGCCCGCCGACGACGTACCGGCCTGGCGGGGTGGGAGGCGACGACCCGCTCGGTCGCGCGGGTGCTCGGGGAGGTGGCGGCGTGAGCCGGGGCCGGTGGCTGCGGGCGGCGGGTGGGCTGGTCCTGCTCGGGCTGCTCGTGTGGCGGCTCGGCGGCGGGCCGTTCCTCGACGGGCTGCGGTCCGTCGACGCCCGGGCGCTCCTGCTGGGGCTGGTGGTCGGCGTGCCGACGACGGTGTGCTGCGCGTGGCGGTGGCGCATCGTCGCGCGGGGGCTCGGCGTGGGACTGCCGCTGCGCACCGCCGTGGCTGCGTGCTACCGGTCGCAGCTGGTCAACGCCGCGCTGCCCGGTGGCGTCCTGGGCGACGTGCACCGCGGCGTGCGACACGGCCGACGCGCCGGGAGCACCGGCCGCGGGCTGCGCGCGGTCATGTGGGAGCGCGCCGCCGGGCAGGTCGTGCAGGGCGCGGTGACGGCCGTGGTGCTGCTGGCCCTGCCGTCACCCGTCGCTCCGGCCGTGCCGACCGCCGCCCTCGCGGCCGCAGGGATCGTTCTCCTGGCGGTCCTCCCGGGGTTCTGCGGCGGTCGCCGGTTCCGCGGAGGCCGGGCGGCGCGGTGGGGCGCCGTCGTCCGCGCCGCCCGGGACGACGTCCGGACCGCGCTGCTCACCCGGCACGCGTGGCCGGGCGTCCTCGGCGCCTCGCTGCTCGCGGTGACCGGGCACGTGGCGACCTTCCTCGTCGCGGCGCGCGCCGCGGGCGTCACCGCCTCGCCGGTCCGGCTGGTGCCGCTGGCCCTGCTCGTCCTCGTCGCGATGGCCGTCCCGCTCAACGTCGCCGGCTGGGGACCCCGCGAGGGGATGGCCGCCTGGGGCTTCGGCGCGGCCGGGCTCGGCGCCGACGCGGGCGTCGCCACGGCCGTCGTCTACGGCGTCATCGTCCTCGTCGCCGGCCTCCCCGGTGCCCTCCCCCTCTCCCCTCTCCCCCCTTCGTCTGCGGTCCGGCGGGTCCGCGCCACGGGGCGACCGCAGACGAACGGCGGTCGTCAGGAGGTGGCCCGTGGCTGAGCGCCCCTACACCCTGCTGAGCTGCGGCATGTCGATCGACGGCTACCTCGGCGGCCCCGGCTCGCGACGGCTGCTGCTGTCCAACGAGGCTGATCTCGACCGGGTCGAGGAGGTCCGCGCCCACAGCGACGCGATCCTCGTCGGGGCGGCCACGATCCGCAGCGACGACCCGCGGCTGACCGTCCGCACCGCCGCCCGCGTGCGTGAGCGCGTGGCCCGCGGCCTGCCGCCGACGCCGGTGAGGGTGACCCTGACCCGGCGGGTCGACCTCGACCCACGCGCCGCGTTCTTCCACGCCGGCGGCGGCGAGCCGCTGGTGTACTGCGCCGCCTCGTCGCTGGACCGGGCCCGGGCACGCGTGGGCCGGGTGGCGACCGTGGTGGGCGCCGGTGACCTCGTCGACGTGCGCCGGATGAGCGAGGACCTGTGGCAGCGCGGGATCCGCCGGCTGATGGTGGAGGGCGGCGGCACCGTCCACACGCAGTTCCTCACCGCGGACCTCGCCGACGAGCTCCAGCTCGTGGTCGCGCCGTTCTTCGTCGGCGACTCGCGGGCGCGGCGCTTCGTCGGCGACGGCAGCTTCCCGTGGCACCCGGGGCGGCGCGCGCGGCTGGCCGAGGTGCGGCCGATCGGCGACGTGGTGCTGCTGCGGTACGCACTGTCGTCCCGGTTCCGCACGGAGGTGGAGTGATGTCGTCGGCCCCCATCCTGCCGGAGGTCGGTCCGGCACCCCCGGATCCTCCGGCCGCCGGCATCCGCAGCCGGGTCACCGTGCCGCTGCGCTTCGCCGACGGCTACGCGACGGCGGCGGACGTGCTCACCTTCGACGGGCTCGTGGACGGCCGCGAGCACCTGGCGCTCGTGCTCGGCGACCGCAGCAGAGGGGTGCCGCTGGCGCGGCTGCACAGCGAGTGCCTCACCGGCGACGTCTTCGGCAGCCAACGCTGCGACTGCGGCCCGCAGCTCCGCGAGGCGGTGGAGCGGATCGCCCTCGAGGGCGGCTACCTGCTCTACCTGCGCCAGGAGGGCCGCGGCATCGGGCTCTACGCGAAGCTCGACGCCTACGGCCTCCAGGACGCCGGCCTCGACACCTACGAGGCCAACATCGCCCTCGGGTACGACGCCGACGCCCGTGACTACACGGTGGCTGCGCAGATGCTCAGCGCCATGGGGCAGCGACGGGTCCGGCTGCTGAGCAACAACCCCGACAAGGCGGCGCAGCTCGAGGCGCTGGGGGTGGAGGTGGTCGCCCGGGTCCGCACCGGGGTGCACCTGTCGCCCGCGAACGGGCACTACCTGGCGACGAAGGCCGCACGCGGCGCGCACTCGCTGCAGCTGTGAAGGGAGGCCGTGCCGGCTCAGCAGCAGGCGCTCTGCCTGTCCTGGAGGGCGGTGCCGCAGCAGGTGCCGTCCCCCGCGACGTCGGTGAGCCGCCGATCGCTCTCGCCCTCGAGGTCGGGACGGGCGTCGGCGACGACGGTGTAGACCTCCCACGGCTCG
>JAICLD010000072.1 GCA_025927595.1 Nocardioidaceae bacterium | reverse complement strand
GGCCCGGTGGGCCGGTCCTGTGTGTGTTCTTCGGTCCAGGGGCGGCTGTCGCCGCGACCTGCAGTCTGTCAGACAACGTGAGCCGATCCAACTCAACTCTTGTCATAGGCGTCAACGCAGCCGAGGCGGGGGTTGTTCCCGGTCCGGCGGGAGCGATGCGCCGGCGACCCTCGGCGGAGCCGGCGGCCCCGCGCGGTCAGCCGACCCGGACGCGGACGGGGTTCGAGACCCGGCCGGCGCCGGGGTCGGTCACCCGGAACTCCTGGGCGCCGGTGTGCCCGGTGGTCACGTAGGTCGCGAACCGGCCGCCATTGACGGGTACGTCGACGGGGAAGTCGGTCCACGCGCCGCCCTCGCGCCGCTGCACCTGGAGCCGGGTCCCGTCACCGCCGGGGTAGCGGCCGGTGAGGTCGATCCGCTGGTTCGCGCCGACCGTCGCCGGCGAGACGGTCAGCGAGATCGCCGGCTTCTTCTTCGGCGCGGCCTTGTGCGAGGGCGACGCCGCGGACGACGCGCCGGCGGAGCCGGAGGCCGGGGACCGCTGCGGCCGGGTGGTGGGCCGGGCGGTCGGCATCACCAGCGACGGCTCGCTGGTCGCGCTGGCACCCGCCTCGCCGAGCCCGGTGACCCGCGCGGCGCCCAGTGCGACCACGCCGAGGACGCCGCCGATGACGACCGCCACCGCGAGCAGCACGGCGAGGCTGACCAGGAGCTGACGCGTCCAGGGCGGGTCCTCGTCGCGGGCGGCCATGCCCCCCAGGATGCGTCATGCGTCCCGGCGTGGGCCAACCGGCTCCGGAGCCGGTCCCCCGTCCGGGACGCCGGGGCCGGCGACGGGGCCGGCGACGGGACGGACCTCGATCCTGGCGCCGAGGCGGGGGACGCTGGTGATGTTGCGGACCATCGGTCGCTCCCGGCCGGGGTCGACGGCCCGGACGTCGTACCGGGTGAGGACCTCGCGGAGCACCGCGACGCCCTCCATCAGCGAGAAGCCGGCGCCGATGCAGCGGCGCACCCCGCCGCCGAACGGGATCCAGGTGTGCGGCGCCACCTCGCCGTCGAGGAACCGCTCGGGCCGGAACCGGCCGGGGTCGCGGTGCAGCCGGGCCGAGGAGTGCATCAGGAGGATGGACGGGCCGACGTCGACGCCGGCCGGCAGCTCGACGGCCCCGACGCGCGCCGGCCGGGTCAGGTGCCGGACCACCATCGGGATGACCGGGTGCAGCCGCATCGACTCCTGGAGCACGGCCTGGAGGTGGTCGGTGTCCCCCTCCCGCGCGGCCCGCTGCGCCCGGGCCAGCTGCGCGGGGTCGCGTCCCAGCTCGAACAACGTCCAGGACAGTGCCGTCGCGGTCGTCTCGTGGCCGGCCAGCAGCAGCGTGACGAGGTGGTCGCGCAGCTCCGCGTCGCCGAGCCGCTCCCCGCCGTCCCCACCCTCTCCCGCGCCCGCGGCACCCTCCGCGCCCTCGGCGCGCAGCAACCGGGAGAGCACGTCGTCGCCGCGCGCCGGGCGCCACCGGCGCTCGCCGATCTCGGCGGCGAGCACCCTGTCGAGCGCGCGCTGGGTCTCCCGGGCGGCCCGCCAGGGGCCGATCCGCCGCAGCAGCGGATGCTCGCGGCCCAGGAGCACGGCGGGACCGACCCGCACCGTCTGGTCGACGAGCGGTCGCAGTCGCGCGAGCCGAGCCTCGTCGGTGACGCCGAGCACGACCCGCAGGATCACCTCCAGCGTGAGCGCGCTCATCCGGTCCAGCGACCGGAACGGGTCCCCCACCGCCCAGCGCTCCACCTCCTCGACGGCGAGGCTCCGCACCATCGGCTCGTAGCCGCGCAGGGCGGCGCCGTTGAACGCCGGCATCAGCAGCCGTCGGGCGCGGGCGTGCTCGGCCGCGTCGGTGAGCAGCAGCGAGTGGTCGCCCAGCACCGGCCGGAGGATCGCGTTGGCCTCACCGCCGTGGAGGGTGTCGGGGTCGCCGGCGAAGATCTCACGGGCCTCCTCGGGCCCAGAGAACAGCACCAGGCGCCGGTCCCGGGGAAGGGTCCGGACCGTGAAGACGGGGCCGTGGCGGCGGCGCAGCGCCGGCACGAACCGGTGCCGGAACCGGAGCAGGGCGAGGCTCTGCACCACCGGAGGCCAGCGCGGGCCCGGCGGCAGCCCCCGGTCGCCGCTCACCGGAGGAGCCCCTCGCGGCGGGCGATCGCGGCCGCCTCCGTGCGGCCGCCGGCCCCGAGCTTGGCGAGGATGTTCGAGACGTGCACGCTGACGGTCTTGGTGCTGATGAACAGCTGGCGCGCGACCTCGCCGTTGCTGCGGCCGTCTGCGACCAGCGCCAGGATCTCCCGCTCCCGGGCGGTCAGGGCGCTGTCCCGCCGCGGCGCAGGCACCCGGCGCGACGCCGGCCCGCCCGCCCCCGGCCGGCGCGCCTCCCCGGTCGGGCGGTGACCGCCGAGCAGCGGAGCGGCGCCGAGCTCCCGGGCGGCCGACCGGGCCGCCTCGACGAGCCGGTCGGCGCGGCCCGGTTCCCCGGCGGCGCGGACGACAGCGGCCAGCCCGAGCCGGCTGCGGGCGGTCTCGAACGGGTGGCCGAACGCCTCGAAGCCGGCGACCGCCCGCGTCCAGGCGTCGACGAGCTCGTCGGCGGCCGGAGGGTCGGCGTCGGCGAGCCAGCGCAGCCGCAGGTGCTCGGCGTGGACCCGGTCGAGCCAGGCGGTGCCCTCCGGGCCGAACGGCCGGCGCCGGCGACGTACCCGCTCCTGGACCCGCTCGACCGCGGCCATCAGCTCCGGGACGCGGTCGACCAGGGCCGGGCGGTCGGCGTGCGGGGTCGCCGGCGCGGCGTCGGCGATCCGGCCCAGCAGCAGCGCGGTGAGCCGGATGCGTGCCTGGAAGTAGCCGGAGGACCCGGCCGAGAGGACGGCGACCGCCCGGTCGAACGCCGCCCAGGCCCCGGGCAGGCCCGCAGGGCCGCCGGGGCCGCCGTACCAGTCGATCTCGGCCGCCGCCGCGGCGATCGCGACCAGGCCGTCGACCCCCCACAGCGGTCGCAGCCGCTCGAGGAGCCCCGGGCTCGCCGGGTCGCCGCGGCCGACGAGCACCATCGCCCGGACCGCGAGCAGCATCGCCTCGGGCAGCGGTGGCGCCTGGTCCGCGGGGTCGGTGAGCGCCAGCGCGTCGTCCCAGGCGCCGCTCTCGTAGGCGACGAGAGCCTCCATCACCCGGGCGTCGAAGCCGTACGGCGACCAGGGCCGGCCGGCTCGGCAGGCGAGGAGGTACCCCTCGTGGTAGCCCCGCCGAGCCGTGGTCAGGTCGCCGCGCTCGTGGTGCACCCCGGCGAGGAGGTAGCGGCTGCGCATCTCGGCGTCGAGGTCACCGTCGCGGCGGGCCCGCTCGGCGACCTCGCGCAGGACCCGCTCGGCCGTCTCCGGGTCGCCGGAGCGCTCGTCGATGCCGGCCAGCGTGGTCGTCACGTCGGCGACGACCGAGGCCAGGTCCAGCCGCTGCGCGATGCCCAGCGCCTCCATCGCCTGACGGGCCGCGTCGTCGTCGCGGCCGTGGCGGCCCAGAGCGCGGGCGTGCAGGCTCAGCAGCCGGGCCCGCAGCGCGGTCGGCTCGTCCGGCAGCAGCGCCAGCGCCTCGGTGGTGGTCTCGAGCGGGTCGCCGGCGGTCTCCACCGTGAGCCGGGCCGCGGCGATCGCGGCCAGCAGCCGGCAGCGACGCTCCGGCCGGGCGCCGGAGACCCCCTGCGGCAGCTGGGCCAGGGCTCCGCGCACCAGCTTGACCGCCCGCTCCGGGTGGCCGGCGGCGAGCAGCGCCTCCGCGGCGCGGACCGCCAGGTCCGCCGGGTCCGCGAGGTCGGCGTCGTCGGGACCGTCGAGACCGCCGGGACCGCCGGGACCGCCGGGACCGCCGGAGGGGCCGGACGCGAGCAGCTCCAGCGCCGCCTCGTAGTGCTGGGCCGCCTCCTGGGGGCCGCCGACCGACATCGCCTCGTCACCGGCCTGCACGCTCGCCAGGACCGCCGTCTCGCGGTCGTGGGCGAGCCGTGCGTGCCTGGCGAGCTCGGCGGCGGTGCCGTCGGCCCGGCCGCTGCGCAGCGCCCCCGTGTAGGCGGCGTGCAGCCGGGCCCGCTCGCCGGGCAGCAGGTCGGCGTACACCGCCTCCGCGAGCAGGGCGTGCCGGAACGCGTAGCTGTCCGCCCCGACGCGGACCAGCACGTTGCGCTCGACGGCGTCGCGCAGCGACGCGTCGAGGACGTCGCCGGCCTGTCCCACGACCGCCGCGAGCAGCGGGTGCCCGACGCGTCGGCCGGAGCAGGAGGCGGCCCGGACCACCTCCCGGGCGCCGTCCTCGAGCCGGTCCAGCCGCACCAGGAGCAGGTCGGCGAGGTCCTCGGGGAGCCCTGCGCCTCCCCCGGCGGAGGCCGTGGCCCCGGCCAGCTCCTCGGCGAAGAACGCGTTGCCCTCGGCGCGGCGCACGATCGCACGCAGGTCGGTCTCCGACGTGCCGGGCGGGACCAGGGTCTGCACGAGGCGGCGCACGTCCGGGTCCGGGAGCCGCTCGAGGACGAGCCGGTCCACCCCCGGCACGCGGGCCCACTGGGCGGCGGTCGCGCGGAGCGGGTGCCGCCGGTGCAGGTCGTCGGAGCGGTACGACGCCACGACCGTCACCGGGCCGCGGAAGGACCGGGTGAACAGGAAGGACAGCAGGTCGCGCGTGGACCGGTCGGCCCAGTGCACGTCCTCGACGACCACGAGCAGCGGCTGCCGCTCGGCGAGCTGCTCGAGGGCGTCGTGGACGGCGTCGAAGAGGTCCGCGCGCTCGAGGGTCTCCCCGTCGGCCGCCGTCCCGGAGATCAGCCGTCGACCCGGCTGGAGGTGGCTCAGCGCGGGATGGGAGTCGACGAGCGCCGCCGCGGTGTCGGGGTCGTCGCCGGCGAGCCGCCCGAACAGCTCGCTGAAGGGCAGGTAGGGCAGGGCGCTGTCGCCGAAGTCCAGGCAGTGCCCCACGAGAGCCCGCCGGCCGGCGTCGACGGCCCGGTCGACGAGCTCGCGCAGCAGCCGGGTCTTCCCGACCCCCGCGTCCCCGGCCACGAGGAGCGCCCGGGCGGGCGCCGGCGCCGCGCCGGCGAGGCCCGCCAGCTCGGCGAGCAGCGCGAGCTCACGGTCGCGTCCCTGGATCGGGGGGGTCGTGCCGGTCGGCGGTGCCACGCCGCCCATCATCTCGCCGAGGACCGACAGATGGGAGGCGGCCGGCGCCGTCACACCGGTCAGCCGCCGAGCGCGGTCGCCGCCGGCCGCCGGCGCGACGGCGGCAGGGTCAGCACCGGGCGGCGCGGCACCCGGTGGCCGGGCCGGGTGCGGCGTCCGGGTCGGCCGAACCGGGCGGTGCGCCCGGCGCGGGGGCCGCGGAGCTGCTCGGTGGCGCGCTCCAGCCGGTAGTCGACCTCGGCGGCCCAGAACGGGGAGATGGTGCTGGTCATCGTGACTCCTCAGGTCGGTTCGATGACCCGATCCTGTGCTCCTGAGGTAGCCCCGGACATCGGCAGCGATCCCTATTCCGGGGCGCCGCTACCTCAGGCCGGTGCCCGGCCCGTGCTCCTCGCTGCCGCGCACGAACGTCTGCCTCACCAGCGGCACCCCGGGCCGGTAGGCCAGGTGCAGGTGCGAGGGCGCCTCGAGCACGGCGAGGTCGGCGCGGGCGCCGACGCGGAGGTGGCCGACGTCGTCACGGCCGAGCGCGCGAGCACCCCCGGCGGTGGCGGCGTGCAGCGCCTCGGCGGGCGACATCCCCATCTCCCGCACCGCGAGCGCGATGCACAGCGGCATCGAGGAGGTGTAGCAGGACCCGGGGTTGCAGTCGCTGGCGAGCGCGACGTAGCAGCCGGCGTCGAGGAGCCGGCGGGCGTCCGGGTAGGGCGAACGGGTGGAGAACTCCACGCCGGGCAGCAGCGTGGCGGTGGTCCCGGAGGCGGCGAGCGCGTCCACGTCGTCGTCGGAGAGGTAGGTGCAGTGGTCCACGGCGGCGAGCCCGAGCTCGCAGGCGAGCCGGACGCCGGGCCCGGGACCGAGCTGGTTGGCGTGCATCCGGCCGCGCAGGCCCCTGGCGGCCCCGGCCGCCAGCACGGCCCGCGCCTGGTCGGCGTCGAAGGCGCCCCGCTCGCAGAACACGTCGACCCAGCGGGCGTACGGCGCGCACGCCGCCAGCATGGGGCCGGTCACCAGGTCGACGTACGCCCCGGGGTCGTCGGCGAGCTCGGGAGGCACGACGTGGGCGCCGAGGAAGGTGGTCTCGTCGGTGACCTGGCGGGCGATGGCGAGGCTGCGGGCCTCGTCGCGCACGGTCAGGCCGTAGCCGCTCTTGACCTCCACCGTCGTGGTGCCCTGACGGTGCATCTCGGCGACGAGGCGGGCCAGGTTCGCCGCCAGCTGCTCGTCCGTGGCGGCGCGGGTGGCGGCGACCGTGGTGCGGATCCCCCCGGCGGAGTACGACGCCCCGGTCATCCGGGCCGCGAACTCCTCGGCCCGGTCGCCGGCGAAGACCAGGTGGCTGTGGGAGTCGACGAAGCCGGGCACCACGGCTCGTCCACCGAGGTCGGAGGACGCGTCGGCGGCCGGCGCGCTGCGGGCCGACCCGGTCCACGCGACCCGTCCGGCCTCGACGACGAGGGCGGCGTCGGGCAGGGGACCGCCGTGCGCGGGGTCGTGGGTGGTGAGCTCGCCGATCCCGGTGAGCAGCAGGGACACCATGTCAGTCCTCCTCGAGGGCGCGGACCGCCCGGTCCAGCTCGGCACCGACCTCGGCACGGTCGACGGTGACGTCCACGCCGTCGCGCAGCACGCGCACGACGTCGGCGCCGGAGGCCGCGAACACGGCGGTCGCCTCGTCGGCCCCGGTCCCGGCGGTGCGCACCGAGGCGGTGTCGAGCGTGACCAGGTCCGCGCGGGCCCCGGGCTCGATGCGGCCGGCGTCGGGGAAGCCGAGGGAGCGGTGGCCGTCGCCGGTGGCGGCGTCCAGCAGCTCGGCGGCCGGCCAGTGCCCGCGCTCCTGGGTGGCGAGGCGCTCGTCGAGCTCCACCGCGCGCATCTCCTCGAACAGGTCGATGACGGCGTGGCTGTCCGAGCCCACGGTGAGCGGGGACCCGGCGTCGCGCAGCCGCCGCGAGGGCCCGACGCCGTCGCCGAGGTCGCGCTCGGTGGTCGGGCAGAAGCACGCGGAGGTCCCGCTGCCGCCGAGCAGGGCCACGTCCCGGTCGGTCAGGTGCGTCGCGTGCACGGCGCTGGTCAGGGGCCCGAGGGCGCCGGCCTCGGCGAGCACGTCGGTGGGGGTGATCCCGTAGGCGGCCCGGCAGGCCTCGTTCTCGGCGACCTGCTCGGACAGGTGCGCGTGCAGCGGCGCTCCGCGGTCGCGGGCCCAGGCGGCGACGACCGGGACCTGGTCGCGGGGGACGGCCCGGACCGAGTGCACCGCGGCGCCCACCCGCGCCGAGGGGTCACCTCCTCCGGGCGACACGGCGCTTCCCGCTGACCAGGTGACCCCTCGGCGGGAGGCGCGCTCGGCCCACCGCTCGGCGGTGCCGTCGCTGAACCGCTCCTGCACCCCCTCCGGCGGGGCGCCGAACCCCGACCCGAGGTAGCAGGTGTCCAGCAGGGTCAGCCGGATCCCGGCCTCACGCGCCGCGGCGAGCAGCGCGTCGCCCATGACGTTCGGGTCGTCGTACGGCGTCCCGCCCGGCCCGTGGTGCAGGTAGTGGAACTCGCCCACCCCGGTGATCCCGGTCGCGACCATCTCGCGGTACGTCGCCCGCGCGAGCGCGAAGTAGCGGTCCGGCGTGAGCCGCTCGGCGACGTCGTACATGCGGGTCCGCCAGGTCCAGAAGGTGCCGCGCCCGAGCTGGGTGCGGCCCCGCAGCGCGCGGTGGAAGGCGTGGCTGTGGCAGTTCGCGAGGCCGGGCAGCGTCAGGCCGAGGAGCCGCGTCGCCTGGCCGGGAGGACCGGAGCGCACGGCCGTGAACCGCCCGTCCTCGACGTCGACCAGGAGCCCGTCGCGGACGGGCCCCCGGCCGGTCCAGGCCCGCTCCAGCCAGTAGCTCCTCACGCGGTGAGCTCCTGGAGGGCGGCCGTGAGCGCGTCGACGCCGGCGAGGCAGTCGGCGGTCCCGGCGTGCTCGGCCGGGCTGTGCGAGACCCCGGTCGGGTTGCGCACGAACAGCATCGCGGTCGGGATCCCCGCCGTCGACAGCACGCCGGCGTCGTGGCCGGCCATGGTGGGGATCGCGGGACGGCTCCGCGCCCCGGCAACCCTCCGGGCCAGGTCGCGGTCGAACTCGACCGGGCCCGACACCGACTCCGCGGTCACCGTCACCGAGGTCCCGTCGCGGTCGGTCCGCTCCTGGGCCATCCGCGCCACGGAGCCGACGAGCGCGTCGAGGTGCTCGGCGGTGTCGGCGCGGGCGTCGAGCCAGGCGGTCACCTGCGACGGCACGGCGTTCGTCGCACCGGGGAGCACGTCGAGACGCCCGAACGTCGCGCGGCCGCCGGAGAGCCGGGCCTGCTTGTGGGCCGCGAGCGCCGTCACGGCGTAGCCGAGCATCGGGTCGTGCCGGTCCTCCATGCGGGTGGTGCCGGCGTGGTTCGCCTCGCCGGTGAAGTCGAAGCGGTAGCGCCCGTGCGGCCAGATGCCGCTCGCGACGCCGACCGGGACGTCACGGTCGACGAGGTCGCGGCCCTGCTCGACGTGCAGCTCCACGAAGCAGCCGACCCCCTCGAGCAGGTCCGCCGACCCGACCTCCGCGCCGGCCATCGCGTCCTCGAGGGCGACCCCGTCGCGGTCCCGCAGCCCGCGGGCCCGGTCCCACGTCGTCGCACCGGTCGCGAGCCGGGAGCCGAGGCAGGCCAGGCCGAAGCGCGACCCCTCCTCCTCGACGAACACCCCGACGCCGAGCGGCCGGGCCGGCGTCACGCCGCGGTCCCGGAGCGCGTCGACGGCCGCCAGCGCCGAGACCACGCCGAGCGGTCCGTCGTACGCCCCGCCGTCGAGGACGGAGTCGAGGTGGGAGCCGGTCAGCACCGCGTCCCGCCCGGCAGCCTGCTCGGGCCGCCACCAGGCGACGAGGTTCCCGAAGCGGTCCCGCTCGACGGAGAGCCCACGGGCCTGCGCCTGCTCGACGAACCAGGCCACGCACTCGCGCTCCGCGGCGGCGAACGGCTGGCGCCGGTAGCCGCCCGTGGTCGCGGACCGGCCGACGGGCACGAGGTCGCGCCACATCTGCTCGAAGTCAGGCGTCATCATCGCTCCCATGGAGTTCCAGGACGTGGTCCGCCGGCGCCGGATGGTGCGCCGCTACGCCGAGCGACCGGTCGATCCCGCCGCCGTCGATCGCATGCTCTCGAACGCGACCCGGGCGCCGAGCGCCGGGTTCAGCCAGGGCTGGGCGTTCGTCGTCCTCGACACCGCCCGCGACGTCGGCCGCTTCTGGGCGGCGACCACCGACGCGGAGGCCACCGGCCCGTGGCTGGACGGGATGCGGACCGCCCCCGTCGTCATCGTGGCGCTGTCCCACCGGGACGCCTACCTCGACCGCTACTGCGAGCCGGACAAGGGCTGGACCGACCGCGACGAGGCCCGCTGGCCGGTGCCCTACTGGCACGTGGACACCGGGATGGCGGCCCTGCTGATCCTCCAGACCGCCGTGGACGAGGGCCTCGGAGGGTGCTTCTTCGGCGTGCCGCCCGCGCGCACCGCGGCGTTCCGCGCCGAGTTCGGCGTCCCGGAGGGCTACGCGCCGGTCGGTGCCGTGACGGTCGGCCACCTGCCGGAGGACGGCGGGGGCACCGGCGCGGCCGGGTCGCCCGCTCGGCGCCGCCGCCGCCCGCTCGAGGACGTCGTGCACCGCGGCGGCTGGTGAGGGCATGCCTGTAGTCCACTGAAGCCGGGCGGTCCCGGTCAATTGGCGGCTGCGCCGCGGCGTCTCGGATGCGAGACACGGCTCACGGGCGGCGACCGCTCAGGTTCGTCCCCGTCCTGCCGATGAGGGGAGCACTCGCCCTCGACAGGACGGACCCGGACGTGCAGCTCGGCAGGTTCCAGCGGGCCATCGGCCTGGTGATCCTGGGCTCGGCCGCGGGCGCGGCCGCCCTGCTGTGGTTCGCCGTCTCCGCCGGAGACCCGAGCCCGGTGCACCGGCCCTCGCAGAAGGTGCTCCCGGGTGGCTGGCGGGTGCTCTACGACACCGAGGCGCCCGCCGTCCGGGTGCTGGCGGCGGCCGCCGCGCTCGCCGTGCTGTTCGCCGTGGGGATCGCGGTGCTGGAGCGTCGCATCGCCAACCGGTCCCGCCGGTCCTCGAACGACCGGGCCACGCCGCTGGCGCCGAAGGTCGCCATGGCGGCGACGGAAGGGGTCTTCGCGGGACCGGTCACCGTGACCGTGCTGATCCCCGCCCACGACGAGCAGGCCTCGCTGGGCCAGACGATCGCCTCCCTGCTGTCCCAGTCGCACCCGCCCGAGCGGGTCGTCGTGGTCGCGGACAACTGCACCGACCTGACCGTCGACGTCGCCCGCCGCGCGGGGGTCGAGGTGCTCGAGTCCGTGGGCAACACCCAGAAGAAGGCCGGCGCCCTCAACCAGGCGCTCACCCGCGTCCTGCCGCAGCAGGGCGACAACGACGTCGTGATGGTCATGGACGCCGACACGGTCCTGGACCCCGGGTTCCTCGAGGCCGCGGTCGGGCGGTTCACCGCCGACCGGGCGCTGATGGCGGTCGGCGGGCTCTTCCACGGCGAGGAGGGCGAGGGGCTGCTCGGCCAGTTCCAGCGCAACGAGTACATCCGCTACGCCCGCGAGATGCGCCGCCGTCGCGGCCGCGTCTTCGTGCTGACCGGCACCGCCTCCCTGTTCCGCCCGGTCGCCCTGCGCACGGTCGCGTGGAGCCGCGGCCGGTCGATCCCCGGCACGCCCGGCGACGTCTACGACACCGCGGCGCTCACCGAGGACAACGAGCTCACGATCGCGCTGAAGTCCCTGGGAGGCCTCATGGTGTCACCGGCCGACTGCTCCGTGGTCACCGAGGTGATGCCCACCTGGCGCGCGCTGTGGGCGCAGCGGCTGCGCTGGCAGCGGGGCGCGCTGGAGAACCTCGGCGCCTACGGGGTCACGCCGCAGACCTTCCGCTACTGGGCCCAGCAGCTCGGCATCGGGTACGGCGTCATCGCCCTCGGCGCCTACCTGCTGCTCGCCGTCCTGACCGTGCTGTCCATGGAGCACTGGGTCTGGTTCCCGTTCTGGACCGGGCTCGGGGCCGTCTTCGTCGTGGAGCGGGTCGTCACGGTCTGGAAGGGCGGGTGGCGGGCCCGGCTGCTCGCGGTCACGCTCCTCCCCGAGCTGGTCTTCGCGGCCTTCCTCAACGTCGTGTTCGTCAAGGGCATCGTCGACATCTCGCTGGGCCGCCCGCCCGGCTGGAAGCACGTCACCCGGACCCGGGGCTCGTCCCCCGCGCTGGTGGGCTGACCCGATGCCGGCGGCCCCGGTCCTCCTCGGGCACCTGCTGCCCGCCTCGTTGCTGCACTCGCAGCTGTTCGCGGTGCTCGCGGCGTTCGTCGCGATCAACACCGTGATGTACGGCGCCCTGGCCGTCGCCAAGATGCTGCCCAAGGTCTATCCCTCGGACTGGCTCCAGGGGCGCAACCGTCGCGCCCGGGTCCGTGGCATCTACCCCGAGCCGTCGCCGGCCCGCCGGAGCGCGATCGCCGTCGCCGCCGCCGACGGCGGAGAGCACGAGGACGAGGACGGCAGGAGCCTGGACCCGGCGGCCTGAGCCGACCGAGCGGCCGGGGCGCTCCCGGCACCGCGAGGTACCGTCGGGGCCATGACCGAGCCAGCCGACGACGCCCGGGTCGACCGCCGCGCGGACCTGCTTCCCGAGGAGCTGGCGGCCGGCAGCGACGACCCGCACGACCAGGCCGAGGCGATCCTCGAGGAGTCCGACGAGCGCACGGACGACCCGGAGGGCACCCGGCACGAGTCCAGCCAGACCCCGGGCTGACGCAGGCGGCCCCGTGGACCCGCGCGACCCCGACGAGCAGCGCCGGCTCCGCCGCGCCGCGACGACGCGCTTCGGCGTCGTCCCCGAGCCGCCGGAGGAGGAGTGCCCTCCCGGTTCCGACGGTGCCGACGGTGCCGACGGCGCCGACCGCCGGGACGAGGACGACGGCGCTGGCTCGCGGCGGCTCGAGCAGCAGACGCTGTGGGTCGACCTCCAGGTCCGCAAGGCGATGGAGCGCGGCGACTTCGACAACCTGCCCGGCGCCGGCAAGCCTCTGGACCTCCCCGACACCCACGACCCGGACTGGTGGGTCAAGCGGCTGATCGAGCGGGAGAAGCTGAGCAACGTGGCGCCGCCGGCCATCGGGCTGCGCCGGGAGGACGCCGAGCTCGACGACACCCTCGACCGGGAGGCCACCGAGGAGGGGGTCCGCCGCCTGGTCGAGGACTTCAACCGCCGGGTCGTCGAGGCGCGCCGTCAGCTCCAGGGCGGCCCGCCGGTGATCACCAGGACCCGTGAGCCCGACGGCGAGGTGGAACGCTGGCGCGCCCGTCGTACCGCCCGGGTGGAGGAGGGCCGCCGGCGTCGCGCCGAGCGCCTCGCGCAGGAGGAGCTGTCCCACCGGCGACGCCGCTGGTGGCACCGCCGCTGACCGGCTCGCCAGACGCGCCGTCTCAGCGGTCCCCGGCTCGCCAGACGCGCCGTCTCAGCGGTCCTGCATGGGGACGCGGACGCCGCGCTCGGCGGCGGTCGCGACGGCCCGGTCGTAGCCGGCGTCGACGTGCCGCAGCACGCCGGTCCCCGGGTCGTTGGTGAGCACCCGCTCGATCTTCTGCGCGGCCAGGTCGGTGCCGTCGGCGACGGTGACCTGGCCGGCGTGGATGGAGCGGCCCATGCCGACGCCGCCGCCGTGGTGGATCGAGACCCACGTCGCGCCCGAG
>JAICLD010000201.1 GCA_025927595.1 Nocardioidaceae bacterium | reverse complement strand
TCGACGGTCGCGGTGGCGATGAGCAGGTGCTCGGTCGAGGTGTACTCGTCGTCCATCTCCCGGGCGATCACGTTGGCCTGCGCCAGGACCTGCAGGGCGGCACGGGAGTACGACGGCGCGGCGACCGACGAGCCGGAGGCCCGGGGCAGCCGGCCGATCTCGCGACGGGTGGCGGCCTGCACGGCGGCCGGCTGCGCGCCGACGGCCTGCAGCAGAGGGTGGATGATCCCCTCGGGCTGCGCCAGCAGCGCGTCGAGCAGGTGGACGGCCTCGACCTGGGCGTGGCCCGCGGTGGCGGCGGACTCGATGGCGGCGTTGATCGCCTGCTGGCTACGGGTGGTGAACTTCGTTGCGTCCATCAGCGGCGCTTCCTCCGAACAGTGGTCTCCAGGACGTCGGGCCGCAGCCGGCCCGACACCGTCACAACGTCAAGAAAGTTGAGTTCATTCCGCTCAACTGTACTCGGCGCCGGTCCTGGGGCCCTCCCGACGGCGCCCCGAACCGACGACCGCCCCGCCCCGCCGCCCGGCGAGCGGGGCGGTCGCCGGCTACTTGGCCCGCACCGTCCAGGACGGCGCCACCAGGGTGTTCCCAGCGGCGTCCTTGATGCTCGCGCCGGTCAGCTTGACCACGTAGTACTTCCCGGACGTCAGGCTCGCCGTCGGGTTCAGCGTGGCGGTGCGCCGCGCCGCGTCCACCGTCACCCGGGCAGCCACCGCCCTGGTGCCGCCGCGCACGAACAGCCGCATGGTCGTCCCCGAGACACCCGTCACGGGCTCGCTGAACCTCGCCACGAAGCTCGCGGTCCGCGACCCCGAGGACGCGGGCGACTTCGAGGTCACGGTCGGCCGGGTGCCGTCCACCCTGAACGCCCGCCAGGCGGTCGTGCCGAGCAGGTTGTTCGCGTTGTCGAACGCCGACACCCGCCACTCCCAGCTCCCGTCGGAGATGTCGTCGCTCGTCCACGAGGTGCCCGGCGTGTCCGCCTGCTCGACGTTGCCGCTGCTGTTGGCGACCCGGCGCTCGAAGTGGTAGCGGGTCGCACCCTGCACCTGCTCCCAGGTGAAGTAGACGTCCGCATGGGAGACGTACCCGCCGCTGGTCGGGTAGGCCAGCGCCGGCGCGCTGCTGGACACCGTGAACCTCCCGGTCTGGGACCACGCGCCCGGCCTGCCGCGCGAGTCCATCCGACGGACCCGCCAGACGTAGGACGACGCCGAGGGCGCCAACGGCTGGTCGAGGGTGTAGGCGACCTGCGTCACGGTGGCCGAGACCACCCGGTTCGCGTCGCTGAACGCGGTGTCGTTGTTCTTGTAGACCTCGAGCTGGTAGGACCCGGCGAAGCTGAGCGCGTCCCACTGGAACGCCGGGGTGGTGGGAGCCACGGCGGCGGCGGTCGGCGAGGTGAGCACCGGCTTGGGGCTGGCCTTGCTGAACGAGCGCGTGTCGGACCAGCGCAGGTGGTTCCCGGCCTGGTCGATCGCCTGCACCCGCCAGTACAGCGTGCCCTCGGGCAGGGTGTCGTCGTACGGCGTGAACGTCGTCTGGTCGACCTCCCTGGCGTACACCTCGGAGGCGAAGTTCGCCTTCGGGGAGATCTCGATCCGGTAGCGCTGGCCGCTCTGCTGCGAGGCCACGCCGCTGCCCGACCACGGGTTCGCGGTGCCGGCGTTCGTGTCCCGGTAGTCCACCCAGTCGAAGCGGACGTCGTCCGCCGCGCTCCCGCCGTCCGCGGGCGAGGTCAGCGCGACCTGCGGCGACTGCTTCGAGAACGAGCTGTCCGACGGGTCGAGGGTGGAGAGCGGGTCGGGCGCGCACTTGTTCCAGGCATTGCAGGGTCGCACCAGCCAGTAGTAGGCCTGCCCGGCCGTGTTGTCCGGCAGGGAGCTCGGGTTGTGGCCCTGCGACGGGGTCCACCGGCTGTTGCTGGTCGACTCGGCGTTGTAGACCAGGTTGGTGAAGCTGCGGTCCTTCGACATGTACACGAGGTAGAACGCCGCCTGCGGGACCGGGTCCCAGTCCAGGACCGGCGTCGACGGGGCGTTGTCGCACGTGTGGGCCGCGCCCGGGGTGGTGTCGTGGAGCAGCGCCCGGCACCCCCGGCCGGCGTCGAGGTCCGTGCCGTTGAGCGCCACCTGGAGGCCGCCGACGGCGTTGAGGTCGAGGATGTCGAACGTGCCCCGGGTGCCGGTCCCGATCACGGTGTTCGACGAGGAGTAGGCCTCCACCCACCAGTCGTAGCGGCCCGGGGAGAGGAAGCGCGAACCCCAGTCCGTGGCGGCGGGGTACTCCAGGCGGGTGCCCAGCAGCGGGCTGTCGCCGTCGTTGTAGCGGAACATCGCCCCGGTGGGCGCCATCCGCACCTGGTAGTACGCTGCGCCCGCCATCGGCTCCCAGCTCAGGGCGGGGAACCGCTGGCTCCCGCTGGACGCCACGGGCGTGAGCGGAGCCAGGGCGGCAGCGCCGGTCGTCGCCGAGCCGCCCAGGCTGAAGGTGCGGCCCTCGTACCTCGGTGACACCTTCCCATCGGCGTCGATCGCCTGCACCGTCCAGGTGTACGGCCCGGAGCTGGGGTCGAGCCGGCCGGGCGGGGTCCACGACAGCGCGTAGGTGTCGACCGAGGCGACCACACCGCCGCCGGGGTTCTTGATCTCGACGCGGTAGCGCTCGGCGTCCTGCGAGGCCTGCCAGGACAGGGTCGGCACCGCGACCGTCGCCCCGTCCGCCGGTGCGACCTGCATCACCGCCCCGGAGGAGTAGGTGAACGTCTGCACGGCGGAGTACAGGCCCGGGATGTTGCTCGGCGCGTCGTAGGGCAGCACGCGCCAGAAGTACTGCTGACCCTGCGCGGGCATGCAGCCCTCGCCCACCGAGCCGCCCGGCGTGTACGTGGTCTGGTCGGTACGGCAGGTGGCGTACGAGTTCGGTGAGAAGTTCGGGTCGCTGCCCACCTCCAGCCGGTAGAAGGAGGCGTGCGGGACCGGCGTCCACTGGTAGTAGAAGTCGTCGCCGACCGGGGTGAGGCTGTCGGCGGGGTACTGCAGGGTCGGACGCTCCGGCCAGGACCGCTTGAACTGCGGCTTCGGCAGGCTCTCCCAGTCGCGGTACTCCCCGTTGAGGTTGACCGCCCGCACCTACCAGTAGTACTGGTCGTTGCGGTAGGTCGCCGGCGGCGAGTAGCGCGTCGACTGAACCCTGGTCGTGTCGATCGGGCTGTTGAAGTCGACGTCGTTGTCGACCCGCAGCTGGTACTCCCGCGCGCCCGGGACCGGGTCCCAGTCGAGGACGACGTCGGTGAGGCCGGTGTCCGCGTCGTCGGCGGGCGAGGTCACCGTGACCGGCGCGAGAGTGCCGATCTTGTACGTCCAGACGGGCGACCAGGCCGTCTGCTCGTGGTTCCGGTCATCTGCGCGCTGACGTGCCAGTAGTACCTGCCGCCGACCTTCGCGTCCGGCACGACGTTCGAGGTCGTCGAGGTCCGGTAGGTGCTGGCCCCGATGAAGTCGCTCTCGGTGTCCACCTCGACGGTGTACTGGGCCGCCCCGGCGACGGGCGTCCAGCGGAGCAGCGGCGGGTTGCCCGGCTGCGCGAGCTCGTGGGTCCCGTCAGGGTCGTTGGCCGGGCCGAGCGGCGTGGGGCCGGCCTGCGGGGTCACGTTGACCGTGGCGGACCCCCAGGAGCCGTTGACCCCGGTGGAGCTGATCCCGCGCACCCGCCAGTAGGCGAGCCCGGTGGGCAGCCGCGTGGAGACGGACGCGCGACGGTTGGTCGTCGAGCGGTCGTAGACCACGTTGCTCCCGTCGTACGTCGACGCGCGCGACACCTGGACCTCGTAGCGGACCGCACCGGACACCCGGGCCCAGCTGAGGAGCGGGGTGTGGTCGTTGCCGGCGCCGGTCGGGGCCAGTGCGGTCGGGGCCGCCATCGCGGCGTCGGCCGGGGCCGCGCCGAGTGCCCCCAGCGCCATCGACGCGACGAGCGCCGCCGTCGCGGACGTGACCGCACGTGTGCGCCACCAAACCATGCCAGAACCCCCTCAACCGGACAATACGGGTTCAGGCTAGAGGAACGGCGCTTCGCTCCTGCTCGAACGGGAGGACCTGGTCACAACGGGTCAGATCGAGAGTGACCGTTCGGTCGGCGACCGGCGGCGCGACGGTGCTGCCGAGCCGGCGAGACGGTGCTGCCGGTCAGGGGCGGCCGCGGCGCCACACGGTGACCGCGCGGGCGTCGGCGACGGCGGGACGGACGGCGGGCAGGTTCGACCGGACCGGCTCGCGCGGGGCGGTCGCCGCGTGCCTCAGCGCGAAGTCCGCGGCGGCGAGGTCCTGCTCGAGCTCGGCGACCCGGCCGCGGAGCGCCTCCACCTGGAGCTCGAGGTCGAGGATCCGGCGGACGCCCGCGAGACCGATCCCGGTGGCGGTCAGGTCGGCGACCTCGCGCAGGAGCTCGATGTCGCGCCAGGAGTACCGCCGGCCGCCGCCGCCCGTGCGGCCCGGGCTGACCAGGCCGATCCGGTCGTAGCTGCGCAGGGTCTGCGGGTGCAGCCCGGTGAGCTCCGCCGCGACGCTGATGACGAAGACCGGCGCATCGGGGCTCGGCACGCCGGGAACCCCGGGCGCCGCCCGCCGGGGGCCGCTCACGACGCGCCCCCCGGACGGGACCGCGCGTCGAACAGGTTGGCGCGGAGGTCGGAGCCGCCGGTGGCGTCGCGGTAGGCCTCGACCGCCTTGCGCGCCTTGGCGTCGAGGACCGCGGGCACCTGTACCTCGACGGTGACGATCAGGTCGCCGGTGCTGCCGGCGCCCGTGCCGCTGCCGCCACGCCGGACGCCCCGGCCCCGGACGCGGAAGGACCGCCCGTTGGGCGTGCCCGGCGGGATCTTCAGGGTGACCGGCGCCCCGCCGAGGGTGGGGACCTTGATCTCGGCGCCGAGCGCGGCCTCGTCGAAGCTGACCGGGGCGGACAGCGTCAGGTTGTCGCCGCGCCGGCCGAACAGCGGGTGGTCGGCGACGTGCACGGTGACGAACAGGTCGCCGGACGGGCCGCCGCGCTCGCCGGGAGCGCCCTTGCCGCGCAGCCGGATCCGCTGCCCGTCCTTGACGCCGGCAGGGATCCGCGCGGAGATGGTCCGGTTCGACAGGGCCCGGCCCGAGCCGTGGCAGGTCGGGCAGGGATCGTCGACGAGGAGGCCGCGACCGCGGCAGGTCGGGCAGGTCTCGTTCATCGTGAACGCGCCGCCCACCGACGCCGCGCGCATCCCGGCGCCCTCGCAGTCCGGGCAGACCCGCGGCACGGTCCCCGACCGGGCACCGGTCCCGGAGCAGTCCGGGCACGGCGCGTCGGAGGAGAGCCGCAGGGACACGGTGACGCCCTCGATGGAGTCGGCGAAGCCGATCGTGGCCTCGGTCTCCAGGTCGGCACCGCGACGCGGAGCCGCCGTGCGGGTCCGGGCGCCGCCACCCCCGAACATCCCGCCGAACAGGTCGGAGAACCCGCCGTTGCCCGCACGCCCCCCGGCCTGGCCGAAGAGGTCGTTGAGGTCGAACGGCGTGCCGCCGGGACCGCCGGCCCCGGGGCCGCCGGTCGTGAACGGCCCGAAGGCGCCGAGCCCGGAGCGCAGCTCGTCGTACTCCCGGCGCTTGGCCGGGTCGCCCACGACGTCGTACGCCTCGGCGACGGCCTTGAACCGCTCCTCGGCGGCGGTGTCCCCGGGGTGGGAGTCGGGGTGGCTGGCGCGCGCGAGCTTCCGGTAGGCCTTCTTGATGTCGGCCGCAGACGCGTCCTTGTCCACACCGAGGACCCGGTAGAAGTCCTTGTTGGCCCAGTCGGAGCTGGTCATGCGTGCACCCCCTTCCCTTC